>CAIPDP010000090.1 GCA_903863845.1 uncultured Mucilaginibacter sp. | reverse complement strand
TAGTGATTCAGGGAATGGACGCGCAGGGTAGGATTGGGTATTTGAGTGAGGTTTTTTGATTGGTGTATTAGTTGTATTAGTTGTATTGGTTGTATTGGTTGTATTGGTTGTCCCGATAGCTATCGGGATGTTGGTATAAATAAACGTGGAAGCCCGGTCGCAGACCGGGCTTTCACGTTTAATGACTAATGACCAATTCCCCTACCAAACATGTATCCTGTCCTCGGGCTTCTTATAATTCTGATCGCCGGGTTGGATATTGAATGCAGCGTACCAGGCATCGATATTGCTGATCGGTGCGTTGCAGCGGTATTTTTCGGGTGAGTGTGGGTCGGTCAGGATGCGTTGTGCAGCTGATTCGGGGCGTTGTGAGCCGCGCCATACCTGTGCCCAGGACAAGAAGAAACGCTGGTCGGGTGTAAACCCGTCGATCTTCGTTGTGGACTGGCCCTCTTTGGTTTTCTTGAATGCTTCGTAAGCAATGTTCAATCCACCGAGGTCGGCAAGGTTTTCACCGAGCGTTAGTTTGCCGTTAACATGTAAGGTATCTAATACCGTAAAGGCATTGTATTGCGCCACAACCTGGTCGGCGCGGGTTTTAAATTTATCCGCATCATCTTTTGTCCACCAGTCGCGCAGTGAACCATCGGCGTCAAACTGGCGACCCTGGTCGTCAAAGCCGTGGGTCATTTCGTGTCCGATCACAGCGCCGATACCGCCGTAATTAACGGCATCATCAGCTTTAAAATCAAAGAAAGGGAACTGCAGAATGCCGGCAGGGAATACGATCTCGTTATTGCTCGGGTTGTAGTAAGCATTTACAGTTGGCGGCGTCATGCCCCAGCGTTTTTTGTCGACCGGCTTGCCTAATTGCGACACATTATAATTGTAGCGCCATTTTGAGATACGCTTCAAATTGCCGTAATAATCATTGCGCTCGATCACAAGACCGGTGTAATTTTGCCACTGGTCGGGGTAGCCGATCTTTACCGTAAAGGCATTCAGTTTCGCCAGCGCCTTTTGCTTGGTAGCATCGCTCATCCATTCGAGCCGTTTGATGCGATCGCCAAGTACACTTTTAAGGTTGTTCACCAGACCAACCATATACTGTTTGGCAGCTGGTGTAAAGTATTTTTCGACATATAGCTGACCAAGTAATTCGCCTACGCTGCCATCAACGAGGTTGGCCATGCGCTCCGTGCGGGGAGTTTGCACTTTCTGTCCGCTTAATGCGCTGCTGAATTCAAAGTTTGCTTTTACAAATGGAGAACTTAGGGCGGATGCCGAACCCTTTAACATGTTCCATTTGAGGTAGGTCTTCCAGTCGTCAACCGATGTTGAAGCCAAAAGCGCATCTGCCGATTTGAAAAAGCCGGGCTGCGAAACGTTCACCGTATCAACACCGTTAAGTTTCATTTGAGGCAATAACTGGGTCCAGTTTAAATGCGGCGTTAGTTTGTCAAAATCGGCGACAGCATATTTGTTATAGCTTATTTTAGGGTCGCGCAATTCAACTCGGCTCAATTGAGCCTTTGCCAATGCGGTTTCCATCGTTAAAATTGTGCCGGCATTTTTAGCTGCATCATCAGCACTTGTTCCCGTCAGTGTAAATAACGCAACGATGTATTTCTTATATGCCTCAAGGATCTTTTTGTTGCGATCATTGTCTTTCAGGTAATAATCACGGTCGGGCAAACTGGTGCCGCCTTGCCTGAAATCGACAATGTTCACATTAGGGTGTTTTGAATCAGCGCCAACACCCGATCCAAACAAAGGACTTGCATCGCCATTTACACGCAGTAAGATCAATTCATTCACCACGCCGTTCAGGTCGGCAATTTTATCTATTCGGGCCAGGTCGGCTTTGATCGGATCATATCCTCTTTTTTCTATCGCCATACTATCCAGGCCGCTGGTGTACAGATCGCCAACGCGTTGCTTTAAACTGCCTTTAAGCTGGCCCGGGGTTTTGCTGACCTCGGCAAGTAAACCGAGTAATTTATCAGTATTTTCCTGGTGAAGAATATTAAAGCTACCCCAGCGGGTTTCTTTTGCAGGTATAGCATTGCCTTTTATCCAGGTGCCATTAGCATAGTCGAAAAAGTCGTCACCCGGCTTAACGGAAAAGTCGAAATTAGCCGAGTCGATAAATTTTGCTGGACGACCGCTTTGCGCTTTTTTGCCACCATCAGGTGCAAAAGCTGCAGCGGAAACTACCACTGCTCCGCCGAGCAGTAAGTGTGATAATTTGATTTTCATATTAATTTTCTGAGAAAAGTTGAAATTAACAAAATAGCTTCGAATGTAGGTAATGTAACAAGAATTTGATAGTCCATTTGGCATTTGGCATTGGGCCTTGGGTCAATGGGTCATTAAGTCATTTGGTCAATGGGTCATTTGGTCATCAAGACTGTAGTTATTGCTAAATGAATGGAATCATGTAATTTTTTGAAATATGCGCAATCGAAAGCGACTAATGCCAAATGCCAAATGCCGCGAAGCAAATGCCAAATGCCTAATGCCCAAATTATGATCTTAAAACATTATTTTTGCCCGTCATGAGTATTTCTACAAAGTATCAGCCTAAAGAAGCAGAGGATAAATGGTATAGTTATTGGATGGAGCACGGTTTTTTCAGATCGGTGCCAGACGAGCGTGAGCCTTACACGATTGTCATTCCTCCGCCGAACGTGACTGGTGTTTTGCATATGGGCCATATGCTCAATAATACTATACAGGATGTTTTGATCCGTCGTGCACGTATGAAAGGTAAAAATGCCTGCTGGGTACCCGGAACTGATCATGCAAGTATTGCAACTGAAGCTAAAGTAGTGGCAATGCTGAAAGAAAGAGGGATCAATAAAAACGAGATCGGTCGCGAAAAATTCATGGAATACGCCTGGGAATGGCGCCATAAATACGGCGGCATTATCCTGGAGCAGTTGAAAAAACTGGGCGCTTCCTGCGACTGGGACCGAACCCGTTTTACCATGGACGACGACCTTTCAGAAGCTGTGATCGATACCTTTATTCATCTGTACAAAAAAGGCTGGATTTACCGTGGTGTGCGCATGGTCAACTGGGACCCGCAGGGTAAAACTGCGGTTTCGGATGAGGAAGTTATTCGTAAAGAGGTTAATCAAAAGCTTTATTATATACGCTATCAAGTCCTGAGTCCTGAGTCTTTAGCTCTAAGTCAAAACAAATTGACTCCGGACTCAAGACTCGAGACTTCAGACTTTCTTATTATCGCCACCACGCGGCCCGAGACGATCATGGCTGATACAGCTATTTGTATCAACCCGAACGACGAGCGGTTTAGGCACCTGCATGGCAAGAAAGCTTTTGTGCCCTTGATCAACAAAGAAATACCGATCATCCTGGATGAATATGTGGATATGGAATTCGGTACCGGATGTTTAAAGGTGACTCCTGCCCACGATTTGAACGACTATGAGCTGAGCCTGAAACACCATTTGCCCGTTGTTGATATTTTGAACGACGACGGCAAACTGAACGAAAAAGCGCAGATACTGGTAGGCGAGGACCGTTTTGCGGCTCGTAAGAAAATTATCCCTCTGCTTGAAGAGGCAGGCGCAATTGAAAAAATAGAAGATTATAAATCGCAGATCGGTTTTTCCGAAAGAACTGATGCGGTTATCGAACCCAAATTGTCATTGCAATGGTTTTGCAAAATGGACGAGATGGCAAAACCGGCCTTAGATTATGTGCTGAAGGGCGATATCAAATTAATACCCGAAAAGTTTGTCAACACTTATCGGCATTGGATGGAGAATGTGAAGGATTGGTGTATCAGCAGGCAATTATGGTGGGGGCAACGTATCCCGGCCTGGTATAACGAGAAAGGCCAGTGGGTTGTAGCTAAAACCTACGAAGAAGCAGAATCGCAATTCCGCGAGGCGGGCCACGAGTTTATTAACCTGGTACAGGAGGAAGATGTGGTTGATACCTGGTTCTCATCCTGGTTATGGCCAATATCGGTTTTTGATGGTTTCAAAGACCCCAATAACGATGATATTAATTATTACTATCCAACCAACGACCTGGTAACAGCTCCCGAAATCTTATTTTTCTGGGTGGCGCGTATGATCATGGCGGGTCATGAATTCAGGGGGCAAATACCTTTTAGCAATGTTTACCTGACCGGTATTGTGCGGGATAAATTGGGTCGCAAAATGTCCAAATCGTTGGGTAATTCGCCAGACCCGCTTGACCTGATCGAAAAATATGGTGCCGATGGTGTGCGTATAGGTATGCTATTCTCCTCGCCGGCAGGCAACGATTTGATGTTTGACGAGAAGCATTGTGAACAGGGTCGCAATTTTGGCAATAAAATTTGGAACGCCTTCAGATTGGTAAAAGGATGGACGGTAGATGAAAACCTGCCTGGTCAGAATACTACTGCAATATCGTGGTTTGAAAGCAGGTTTAACCAGGCTTTAACCGAGATCGATAACTTTTTTGCGCAGTACCGTTTATCAGACGCACTGATGTCGACCTATAAACTGGTTTGGGACGATTTTTGTGCCTGGTATCTGGAAATGATCAAGCCGGCCTACGAACAGCAGATCGATAGGATAACTTATGACCGTACCGTTAAATTTTTTGAAGATATTTTAAAGGTGTTGCATCCATTTATGCCTTTTATCAGCGAAGAACTGTGGCATGATGAAGAGATTTTTGGCAGCCGGGCAGCAGCAGATTGTTGTATAGTTGCAAAAATGCCGAATATCGGGCAAATTGATACCCAACTTTTGGCAGAAACAGAATTGGTGAAAGAGATCGTTACCCGGATTCGAGATATCCGGCAGGGAAAACAAATTTCGCCAAAAGAGACTTTGGATCTTTCGGCAAAATCTAATTCAGGAATTGATTATACCGGGTATAGTAATATCATTAGCCGATTGGCCAATATCGGCGTGTTTAATATCGTGAAAGATAAACTTGCTGATGCAGTAGCCTTTACGGTGTCAAAAGATGAGTTTTTCATACCGCTCGCATTGGAGATCGATGCAGCAGCCGAGATAGAAAAGTTACAGAAAGAGAAGGAATACCTGCTTGGGTTTTTGAAGGCTGTTGAAGCAAAGCTCGGCAATGAGCGATTTATGCAGAATGCAAAACCAGAAATTATCGATAACGAGTTGAAGAAAAAAGCTGACGCACTCGCTAAAATTAAGATAATCAACGATAGTTTGGCAGAATTGGCAGGTTAATTGCAACAAAAAAGTGCTATAAAAATTAATTGAGTTTGGTCTGTTTACCGATGCATTGTATTTTTAAGTGATGAAATAATGCGATGCTAAAGCGCCTAAAATGAATAAGGACGTAGGTTTTTTTAATTTTTCTGTCAATAAGATATTAACAAAGGAACAAAGCATCCTCGACCAGGCTCGCATCCGCTTACTATATTACGGGCTTTTGCTGGCAATCGTCGGCGTTATGGGTCTGGTGATCAATATTTATCTCGATCACCAATATGTCCTGGCTTTTACCAGCTCCATTTTGTTTTTAAGTCTGGTTATCCTTTTTAAATACTTCACATTCAGGCCGCGCTGGGCTATCATATCACATATTTTGCTGGTACTTGCCACCATGGTAAACCTGTGCAGTGTTTTTATTACGATACAAAAAGTAGATATCATCACCGCTCAGATACTGTTGCTGATCGTTATTTTTAGTTTCTACATGCTGGGTCAGGTTAGTGGTATGTTTTATTCGCTGGTGAACCTGATACCTGTTTTGCTGTTTCAGATACTGGAGTATGATAATAACTATTTCATAGGCGTTAAGCCGATGGTATTAGGGCAATCGACCATCATTATAGCTGGCTGCGCTAATTTTATACTCATTATTTTGATGAATGGGCACTTCTATACTGCCTTTATCAGAAGTATCCGCCAACTGAGGGCTACAGCCGAAGAACGTGGAAACTTGAATATTGAGCTGGAGAAGGTGATCGAAAAATCAGAAAAATCGGCGCTTGCTAAATCGGAGTTTCTGTCGATCATGTCGCACGAGATCCGCACCCCATTGAATGCAGTTATTGGTATGACCAACCTGTTGATGATGGGTAATCCGCGCCCCGATCAAAAAGATAACCTGGATATCCTTAAGTTTTCGGCCAACAACCTTTTGGCGCTGGTTAATGATGTGCTCGATTTTAACAAAATAGAAGCCGGCAAAGTAGTTTTTGAAAACATAAAATTTAACCTGCCAGATCTGATACAGAATGTTTGCGGCGGACTTAAATTGAAAGCCGAGGAAAAAGAACTTACTTTCAAAGTTTCGGTCGATCCTGTGCTTCGTGATAAAGTTTTGATTGGCGACCCAACGCGCCTTAGCCAAATTGTATTTAACCTGATCAGTAACGCTATTAAGTTTACCCCCTCGGGCACAGTTTGGGTTACTGTCAAGGTGCTTGAGGATCGTCATAATATCGTTAACGTTAGATTTTCGATCAAAGACACCGGTATCGGTATTGAAAAAGAGAATCTGGCTATGATCTTTGAGCCATTTACCCAGGAGTCGATCACCACAACCCGGCAGTATGGTGGTACGGGGCTTGGCCTGGCTATCGTTAAGCGATTGCTGGAATTGCAGCATTTGCATATGGATGTGATCACGCAACCCGGTGAAGGTTCGGAATTTGCATTTTCTATGGAGTTTACAGTTTCAACAGAGGTCGTTCCGTCGCCGCTGGCGCCTAATCCTTTGCAGGTTCCTTTGCAGGTCGATTCGATGAGTAATTTACGGGTACTGATCGCTGAAGACAACATGGTCAATGTAATGCTGATGAAAAAGCTATTCTCCAAATGGGGTATTTCACCAACAATAGCCGAAAATGGCGAGCGCGCTATTGAAATGGTTCAATACGGCAATTTTGATATCATCCTGATGGATCTTCAAATGCCAGTCTTAAATGGCTTTGATGCGGCCATGGAAATCAGAAAGATGCGTGATCCCAAAAAAGCAAATATCCCCATCATTGCCCTGACCGCATCTGCGTTGTATGATATCAAAGAGCGCGTATTCAATTCAGGTATGAATGACTATGTGTCCAAGCCATTTAAGCCTGACGAGTTGAAAGAGAAAATGCAGAACCTGGTGGAAATACTCGGTTAGTTATTTATCTCGCTGAAGGCCGGTAATTCCTCCATAAACCGGTATTGCTTTTCATTGGTATCGATGCTGCAATAATAGTGGACCAGGCCATTGCTGACACCCAACATCGACACCTGATGCACCATGTTATATCGCGCCACCTGATCAAAGGTCTTTTGCGTAATTTTTACCGATGGTGCTTTACATTCAATGATCAAAATTCGCTCACCCCGGGTGTTAAATACAACAATATCCGTTCGCCGGGCTTTGCCGAGCAGCTTTAACCCGCCCTCGAGTTTGATCAGCGACTTGGGATAACCTTTCTGATTGATCAAAAACTGAACAAAATGCTGTCGTACCCATTCCTCGGGCGTAAGTACGAGATGCTTCTTCCTGATCTCGTCAAAAAGTGTCAGTTTACCATCCTGTTCGGTTATCTTGAAAGGGTAGGGCGGTAAATTGAGAGCTTGTAACATTGGGTAAATTTAGTTGATTTTTTCAATTTGGTCCGAAAATCAGCATCCCTATAGCTATCGGGACAATAAGTATGGCCCGTTGAATTTATCACTGAAAATTCCGATCAACTTGTTTTGGGTCTTAACTTGATCAAGCAATATTACCTGCAAATAACTACTTTTGGGTTCTGGCTATGACAGCAAATGAAATTATAAAGGATATCAAGAACAGAAGGTTAAAACCCCTGTACCTTTTGCATGGCGAAGAACCTTACTTTATCGACCTGATCAGTGATTTTGCAGAGCACCAGTTTTTGTCGGCAGCAGAAAAGGGGTTCAATCAAACGGTATTTTATGGTAAAGATACTGATATGATGACGGTGCTCAATGCCGCTAAACGTTATCCGATGATGTCCGAATACCAGCTCATACTGGTGAAAGAGGCACAGGATCTGAAATGGGGTAAGGAGGATGATGACAAAAAAGGCATCGACCCGATATTAAGCTACTTTGAAAACCCGTTATCAAGCACAATCTTGATATTTTGTTACAAATACGGAAAGTTTGATAAGCGTAAAAAAACCTACAAAGCGATCGAAAAAAAAGGACTGATCTTCGAGTCGACATCGCTATACGACAATAAGATACCCGGATGGATAGAAGATTATGCCGAAGGCAAGGGGTATAAAATTGAACAACAGGCTTCTGCTATGATGGCGGAGTACCTGGGCAACGATCTATCGAAAGTTGCGAATGAGCTGGATAAGTTGATCCTGAATGTTAATGCCGGACAATTGATCACGCTAAAGCATGTTCAGGACAATATTGGCATAAGCCGAGAATATAATGTATTTGAACTGCAATCAGCTTTGAGCCGCAAGGATCCGTTTAAAGTTAACCAGATCATCAATTATTTTGAGGCTAATCCGAAGGCAAACCCGCTAATGTTGATACTTGGCAACCTTAACACATTTTTTAGCCGTGTGTTGCAATACCATTACGTAAAAGACAAGTCGCCCCAAAACCTCGCACGTGAACTTGGCGTAAGCCCATATTTTGTAAAAGATTTTGAGTTGGCCGGCCGAAGTTACAATTATGGCAAAACCATGCAGATCATTAGTTTACTCCGCGAATACGATTTGAAAAGCAAAGGCGTAGAATCCACAAGTACCCCGGGTGAATTGATGAAAGAGCTAATGTTTAAAATAATCCACTAAGCTGCGTTAGTCGGCTTGAATACTTTCTTCGTATTTCTTATCCTTTGAATTGTGCCGCCATAATTCAATATTCAATCCCGCCAAAACAACTAAAAAGGAATAAAACGCTACATTTTGGGATAGATTCCCCACGCTGAAAAGGCTTTGAATAGTCATTTTTCTAAGGTTAGCCAAAAAAATAATTATACCGCTAAATTTAAATAAAATTAATCAAAAAGAAATATGTTTAATAAAAATTAAACATGCTTGATTATTTTAACTCTTTGCGTAAATGAAATTACAAAAAGCTTGTTAAAATAATACTTTTTTTTCGTTAATACATTGCGTTTAACAGGGTAATATGATGAATGCAGCAAACTGGAATAGAATTTGCCTTTAATATACCCGATAATAAGCAATGTTATACCTATGCGATACAATATCGTATGTTAAATCATTTGCTGAGTACTTTAATCACAATTAAAAGATGGATCCGTTTAACTCCTCCTATATATTAAATGAAAAGCGATGGCTTTGGATTGACTACGACAAAGGTATCAGTATTATTCTGGTTGGATTTTCTCATTGTTATTTTACCCTGAGCGGACACGGATTAGCAATGGAGAAGTATCCATTTATTAATTACATCAATACATTTATGTATGGGTTCCGGATGCCACTTTTCTTTATTGTATCTGGCTTACTTGTTGGCAGAAGTCTATTGAAGAAAAACTATAGCGGCTACCTGACCGACCGCGTCAATAATATTTTATTTCCACTGTTGATATGGGGCTCGGTTCAGGTGACATTACAATTGTTGGCTGCGAAGTATACGAATAATACCACAACGCCATGGTACTATCTGTATCTTATAACTGATCCACGCCTTGATCCACCGTTCTGGTACCTGAATGCATTGTTTTGTATAGGAAGCCTTTATGCCCTGTTAAAAGCAAAGCTGCGCTTACCTCCGTTTGTACAGGTAATTATTGGCTTTGGTTTGTATGCTGTAAATACCTGGATGAAGCTGGATAACCACGATTTTGGGTTCCTGAATGATATCTGTGAATATTATTTCTTTTTTGCCCTGGGCGACCTGATTTCAGATTTGCTGCTGAATGAGGGCAATATTGAGCGCCTTACGTCATGGAAAATTTTCGTACCTCTTGCCATCCTCTTTATTGGTATTCAGTACCATTTTACAAAGTTCAATTTGCAGCCAAGTATTTACGGAGTTCAGCTAACGGAATACCGGCAGCCGTTTTGGTTTATGCTTGAAGCATTGATCGGATGTGCGGCTTCGCTTAGTTTCTCCTTCCTGCTTCAAAAGTACCGGGTATTTACCTTTATACGAATTGTGGGTTATCACTCATTATTCATCTATTGCATGCAGATCATTACTATGTCGTTCACTCGGATATTGTGCATGAATTTTCTGCATATGACCAATGTTCCAATGTTGATCCTGATTGTATGGACTGCCGGTATCATCCTTCCTATTTTCTTTTATAACTTTTGCCTCAAAAATGGTTTATGGTGGCTTTATACCTTTAAGAAACCTAAAAAGCAGGTTGAATACATGAAAAGGGCCGATATTTTTTCGCTCAACTTCAGAAAGAATTTATCCAGGCCGGACAATAATTTATTGCAGTTTAACAAGAAATTGAGCGATAACGATTAACAAAAATGATGCTTCCCCATTTCGGGCATTTTTCTCAACTTTACAGCCTTACAAACTGATCAAATATGAACTATTGGCTCGTAAAGTCGGAACCGGAAAAATACAGTTGGACACAATTTAACAAAGACGGGCGCGCCGTTTGGGATGGCGTTCGCAATTATGCCGCGCGTAACAATTTAAGGGCAATGAGCGTTGGCGACCTGGTTCTTTATTATCATAGTAATGAAGGGAAGGATATAGTAGGGATAGCAAAAGTGATCAAAGAATCATACCAGGACCCCACTACTGACGATGCCAATTGGGTGGTTGTTGAACTTGCCCCGGTAGAAGCACTCAAAAATCCGGTATCACTTGCACAGATCAAAGCTGAACCTTCTCTGAAAGATATCCAATTAGTACGATTAAGTAGGCTATCGGTAGCTGCTATCAAGCAGGAAGAGTTTGAAAAGATCCTCGAGATGGGCTCTTAATGCTCTTTACGATCGGTGAAAAACAAGGCTTTCAGTTCAGTTGCATCATCCGGTTTCATTTTGCCGCCCAGAATCAGGCGTAATTGCCGGCGTCGAAGCGCTCCTGCGAAAAGCATTTTATCTTCTTCATTTTCTGGTGTAAGTGAGGGCACGGGAATAGTTCGGCCGCTTTGATCAACCGCTACAAAGGTATAATATGCTTCGTTGCTTTTTATTTTGGATCCCGAAGGGATATTCTGGGCCCATACGTCGAGCCTGACTTCTACCGAAGTAGTGAATGCGCGGGTTACTTTGGCTTCAATCGTTACTACATCGCCCAGTTTGATGGAATGTTTGAAAGATACATTGTCGACCGATGCGGTAACAACGATCCGGTTACAGTGCTTCTGAGCAGAAATTGCGGCACATATGTCCATCCAATGCAGCAAACGTCCGCCCATCAGGTTGTTTAAGGTATTGGTATCGTTAGGCAATACCAATTCATTCATTATAGTATGTGATTCTTTAGGCGACCTGGAGTTCATGTATGGCAATTTGAAGCAAATATAGCTATTTCATTACCTTTTCTGCGCAGTATTCAGCGCGCGGTAGCCTACAAGGTCGGTCCAGCGGGCGCCCGCCGGATGATAGTAAACTAAAAGCTGGTATTCGTTTTCTGTTTCGTAATGTGTACCGCAAAAGGCTGCGTCATCTACTTTATCCGCAACTTTCGGCACCCAAACGTATTCGTAATCATAAACTCCCTGTTTCAAAAACAACTGGATGTGAAAGCGCTTGTCGGTCGGGTCATAGCTGAGTTTATTTGTTTCATCCAGCCGGTAATAGTTAAACAGGCCTACGATATATACTGCACCATCATTGCCTGAATGATCACTGACCAGAGAGAAATAAATGTGGGCATAGTCGGCATCAATTCGCGGATCTGTGCCGTCCTGGTTGCCCGGGAAAAACTTGCCATTATTGTCGTAATAAAAGGCGTAGTTGGGTTGATTCTGTGTTTGGTCGGGTAATAGTACAACGGTGTTAGCGGTATCACGATAGATATGACCGATGCGGTCAGAATTTATTTTTAACGAGCGTGTATCAAAGTGCCTGAATTCATTCAGCCCCGGAAAATCATTGGTATTGATATCATTATAGATCAAGCGGGTGCCCTGGATACTTGAAGGTTGCGCGTTGATGATCGTAGTTTCATCGCGCCGGTTTTGGCTTACAAATGCCTTGATATCGGAATTCGGGTTTTGAACCCGCAACGCACTGTAGTCGATTTGAAAATTGATCTTTTGGTTGCTTTGTTTTAACGAAAGATCGTTTGAAGGAACGATCTCGGCCATTAAGGCTATTTTTTGACTGATCACATAAAACCGGCGTGTCAGTACCAGCTTTGATTGATCGCCATCCTCATAAACTTTTAAAATATAGTTTCCTGATATTTTGGGGGCGCTCAAATTTTCATTCGGAAAAATAAGCTCATAATGAGTGTATTTCTGAATGGTCGATGAGGAGTAGTTATAGTTCCTGATCTGGTCCTCTGTAAATCCCTGCAAGTATTCTGATTTGGGAATATTAGTAGGGTCCCAGTTTTCATCGCAATGCTCGATGGTATAATAAAAATTACGCGAACCGCCATGCAGATCGTCAAAGCCTAACAGCAATTGCTGGCTGGTATTGAGTTCGATCAGCGGGAACGATTGTTCTTTTTTAGTATTATAAAATTCAACAGTTTTTATTTCAGGCAAAAAAACCCGGTCAGTATAGGTAGGCGATTGAGCAAATGCGCAATGTCCGAAAAAGGCCGATAACAAGATAATGGCAAAAACGGAAGCAAAGCTGAAAGGAGTTCGCAAAGGCTTAGCAGGCTCCTGGCACATGATCATGGTTGATTGGAATCCCGTGTTTGCCTTTGACTTCATGGCCTGTTTAAGCTTCTAATTCCATTATTTGCCCGGCCAGCGTCTCCCATTTTACCTGCAACTCGTTCAACTCCAGTTTTTTCAGCTGGTAATTGTCGGTTACTTTGTTGGCATTTGCAGTGTCATTGTATAGTTTATCGTCGGCAAGTTGCGCCTCCAATTGTTTTACTGTCTTTTCGAGCACTGCTATCTCCTCCTCCATTTTGGAGAGATCCTGGTTTAGCTTTTTAAGCTGTTTTGCTTTCTCGTCGGTCGGTACGGTTTCCTTTACAGGTTTTGGTTTTTCGGTTACAGGCGCCGGAGCTTCTTTTAATTGAATTTTGCGTTTCGCATTCCAAATCTCATATTCCTGGTAGGTTCCCGGATATTCTTTGATCTCCTGGTTTTCGATGAACCAAATTTTATTGGCGATATTATCAAGGAAATACCTGTCGTGCGAAACAACGATCAGGGTGCCCTCAAACTGTTGTAATGCCTGGATCAGGATATTCACTGATTGTATATCAAGGTGGTTGGTAGGCTCATCCAGGATCAGGAAATTAGCGTCTGCCGTCAAGGCTTTGGCCAGTGCCACGCGCGATTTTTCGCCACCCGACAATACCCGTATTTTTTTAAAAACATCATCCCCTGTAAACAGGAACGAGCCCAGGATCGAGCGTAATTCCGTTTCGTTATGTTTAGGGGCAAATGCCTGTAACTCGGCCAATATTTCGTTTTCCAAATGCAACGACTCTAATTGGTGCTGGGCGAAAAAGGTTTTGGTTACGTTGTAACCAGTTTCGCATTTCCCGGTAAAATTGGTATCCGTACCAGCTATCAGACGCAATAGGGTAGATTTACCGCGACCATTAGCACCGATCAATGCTATTTTATCGCCTTTTTCAATGATCGCATTAGCATGGTTCAAGATATCCAAACCGGGATAGCTTTTTGCCATGTCTTCAATGGTTACAACATGTCGCCCCGATTGTTTCGAGAAGCGGAACTTAAAATTAACCGTTGGGTTTTCATCATCCACATCATCAACCCGTTCCAGCTTATCCAATGCTTTTATTCGCGATTGCGCCATTTTCGCTTTGGAGGCTTTAGCCCGGAAACGTTCTATCAGGCGTTCTTCCTGTTTGATCTTGGCCTGCTGATTTTTAAACTCACCCCGCTGTATTTCCTCGCGCTGCGATTTTTCTTCGAGATAGAAAGTATAGTTTCCCGAGTAAACATTCAATTTTCCTTTTCTTGATTCAACGGTACGGTTGATCACACGGTCGAGGAACCAGCGGTCATGCGATACGATCACCACTGCGCCATCAAAAGCCCTTAAATATTCTTCCAGCCATTGGATCGAAGGTAAGTCGAGGTGGTTGGTAGGCTCATCCAGTAAAAGGATATCGGGAGCCTGCAATAATATCTTGGCCAACATTACCCGCATGCGCCAGCCACCCGAAAACTCACTGAGTTTACGGTGTGTATCGGCTTCAGAAAAACCAAGACCGGCTAATATTTCATGTGCCTTATATTCAATATTATAGCCATCCAGCACTTCAAATTCGTGCTGTCTATCGCTTAGCTTATGCAAAAGATCGTCGGTGTATTCGGTCTCCAGTTTTTTCAACAGAATTTCTATCTCATCATGCAACTGGTTCTGGCGCTCAAAAGCCTCCATCGCAACGTGAAGGATATTTTTTTCAGAAGCGTAGGAGAGCAAATCCTGGTTCAGGTAGCCCATTGTCAGGTCCTTGGCCTTCGATATCGTCCCCGAAGTTGGCGTATACTCGCCCACGATCATTTTGAGCAGCGTCGTTTTACCGGTACCGTTGGCCCCGATCAGTCCAATTTTTTCTCCTGGTTTAATATGCCAGTTGGCTTCATCATATAGTGCCCGCGCACCGATCTCGAACGTAAGATTATTAATAGCGATCATTTGGGCGCAAAGATACCGTTTTTAGTCCGGAAGTCAGCGTCCCGATAGCTATCGGGAAGTGGAAAGTCGTGAAGTTGATTTGTGGGAGAAAATGACTAAAACAGAAGGTATTAATTGCGACTATTGTTTAAAAATTGCTGCAAGTTTGTTGTCGAGAGTTCCGTTATCTTCATTTCCGCCATATCGCGCCAGAATAAAGCCATTTTCATCAATTAAAATTCTCGTAGGTAAAAAGCTTACGGCGAATTTGTTGGCTATATCATCGTTTTTGTTCTGACTATAGTGCCCCCGAAGCACGTTATGCCAAAGAGAAGAGCTGTCTTGTGCAATAGCTTTGATCCATGCACCTTTAGTCTGGTCATCATCACCGATTGCAATAATGTCAAAACCCAGACCGTGATATTTTCGGTAGAGTTCGATCAGATGTGGCGTACTTTCCCGGCAAGGCTTACACCAACTTGCCCAAAAATCCAGCAGTATAACTTTCCCCCGTAATGATGAAAATGTGAGCGGTTTTCCGTCGAGGTCTGTTGCTGTAAAATTACTGGCTATTTTTCCAACCGAATTATTTTCTATAGCCGTGAGTTGCTCCAGGATCGCCTTCCCATAATAACCCTCACGAACGATAGGCTTTAATTCATTAAAAAGTGATTTTACGGTATCATATGGCAATTGGTTGAAATCGACTTCGAGTTCAAATGAACTTGCAGAGGAGTTTGGATGTGAAAGAATGAACAAACGGTCAACTGCAAGGTATCTGGGCTGAAAATTTTGATATTGGTCTCGAATATTCTCCATTTTAGCATGAAGGGAATCGATCAATTTCTTGTCTTTATTATTTTTTTGAGCAGTTTCGAAATCAGCAAGTGCAATATCGAAATCGTGTGCCAGCCTATTGTATTCTGCGTTCAGTCCGCCATACTGATTTTGAAGTTCTTCAAATTCTGATTGAGACTTTGAGCCTGTAATCGTCATTTCTTTTAACGAGTCATATTTACCCGTAGCCGTTATTACTCCCGGTGCAAGGAAAACACCTTTGGTATTAGGATCGCTATCGTCTTTTATTTTAAATGAACCTGGGTTTACGGTAAAATAGCCCATAATAGGACTGTTAATATTTCCTTTAAAGCTAAATTCTCCATCTTTAAGAACGGAGCTGTCCATTTTGTTTTCGCCGTTCTCATCTTGATACATGAAAATACAATGCAAGTCTGATGCACCAGATATTTTGCCTTTAAAAACGAATTGAGTTTGTGAAAACACGCTAGCTGAGCAGCAAATAATTATTAATGTAGCTAGTATCTTTTTCATGTTATCCAATAACCTTTTGAAAGGTAGGAATTTCAATTTGTATCTTCAATTATTTAACATCCGATAACTTTTGAGTTGTTAAACTTGGTAAATTCGCGCCATGTATCAATTACTCAAACCACTGCTTTTTCAATTCGACCCCGAGAATGTACATTACTTCGTGACCCGCAACCTGAAACGATTTAATCGTTTACCCGGTGGCGGGAAACTTAGTCGTGCATTTTGGGATCTGCGTGATAACAGGTTGGAGAAAGAGGTTTTTGGCTTAAGCTTCAAAAACCCTGTTGGTCTGGCTGCCGGTTTTGACAAAAATGCTGAAGTGATCGGCGAAATGGCCGACCTGGGCTTTGGTTTTATTGAGGTCGGTACGGTTACACCTTTGCCTCAACCGGGTAATATTAAGCCCCGCATGTTCCGTTTGCCTGCCGACCAGGCGCTCATCAATCGGATGGGCTTCAATAACAAGGGTATGGATGTGGTTGCCGAAAATATTGCCGCTTACCGTAAAAATGCCAAAGAATGGCAAAAAGGGCTGATCATAGGAGGGAATATCGGTAAAAACAAGGTGACACCAAATGATGAAGCGGTAAATGATTATATCAAATGTTTCGACCGGCTTTTTGATGTAGTGGATTACTTTGTTGTCAACGTAAGTTCGCCTAATACGCCGGGTTTGCGGGCATTGCAGGAAAAAGAGCCTCTGATGTATATCCTGAATACCCTGCAGCAACGAAATTCAAAAAATGGTACTAGCAGACCCATCTTGTTAAAAATTGCTCCGGATCTGACCCACGAGCAATTGGATGACATCGTGGAGATCGTTCTGGAAACAAAAATTGCTGGGCTGATCGCTACGAATACAACCATTGTTAGGGAAGGTCTGCGATCTGCAAAATACACAGAGGAAACCGGTGGCCTGAGTGGCAAGCCCCTGACACGTGCATCGACAGAGGTAATCCACTATATTTCGGAAAAATCTAAAGGGGCTTTTCCAATTATTGGGGTAGGAGGAATTCATTCTCCCGAAGACGCTATCGATAAACTAAACGCGGGCGCGGTGTTGGTGCAATTGTATACCGGCTTTATTTATGAAGGCCCTGGACTAATCAGCCGCATCAACAAAAAAATCCTGTCTGCATTTGCAAAACAGGATTAAATATCTTTGCAATAAGATCAGTAAAAAATTCCTTCAGGAATTATTTACCCAATGCTTTAGCTATAGCCGCGTTGTTTTTGTCTAACTGGCTGTGTTTTGGCTCTTGAGAACGGCTGCCCAACTCAATGTTAGTAGCCAGTTTAAGACCTTGTACTTCTAAACGCGAAAAAGTTTTATTTCTTCTGTCTTTTCTTTTCAAACGTGTTACGCCCATGATGCTGTAATTTTAAATTTCTAAACCCTGAGGTCGGAAGCGGATTCGAACCGCTGTAGGAGGTTTTGCAGACCTCTGCCTAGCCACTCGGCCATCCGACCCTATTTTTAAGGAGTGCAAAAATAGTAATTATTTGTCGCCCACCAATTTATTTTTTTGTATTTCGGGTGATTTCTGAACAAAAAAGGGCTGTAGCAATACCAACATTCAATGATTCTGCTCTGCCAATGCGCGGTATCGTAACGGCACGGCTTACCAGAGCCTCCACTTCGCTGCGTATGCCATTCCCCTCATTTCCTAAAATAATCAGCCCCTCATGCCCGAAATCAGTATCATAAATATTAGCACCATCAAGCAATGCGCCGAAAACCGGCAATTTTAATGCTGCTAGAAATGCAGGTAATTCAGTATCACAAATCCTTACCCTTGACAGCGAACCCATACTAGCCTGCACAACTTTTGGGTTATAACTATCGACAGTATCCGGCGAGCAGATGATATGGCCGATGCCGAACCAATCAGCTATACGGATAATGGTTCCTAAATTTCCCGGGTCCTGCACCCCGTCAAGTACTAATGAAAACTTTCCCTCCAGCTCTTTTTTGCCTGGCAAGGGCCATTGGGGTATCCTGATTTTTGCGATCACCTCCTGGGGTGTTTTTAAACTGCTGATCTTTTCAAGGTCGTTAACAGAAATTTCACACCAGTTTATTTTCTGCGATAAATTCAGCACTTTTGAATCGAACGTGGTCGTATAATAAACAGTATCTATTTCATAGGGCGAATTAGCGAATTCAACTATTGATTTTGAGCCTTCAACCAAAAAAAAACCTTGTTCGTGGCGAAACTTTTTATGTTGTAATGACTTTATTGAATTGATTTGAGATTTTGAAAGCATATATTAGATCAAAAGGTTACCGCCTTACAATATTAAGTATTCTGCTTGTCTTTCTGGTTACCGGTTGTAGTTTAACCCGGCGCCTGAGCGACAACCAGGCCCTTGTGCGAAAAAATACCATCGTTGGCGTTGATAAGGAATTTGCAGAAGCTGCCCTGAATTATGTTGACAAAGAACAGCAGCGAAATAACGGGTTCAACCTGCAGCTGTATTACCTTTTTAGCAAAAATGGCAAGAAGGATATAGGTGAAGCGCCTAATATAGTGGATACCAACCTCGTTGAGTTTTCGCGCGAACAGATTCAGAAATTTCTAAGGAACAAAGGTTATGTAAAGGCGATCGTTACAGATACCATCAAAGTAAAAAATAAACGTGCCGAGTTGATATTTGCCGCCGTTGAGGGCCCGATGTTCCGGTTCAGAAGTTTCAGGGATAGTATACCTGACAGTAAAGTGCGAGGATTATACCATACTTATCGCCCACAATTTTCACATATCAGGCCCGGAGGCCGGTATGATACCGATAGCCTTGCTTTTGAACGCGACGAAATTTACCAGTTGATGAAGCGTAATGGCTATTACGATTTTTTCAGGCAATATATCACCTATGACGTGGATACCGGTTTGAATAAAAAATTGGTGGATGTTAAAATGACGATCGACAATCCGCCGGGAAAGCCTGCTCATCCGGTGTACCGCATCAATAATACCACGATCACCATTTCAAATTCAAGCGGTCGCGACTTCGGCAAGACTGATACGCTGAAAGTTGATTCACAATTTAAATTTGTTGATTACTCGCATAAATTTCACCCCTGGATACTAACAATATACGATTACCAGCGTAAAGGCGATCTGTATAATATCGACCGGCAAAATCTGACCACGGCAAGGCTTGCACAGTTAAATGTATTTCGAAATGTACCCAATCCCTCGTTCGAGAAATTACCCGATAGTACCTATAAACTGGATCAGAAAATCGACCTGGTTCCGCTCAAACAGATGTCGGACAGGATCGAAGGTGAGTTCCTGTTCAATGGCGGCCGTACCGGATTTAACATAGGCAATACTTTTACCGATCGGAATCTTTTTAAGTCGGCCACCATCTTTCAGTTAAAAACAAATTACAGCGTTCTGTTTGATAACGGTCGGAACTCTACTGCCAGTGGGGCTATCGAGAACCAGGAATTCAAGATCGGAGCCAGCGTCACGTATCCGCAGATATTGTTCCCATTTGATCTGCCTATACTTGGCAAGTATGGCGTTCCGCATACTACATTCTCGAGTAATTACTCGCTTTTTTTCCAAAAGGATCTGGTAGAACGAGAGAATTTCATCAATGCTATATCTTACGATTTCTCGGAAACAGCTGATAAAGTTCATACAGTTACGCCCCTTGACATTGAATTTTCTAAAGGCATTATCGATCCGAATGCCCAAAAGCAATTGTTGGCTGCCGGTTATAACTCGTACGTAACCCTTATCGGGCGAACAATTTTCACTTCGGGCTCACAATACACCTATCAACTGAATGCAAGTAAGTTAAGCAGCTATAGGGATTTTATTTACTTCAGGGGTAGTTTGGATGTTGGAGGTAACACACTATCACTACTAAGCAAAGCATTTAATACAGCACGCGATACGCTGGGTGCACGTACTTTTTTGGGATACACCTTTGCGCAGTATGCCAAAGGTGAAGCCGATGTAAGGTTCTACAAAGACCTGGGCAATGGGCAGCAATTTATACTACGTCTTAACCCGGGGATCGGCGTTCCTTATGGCAATAGTAACCAGTTGATCTTTGAAAAGAACTTTTATGTTGGCGGGGCAAATGATATACGCGCCTGGTTACCGCGTACGCTGGGGCCGGGGCAGTTTGACCGCGCTGAATATGGTGCCGATTCCAGCGCCCAGATTTTGCGCAGGAATTTGAAATACCTCGACCAATTCGGCGAAATAAAATTTGTGATGAATGCAGAGTACCGGTACCGCATAGCCAGTAACTTTTTTGGTGCGCCCCTGCTGGGTGCTTTTTTTGCCGATGCGGGTAACGTATGGCGCTTACACCAACAATCCCAGTTTCCTAATGAAGAATTCAGATTGAACAATTTCTGGCCTTCAACAGCTATTGCGATAGGTACTGGATTTAGGTTCGACCTTTCATTCTTTGTGTTCAGATTGGATGCAGCGCTTAAATTTAAAGATCCTGAATTTAGCGGCTCAGATCAGTGGGTGCTTATTAATCATTTTGGTGAGTTATTTGGTACAGGGCCCTTCAAAACCGCTTACAAAGCAAGTAATGGACCAGATACTTTTAACTTCCTCCAATTAAATTTTGGAGTGGGAATGCCGTTTTAGTGAGTGAATTAGTGAATAAGTTAATATTTTTAGACTTTATTGAACAGTCCTTTTAGCCCGTCGATGATGCTTTCAAAGAAAGTGCTTGCTCCAAGGCCGTGGTGATAGTTAAAATACACAAAGATAACGAAGATGATCACCGCCAGAATGATCAGCTTTTTGAACAGATAGCCCAGCGCGATCAATAAAATTGGTATTGCCAGCAGCACGATCCAACTGATATGAATAGGTATAAAGAAACTGCCTGACCGGTAAATATAGTAAAGTGTGGCATGGGTGCCATTGTCATTTTCGTGTTTAACATAAATGAAACTCGAATTGCTGATCTGACGCCGATCATTTGCTATTCCCCTTTTAAAAACCAAGTTTTCATCGAAGCCATTGATCGAAAAAGTAAAATGCCCGTTTACATCGTCTAAAACATGTTCTGCACTGTCAGTAGCCTTAATGGCGAATTCGTTTTCGGATAGTTCGCTTTTGGCAATGGTAAAATGATCTATCGTAACCTTATTGGCGAAAACAAGAATACTGCTGAATAAAAGGAAAATGGATAGGAAATACTTTTTCATGATAGGGTATGCAAAGCCGGATTAAAAATAGCACATTTTATCGGTTCAGCAGGTAAATCGCCAGGTTAAGCGTTGAAGCAAAACTGACCCATAGCAGGTAGGGTAAAAGCAGCCAGGAAGCCATGCGGCTATACCTACCAAAAAAATACATATTAAGCAGGATGCTGATCCATAATGCCACGATCACTAAAAAGGCCCCCAACACCTGGTGCATCCCAAAAAATACGATCGACCATGAGAAGTTGAGCACTAACTGGATAGCGTAAACAATGATCGTGTTTTTAAAAACAGCAGTACTTTCACGTTTTCGCCAGACACGGAAGGCGGCTATCCCGATCAATAGGTAAATTGTGGTCCATACCGGTGCAAAAAGCCAGTTAGGTGGATTGAATGTTGGTTTATTTAAGGACAAATACCATCCTTTTATTTCAGGTTCGGTAAAAAAGGATGCCGTTACTCCGATGATAAGGGGAAAAGCGATACTGATGATCAAATCGCGGTAAGGAAATCGGCTTTGTGTTTTCAGGCTCATTTACTCCAGATTTTTTCAAATTTTCGTCTAAAGATAAGCCGAAGTTTTTAGAATTGAATCTGCATAGAATCGACAATAGCGACAGGTTCTGTGCTTGCCAGATGACATTGATAATCTTTTGCTATGATTAGTTTTTGAATGTAATAGCTGATATCATTATAAGTTACCCTATTGTTTATAACGGCAATATTAGAAAGTGGTATATGTAAGCCGGTGCCAATTGCTTTTACAATGGCCTCTTTTCGTGTCCAAAATTCAAAAAATCTGTCGGATTGATTCTCTGAATCGAGAATGATTCGCCATTCATCCGACGTAAAATAATCGATGTAGTCATCCAATACGATCGGTTTGATCTGTTCAATATCTACACCGATACTACCCGTATCTGTGCCGCAACAGATCACAAAATTGCCCGAATGAGCGATATTGAAATCTATGGACGAATCGAACCAGGGTCGGTTGTAATCGGTGTATTTGATATCAGCAAGGGAAAGCTGGCTTGCTTCCAGCCCAACAATTAGTTCTTTAAGTAACAGCTTGCCGGTAATGGATAATTGCCGGTCGGTCCAGCGTTTTTTACGCTTTGCTTCAATTTGCAAAATCTCCGGAAGCAGCTTAAGTTTCTCCTCCAGCTCGCTTTCGGACCATTTTTTCTTGATCTCACTGTAGTAACAAATTACCATACACCAATTATATGTAATTTATAAGATAGGTTTTACAAAACATGCTGTTTTATGGTTTGCTTTGTAACAACAATGTTTATCATTGCCGCATAAACCTCCGGGCTATTCCCCAGTCTTATAAACCGAATGTTTGCCTGTTAATGTTATACAATGAATAATTTAAGCGTCGTTTTAGGCGCAATACGCCCCGACCTTGTCAGGAACGAAACGCTTGCCGATATTTTTGCGGAGACTGTACATACCTGGCCGGATAAAACTGCTATAGAATTCCATCAGGATAAATTAATCTATGCCGAACTCGACCAGTGGAGCGATCAGATCGCAGATCAGCTTGTCGCAAATGGTGCTGGGCCAGGCACTTTTGTTGGCCTTTGGTGGACCCGTGGTTTAGAATTGCACGCTGCTATACTTGGTATCATCAAAGCCGGTGCTGCCTATGTGCCGGTTGACCGGGAGATACCGTCCGAGAGGGTAGAGTTGATCATGGAAGAGGTTGGTGCAATAGCCTGCTTCAGTAACCAGCAGTTGGATAGCAATACCAGGATACTTCAGGTGCCGGTCTTTGACAAAACTGTCAGTGCCGGAAAAAAGCATTTTCAGGGAATTGCAGCAACTTCGAAAGACTGCGCTTATGTACTATATACTTCGGGTAGTACCGGCAAACCCAAAGGAATACTGATTAGTCACCAGCAGATTTGTCAACTGGTGCGCTCTGAACAATCGGTACTCAATATCCGGTCCGATGACCGTGTTTACCAGGGATTTTCGGTCTCGTTCGATATGTGGTGCGAGGAAACCTGGATCAGTTACTTCGCTGGGGCAACTTTGTGGGTGGCCGATAATACCACTTCTAAAGCAATTGATGAATTGAGTGAAACGCTCAGGCGAGAACGAATTTCGGTGTTACACGCCGTGCCGAGCCTGTTGGCCGTGATGGATGATGACATCCCCTCACTAAGATTGGTTAACGCCGGCGGAGAAGCATGCACCAAACAGGTTTTAGATAAATGGGCCAAAGCAGGCCTGGAGTTTTACAATAGCTATGGGCCAACCGAAACTACAGTAACCGCGACAATGGCGCGGTTGAACCCCGGAGACGAGATCGTGATCGGCCAGCCATTACCAAATTATAACCTGGCGGTGGTAGATGAAAAAATGAATTTAGTGCCGGTTGGCGAAGCCGGAGAACTGGTGATCACTGGCCCGGGTGTGGGCAATGGCTATATCAATTTACCCGAGCTAACCAGCCAAAAGTTTCTGCCAAAACCTGAGTCGCTGGCTATACTGCCCGGAGATACGGTTTACCGTACCGGTGACGCTGCTATCATTGATGCCCACGGCGCTATCGAACTCCAGGGCCGGTTTGACGACCAGGTGAAATTACGGGGTTACCGTATAGAGTTAGGTGAAATTGAAGTCCGTCTGCATGAATTGCCGGGTGTAAGGTCGGCTGCTGTCGCGATACGGAAGGATCAAACCGGGCAGGAGCAATTGATTGGCTATCTCCAAATGGCGGATCAGGCTAATGTCGAAGAGCATAGCTTTCGATTGGAACTGGGTAAAACACTGCCATCCTACATGGTGCCCGCAGTTATCGTGGGTCTGTCGGAAATGCCGCGTTTGCCAAGCGGTAAGATCAACCGCAAGGCGTTGCCCGTTCCTAAGGCTTTTACAGATGCAATTGATTTTTTTGGGCAGGAAACATTAGGTCCGGATGCGACAACAGGCGATAAGGTTTTAAATAGCCTGCGCAAAACTTTTCACAACAACGCTGTGGATGTTTCGATGGATTTTTTCGACGACCTGGGCGGGCATTCTTTGCTGGCAGCAGGATTTGTATCGCAGCTGAGAAAAGATGCAGGAATGCCCCATGTATCGCTGAAAGACGTGTACCTGCACAGACCTGTCAGCAATTTGATCGCTTATTGGGATGCTGCACAGCAGCAAGCGCCAAAGCCGGAAACAAGCTCTTTTCAAAAACCACCGCTATGGCGTTATATTAGTTGTTGGTCGGCGCAAACGGTGGCCCTATTACTGATCTATGGTTTGTTTGCTTTCCAGATCTTTATACCTTACCTGGGATACTATTATGTTGATCAGGCAACCATCGATAATCCTCTGCATATTCTTTATGCTATACTTACATCTCTGGCACTGTTTTCACTGATCCCGCCCATTTTTACGCTGCTTACACTCGCAACAAAATGGTTGGTGATCGGGAAGTTCAAAGAAGGGGATTACCCGGTTTGGGGTACTTATTATTTTCGCTGGTGGTTGGTGAAAACCATGCAGCGGTTATTGCCTGCTCAATTTCTGAATGGTACGCCGCTTTATCCTGTTTATCTGCGTTTACTAGGGATGAAAATAGCACCCGATGCCCAGATCAGCGATTTTAGCTTCGATGCCGAAGACCTGATCTCGATCGGAGCAGATGCCAGCCTGAGCTCACAAACCCGGCTTAACAATGCCTGGGTTGAAGATGGTTTGTTGAAATTACGCAAAATTCATATCGGCGATCATGCTTATATCGGGAGTAGCGCTATGATCGCTGGCAACGCCGTTATCGAAGATTGGGGCGAATTACAGGACCTGAGTCATTTGCAACAAGGCAAAACGATCAAAACGGCTGAAGTATGGCAGGGTAGTCCGGCCAATTACAAGGAAACAAAGGCGATAGCCGATCTGCCTCATCCCATAGCGTTTTCAAAAGCACGGCGTGTAAGGTATAAACTGGCTTTTACTTTGTTTATCCTGGTTTTCCCCTTTATTATCCTGCTGCCTTTATTGCCCACCATCATGACCATTAATAGCCTGGATAATGCAGCAGGCGATTACGATTTTACCTATATGATAGGTGCTCCGGCGCTGGCTTTGTTGTATATCCTGTTATTTGCCGCCGAGACCATTATTTTGACACGTTTGCTGCAAAGAAACGTTAAGCCTGGTAAATACCCTGTTTACAGTATATTCTACCTGAAAAAATGGTTTGTCGATCAATTGCTTTCGCTCAACCTTATTGTATTGCACCCCATTTATGCCACCGTTTATGTGGCCCGTTTTTTCAGGGCTTTGGGTGCTAAGATCGGCAGGGAAACAGAAATATCAACTGCGAGCAACGTTACCCATGCTTTGTTAGAGATCGGCGATGGCGCTTTTATAGCCGATGCCGTAACGCTTGGTGAAGCAGATATTCGGGGGCAGCAGTTGATCCTTGATAAAACAACGATCGATAGCTACAGTTTTGTAGGTAATAGCGCGTTGATCCCGCAAGGGTATCACCTGCAGGGAAATATGCTGATCGGGGTATTGTCGACACCTCCTAATGAGCAACAAATGTCGGAAAGTACCGCGCGCGATTGGTTTGGCTCACCGGCCATTGCTTTGCCACGGCGGCAGGAAAGCCAATCCTATCCACCCGAATTAACCATCAGGCCCAAAAAGGCGCGCAAATTTGCACGGGCAACGGTTGAATTTATCAGGATCATTTTGCCTGAGAGTGCTATCATTTGTTCTTCCATTCTTTTTATTGCCTATGGTCACGACCTGGTAGTGGATGAACCACTTTGGAAGATCATCCTCTACTTCCCTTTTTATTACCTTTTTTATATGGGTATCCCGGCTTTCCTGCTGACCCTATTGCTTAAATGGGTATTTATTGGCAAGTACAAAGCGGAGCAACAACCAATGTGGACCTGGAAGGTATGGCGCAGCGAAGCGATCACTTCCACTTATGAAGCTTTGTCGATCCCATTCCTGCTCGAATACATGCAGGGCACGCCCTGGCTACCCATGTTCCTGCGTTTGCTGGGTACAAAGATCGGTAAGGGCGTTTGGATGAACACCACGGACATCACTGAATTTGACATGGTGAGTATTGGCGACCATGCCGCCCTAAATGCTGATTGCGGCCCCCAAACCCATTTATTTGAAGATAGAGTAATGAAGGTTGGTACGGTTAAGATAGGAGCGAGGAGCAGCATCGGTGCCGGTACCATTATCCTGTATGATAGCGAAGTTGGCGATGATACCAAAATAGAGGCCCTTTCGCTTGTTATGAAGGGTGAACGCCTGGCAGCCGGAACCGAATGGACCGGAAGCCCGGTTCAACCTTTGTAAAACGGAAGAGTTGAGCGGTAATAAATATCGAAGAATAGCTTTGCTGTTTATTGCTACAGGTCGTCGGCCATTTCTAAACCTTCCCAGGTGGTTTTTTTGTAGTAATAGAGCATGATCCAGGTGATAAAAAATGCAGGAATTATAGCTATCCAGATAACGGTTTCCCATCGCATCAAAAAATAATGACCTATGCCTATACCAACTAAAAAAATCATGGTCATGAGTGTTGTGACGATACGGCCGCCGCTTTGTTTGATCATTACAGGCTTGGAAAAAGGGAGCCCTTTGATCAAAAACAAAGCCATTAAAATGCCATAAATGATCCCAAACAACATCGCTAATAACACATCGTTGATGGCTGCCGGCCCCCAGATACCGACAATTACAGCACCCCAGAAAAGGCAATAAGGAATATAAAATATAACCAGAATTGCCTTATACATGCCGGAAAGGATTTTGCCAGGCTCACCTATAGGGGTGGTATAATAGACCCAGGCCGATTTGTATTTATCAGACATGGCAACATTTGACAAAGCAGCCATCAGTAAGAAGGTACACAGATATGCCAGTACGATATAATTATGACTGGCTTTCAAACTGTCCCAGCGTTCGGCGAGGGATTGTCCTTTACCATTCAGTGTAAAATAGAGGAAATAGATCGGTATATAACCGAATGCAGGATACACCTTCATCTTAAATTCTCTGCTGCGGGTGGCAAGTTTCCAGGTGATGCGAAAGCCGGCATTTTCAACGGGATCGGGTGCGACCAGGTCGGCTATTTTGTCCATCAGGCCCGATTTGCGTTCGGTTTTAACAGTAGCGGGTGTGCTGGCCAAACCATCTGATGTTGCGATGATCGATAAACGCCGGTTGAATCCCGGTGCCAATACTTTTGCGACTAGCCAAAGGCCAATTAGTGGTACTACCAGACCGGTGATGGCCAACAGGCTGGTTATTATATTGGCTCGCTCATGATGAAAAAGCAATTCATTAAAGGCTGCTATCCATACCGGGGGCAGTACATAAGAATACCAATGACTAAGAATACTGATATGCTCGAGTAGGGTTACGTTGATCAGTCGCGGCAATAAGTAGTAGGAACCGAATATCAGTATCGAAAATACGATCTGTATATAATTGATGATATCCTTGAATTTCTGTGGACTGACAAATTTCATCAATACCAGGTAAACAATATTTACCAGAAAGATACTCATGAAAGTTACTTCCAGAATTTGTATGAAAAATATCGGAACTGCTGCTATTCCATCAATAAATCCAATCATCACCAGGCCGGGCAAACCTTGCAATAATGCCAAACGAAGCACATAGATACTAATGTGCAGGATACGCGAAACAGCGATTGTCCGGTCATTTACCGGGCGTGGCAGAATAATGAATTGGTCGCGCGTGTCGATCAGCACAGTCGTGAAATCAGATATGAGCGTTAAAGACATGAGCACCATGAATACGCTGAAATAAATGGTTTGCGCAACATAGGGCATTGCGTTCAGAAACAGGGTCAAGCCGAAAAAAGTCCCCATCAAAACGGTGAAAAAACTCACAAACCAGGGCGATTGAACCTTTTTTTTGTTGTTTTGACGCTGTGCGAACATCGTTTTCGGACGGCGCTGATCAATGATCAGTTTGATACGTAAGATCTCGTATAATTGGTCGGTATCAACACCTGCCCGGCTAAGCACGGGGTTCAGCAATTTGACGAAACGAAGGTAAATTTTGTCCATAGCTTAATCCAATGCGTTAATGATGGCATCCGCTTCGCTCCCTGAATCTTCGCTACCGGTTAATTTGGAGAAAATTCGTTCGAGGGTATCGCTGTGATTTTGTTTGAGCGATTCAAATGTGCCGTCGGCTATTACTTCACCTTTATTGATCAGCATGATCCGATCAGATACTTTTTCAACCACATCCATCATGTGCGAACAATAAAATATGGTTTTGCCTTCTTTAGAAAGGCGAATGATCAACTCTTTGACCATGATAACCGCGTTCGCATCGAGCCCTGATAATGGCTCATCAAGAATAATGATCTTTGGGTTATGAATAATACCTGCAATGAGCAATACTTTTTGTTTCATGCCCTTTGAAAAAGTATCCATCCGGTCGTTCACGTTGTTGGCTAGTCCGAATGCAGCCAGCAGTTTACCCGCCCTTTCCTGCAGGGTATTTGAATCCATGCCGTACAGTTTACCTATAAAATCAAGGTATTCCATTGGAGTAAGGACGTCATATATCTCAGCATTTTCCGGAACATAGCCGAAAAGCTTTTTTATACTCTGCGGATCATCGGCCATATTAATGCCATCCACGATCACCTCACCGGTAAAATCAGGAATAAGACCGGTCAGAATTTTAACGGTAGTAGACTTACCAGCGCCATTTGGACCGATATAGCCAATTACCTGGCCGGGATAGATATCCAATGAAAGATTTTTAAGGACCTGTTTTGCACCATAAAACTTAGTAAGATTCCGGATTTGGATAAGGGGCGTTTCGCTCATTGTAAGAATTTTTATCTGGCGTTAAAATAGGGAAATTATTTTTAGCCGATCAGACTAGTTGACGAATGTCGGTATTTAATGGCGAGGCGGCTTATTTGAGTTCCTGAAGACGCAATTGCAAACGAAACCAGCCCATAGTAATGATCACTATAATTGAAAGCAGCAAGAGAAATATTACCAGGAGGTACCAGATCAATGCCAATGGTACGAGTTCGGAAATTGAAAGGATAATTAGGCCTATGGCTACGATAAGTATTTGCAATTTGCGCTTTATCTTATGGTAGTCATTGGGGTACACCAGGAAGCGGCTGATCAAAACAATACTGAGTAAAAATAGTGCAATGCTTAAACCGTAAATAAGCCGGGATATTGATATGCCGGACTCCGGTAAACTTCGCAGG
This sequence comes from uncultured Mucilaginibacter sp., assembly GCA_903863845.1. Lineage (GTDB taxonomy): Bacteria > Bacteroidota > Bacteroidia > Sphingobacteriales > Sphingobacteriaceae > Mucilaginibacter. The sequence goes on along the minus strand of CAIPDP010000090.1, from coordinate 23,563 downwards.
TTATTCATTAATCCCGGAAATGCTGCCCCTATGACGCCCAGACTGGCCAGCGTTAAAATATACACTATTGCTATTAAACTGCCTTTGGTAAAACCCTTTTTGGCTTCCCGGTCAGCAATCAATGAGAAGAATATCCACCACAAAGAAAATACGATCAGGATGCCGAGGCCGAAGCAAATCCATTCTACTAAAACAAAATCATTGAATAGATTCATCCCGTTGACCACGCCTAAAATAGCTTCGCCAAATACGATGATCGTAAATAGCCCCAGCCTTTCAATCATACTTGCAGAGAGTGAAGATTCTGCATTATTGCGTTTCAAAATACCCGAGGCTATAAATGGGGCAGTATAATTTAATAATAAGGTCAGCCAGAAGAAGACGCGTTTATAGGGTTGAGGTAAAAATAAGGTCAATACGATGAACACGAAAGAAAGCAGGTAACAAACCGTATAGGGCAAATTATATTTTCGATGTTCTTTATCATAGATGCCAACACTCCACCATAAATAGGTGATGTACAGTTGTAGCACCGCTATAGCCACCGTTGCACGGCCGACAAATAGTGCAGCAGGGCTATTAAACGTTACAGCAAGGCCGGCTACGATCATCATTTGCCATAATGTAATTAGCCTGGTGCGGATACCAGTTGTTCCATGCAAATCATGGTATTGGCTTCCATTGTACCAACCCCAAAAAATGATGATGATAAAATAAGCATAGTCGGTGATGCCCTGAACAGTTGTATTAACCGCCAGCCCCCGGGTGGTTTTTGAGATTAGGATAGCATAAACCAGGTCGAAAAATAACTCCAGCCAGCTGATCTTCCTGTCTTGTAATCGGTTCGAAAATTTACGTGGTGGTCCCCACCAGATGCTATGATGACGATTTTGCATTCAAAAATTACAATATCATAATTTGGCCCTCAATTTAACAGAATTATACTATTTTCTGACGCCAGGCACACTTAAAACCAGCGGTAAAAAGGTTCAAAGCCTGAATCCTTAAGTTCGCAATTTACCTGCATCGCGGTAAAAATAATGTCGCCAAATATATTTGCGATAGAAGTATCGGCAGCGTCCTGGCCTGAAGCTATTTTGATCATGCCATTCAAAGGAGCCAGGCGGGTAGCATCAAACAAAATCCATTCGTCACCAATATAGGCTTCGAAACAAGCGTGAAAGTCTGCCGGATCAAGTTGGTAGGCATAGCCGGTAAAATAACGCGCTGGTATGGTTAATGCCCGGCAGAGCGCAATTCCCAGGTGGGCGAAATCCCGGCATACACCGGCCTGTTCGGTTACAGTATCAAATGCCGAAGTATGGTTGTCTGTCGATCCGCTTTGGTATTCTACGTTCTCGGTTATCCAGTTACTCAGCGTTACCACTTTTTCATAAGGGCTGATGATATGCCCGAAAAGATTATTGGCCAGCCTGAAGAGTTTATCCGACTGGCAATACCGACTTGGGTAAAGAAATGGTAATACATTCGGGTCCATCTTACTTACAATGATCTCTTCAATGGCATTGTAGTTCTTGATCTGAAAGTAATTGTCGACCAGTGCATTATATGTTATCTGAACAATACCCGGCTCATTGAGTTCCAGTCTTACGATGCGGTTTTCACCATTGCCCGAATGTATCTCTTCAATATTTATCGTTGGATCGACCAGAAATGTTTCTTCCAAAACAATTTGTGAGGGTGTACTGAGCGCATGAATATTCAATAACAGCGTACCGGCTGAACGCACATCATAAGTCATCTCTGTTGATATACCGAATTTCATGGTGGGTACTATGATTCTTCTTTAGGTGGCAATTTGGCAAATGCTGATTCCATCCAATCACCCGGAATATGTTCCAGGCTATTTCGTAATTCCTGAGCCCATTGGTCGGATATGTTCTTCAGATCCCGTTCCTCATAGTGTTGTTCCACCATCTGGTAGCTGCCATTACGGTAAAGCGCCACATCAATTGGATAGCCCACATTGTTTGCTATGACCCGCGTTGAATCAAAGGATAAAAATCCTGTTTTCAATGCAAGTTTCATATCCGAGTCTTCAGTTAATGTTCGGTTCAGTATTGGCTTACCGTAGCCCGAATTGCCGATGATAACGTAGGGTGCACCCTGCCCGAGTTCGACCCAGTTTCCTTCGGGATACAACAGGAAGAGTTTATGCTCCTCATCGTGCTTTAATTGTCCACCTATGATGGTATTAAGATCGAATTTAAAACCGGCTTTCTCCAAAGCTTCTTTGTCTTCTTCTGCTACCCTTTTTACCTGTTGGCCAAATGCGTTTACTGCCTTGTACAGCTTGTCAAATTCATGGGTTTCCAATTCTTCGCGGAAATAGACGATCGCTTTATCGCGTACCGACCTTAAACCGCTGGTCATGATAAAAAGCGAAAAATTGTCTTTTTGCTCAACAAATATTTTCTTTTTTACCGTGGTATCTGTGCCCGAGGTGATCAATGAGTCGGCAATAGCCACCAATCCTTCTTTAACTTTTATTCCTAAACAATATGTCATGTTATTTCCAATTCAAAGCCCCGGCAAAGTACTTAAATAAAATCAAATCGAGCTAAAATTCCCTGGTCGGTTGCAAGGAGTCGCCGGTCGGTGTTTTTGGGGTTTCTGTCTGCATTGCTTTTTTTATTGACGACACGATTGTTATTTCGGACATTGGAATCTTTCCACCTTTTTGGTGCTGATCGTTATCGAAATAATTCTTTACCGAAAGTTTGGATGTGAACAAAATTTGTGTATCATTGTGTCAGATTGACACTAAGAGTGTGGTCTAACCAATTATCAACCTTTAATACTGCCTTTATTTAGGGCAGATGAAATCAAAATAAACCAAAAAATGAAGAAAAATTTATCATTAATGACGGCCTTATGCTTGTTGTTTTGCCTGGGTGCATCGGCACAACAAAAACAAGCAGGTGCAGTTCCGCAATTGGGCAAAAGCCCGGTCAAGGCGGTTTTAAAGGCAATGACGCTGGAAGAAAAAGCGAAGCTGGTAGTAGGTATGGGCTTCAAAATGCCCGGCATGCCTAAGCCAACGCCAAAACAAATGAAAGAAGGTATCAGTATCGGCGGATTTAAACTGCCTCCTTCCGATGAAGATGCTTACAACATCCCCGAAAAAGTTCCGGGTGCTGCCGGTCGTACCCACGCGATCCCGCGTTTAGGTATTCCTTCTATCACTGTTTCCGACGGGCCTGCCGGTATTCGTATCGATCCGATCCGCAATGGCGACAGCTCAAAAACTTATTATGCTACTGCATTTCCGGTAGGTACATTGCTGGCCTCTTCATGGGATCCGGCTTTGGTTCACCAGGTAGGCGAGGCTTTCGGTAACGAGGTACGTGAATACGGTGCCGACGTATTGTTAGGCCCAGGCGAAAATATCCATCGTAACCCGCTTGGTGGTCGTAATTTCGAATATTTTTCAGAAGACCCGCTGGTATCTGGTCGCATGGCTGCAGCGGTGATCAATGGTATTCAATCACAAGGAGTTGGTACATCTATCAAACACTTTGTGGCCAACAACCAGGAAACCAATCGTAATAGCGTTAACACTATTGTAAGCCAAAGAGCTTTACGCGAGATCTATTTAAAAGGATTCGAAATAGCGATCAAAGGTTCACAACCATGGACAGTAATGTCATCTTACAATAAGCTGAATGGAACTTATACTTCTGAGCGCCACGACTTGCTAACTACTGTTTTAAAAGATGAATGGGGTTTTAAAGGTTTGGTGATGACTGATTGGTTTGGCGGCCACGATGCAGTTGCGCAAATGAATGCAGGTAACGATCTGCTGATGCCGGGAAATCCTAACCAATCAAAAGATATTGTTGAAGCAGTAAAATCGGGCAAGATCAGCCAGCAACAGCTGGATGCCAACGTTGAACGCTTGCTGAACATCATTATGTTATCGCCTGAATTCAAAAAATACAAATATTCAAGCGCTCCCGATCTGAAACAACATGCGCAGGTATCACGTGCTGCTGCTGCTCAGGGTATGGTGTTATTAAAGGATGAAGCTAAAACACTTCCGTTGACCAGTGCCAAAAAAGTAGCACTGTTTGGTAATACTTCTTACGACCTGATTGCTGGTGGCACGGGTAGTGGTAATGTAAATAAGGCTTATACCATTTCACTGATCCAGGGTTTGACCAACGGAGGTTATACTGTTGATGCTAAATTAAGGGCTACCTACGAATCTTACCTGGCTGCTGAAGCTGCAAAGCATCCTAAAAATGCAATGTCAATTTTCATGACAACTCCTCCTCCGGCTCAACTGGATATCAATGCAGACTTGCTTGCACAAGAAGCAAACGATGCCGATGTCGCCATTTATACTATTGGCAGGAATGCTGGTGAAGGCGCCGATCGTAAGGTTGAAAATGATTTTAATCTTTTTGATGCCGAAAAAGCACAGATCAAATCCATATCTGACGCATTTCACGCTAAGGGTAAAAAATTAGTGATCGTATTAAATATCGGTGGTGTTATTGAAACTGCCAGCTGGCGCGATGAGGCTGATGCTATCTTATTGGCATGGCAGCCTGGCCTGGAAGCGGGCAACGCAATTACTGATGTGCTGAGCGGTAAAGTAAACCCATCAGGTAAATTAACTGCTACTTTCCCGATAGCCTATGACGATGTGCCTTCAGCTAAAAACTTCCCTGGCAAAGATCTGCCCTTGCCGGCAGGTCAAACCCCAACAGCAGCGTTTGCAATGACAGGACGTCCATCAGAAGTTACCTACGAAGAAGGTATTTATGTTGGTTATCGTTACTACACAACTTTTGATGTAAAAACTGCATATCCGTTTGGTTATGGCTTGTCGTATACCAACTTTAAATACAGCGGACTTAAATTAAACTCAAAGGTATTTAACGGAGCGATTACCGCCAGTGTAACAGTTACCAATACCGGTGATGTTGCAGGGCGCGAAATAGTTCAGTTGTACGTGAACGCACCTTCAAAAAACCTGCAAAAACCTTCAGAAGAGCTCAGAGCATTTGGTAAAACAAAAGAGCTGGCTCCCGGTGAATCGCAAACTTTAACTTTTACGCTCAGAGCAAAAGACCTGGAATCGTTTGATACAGCGCTTTCGGCATGGGTTGCTGAAGCTGGTAAATACGAGGTGAAAATTGGTGCTTCTTCAACTGATATCAAACAAACTGCCGATTTTACTTTAGCAAAAAGTATCACAGTTGAAAAAGTTCACAATGTTTTGAAACCTGAAGTTGCGATAAGCGAACTGAAGAAATAATAAAGCACACCATTAACTATTAAATAGCAACCCGTTCCCGTTTTTATGGGGGCGGGTTTTTTGTTTGCTTTTATTACTTTTATCAAAACTTTCAACCTGGAAAATTCATTATCAGCTATTACCGCAAGCCAGAAACCGGTTACCATCGACTGGATAAGCAACCTGCGTGTGCTCGCATTATTTGCGGTGATCGTTTTGCATGCCGCTTCGCCCTTGTTGATGAATTTTAAAACAGCACCATTGACGGATTGGTTTGCTGCCGACCTGTATAATGCGCTTACACGATTTGCTGTTCCTGTATTTGTGATGATCTCGGGTGCTTTGCAACTGCGCCGGGAATATGAATTGGGCGATTTCCTGAAAAAGCGGTTTACTCGGGTATTGTGGCCATTTTTGATCTGGAGCCTGGTTTATGTTGCCTACAGCTGGTACGATGAAGAACTTCCGTTTTATGGCAATATTTGGCGCGATACCCTAACGGTATTGCATCAACTGCGTAATGGTGCTTACTACCATTTGTGGTACGTATATATGTTGGTGGGGTTGTACCTGGTGATTCCGGTCATCGGTAAGTTCGTGCGAAATGCCACCGAAGTCGAGATCAGGTATTTCCTTATCGTTTGGTTTATGGTGATCGCTTTTAGTCAGCCTTATCTGAACGACTACTGGCCGCTGATCGATGTTAAATATTTCAGCGGTTATATAGGTTACCTGGTTTTGGGCTATTACCTCGCCAATATCGATCTGTCGCGAACACTTCCGAAAACAAGCATGATTTTATTTTATTTATTATGCCTGATCAGTATCACAGTAGGTACCTACCTGATCACTAACAGAACGAAAGAGATCAGCACCATACTTTATGAGCCGATGGGGCCATTTGTGATATTTTATGCCTCAGGTGTATTTTTATTGGCTCGGGTTATCGTGTTTCATTTGCCTGAACGGTTGGTAAAACTCCGCGACTTGTTAAGTAATCTTAGCCTTGGTATCTACCTTTGCCATGCCCTCTTTTTAAGCCGGCTCGACGATTGGGGCCTCAGCTCAAAATTGGGCAATCCATTTTATAGTATACCATTAACTGCCCTGGTTTGCCTGATACTTTCTTTTATGGTTATTTACATGCTTAGCAAAATACCGGTAATTGGTAAGTATATAGCCGGGTAATAATTTTTTAAAACTAAATTCACCTTTAGTTAATTTCATAAATTAGCTATCAAAATTTGCAGCATATCAATGACAAGCGGACCTATCGAACACCTTTACCACCATCTTTACGGTGATGAGATATTAAAAATGTTTCTTTCCATATTATTTGGAAGCATTTTAGGTATCGAACGCGAGATCAGAGGAAAACCCGCAGGGTTCAGAACGCTGGCCTTGATCTGTTTCGGCGCTACTGTTTTTACGATATGCTCCTATTTGTTGGGAGTAGTAGACAACCGCGACCGTATCGCTGCTAACATCATCACCGGTGTCGGGTTCCTTGGTGCAGGTGTTATTTTTCGCAACAACGGGTCGGTTTCGGGTATAACCACGGCAGCTTCGATCTGGATAGCAGCCGCTATAGGGATGTTGATCGGTTTAGGTGAATTTGTAATGGCCCTGGTTGCATTGGCCATGGCGTTATTTGTATTATATATCCTTGATTTTATCCAGATATGGATCGATGACCGCTTCCAGCATACCGAATACAAAGTAGTCTTTAAGGGGGTTGATAAGTCGCCGGTATTACGTCACAAAATGAAAGACCTAAAGATCAACCTCGATAGCATGAAGGTTTCCCGCCTCAACCAGGACATTGTTTTCATAATGGCAATAAGTGGCAAAGAAAGTAATCTACTAAAATTCAATCATTGGCTGCTGGATCAGGAGTTTGTGCATTCGTTTGAGTGGTAGGTAATGTCATTTCGCTGCGCTGTCATTGGGTCATTTTGCTGCGCGGTCATTAGTCATTTCGCTGCGCTGTCATTGGGTCATTTCGCTGCGCTGCCATTGGGCATAAGCTGTTAGTTATTAAAAAAATCAGCGAAATCAATTTTTTCACACGAATCAGCGGTTCGGACCGTGGTCATTGGGATTGGTACCCAGAAATCAAATCCTTACCAGACTATATATAATCATCAACTAATAACTAATAACTAATAACTGATACCCAATACCTAATACCCAACAACCAATAACACAATTTTTTCCTATCTTCGCCATTATTTGTAAATTATTTGACATTCCACGATTTTAACTTCAACGAGCAGCTCACCGAAGGTATCCTTAGCATGGGATACACCACCCCAACGCCGATACAGGAATTAGCCATCCCGGTAGTTTTACAGGGGAAGGACCTGATTGCCTGCGCACAAACCGGTACCGGTAAAACCGCTTCTTATTTGCTGCCTGTATTACACCAGATCAGCAGTCAGCCTAATCGCGAGCACCGGACTACAACATTGGTATTGGCACCAACACGCGAATTAGCGCAACAGATCGATCAGCAGGTGGAGGGTCTGGCTTATTTTACAGGCTTGAGCTCGATAGCTGTTTACGGTGGGGGCGATGGTATCGTGTATGAACAGCAACGCCGTGGTATACAAAATAAGGTGGATATTCTGGTAGCAACACCCGGAAGGTTGATCGCTCACCTAACTTCGGGCGTTTTGAAGTTAAATGACATCAAATATTTGATTTTAGACGAGGCCGACCGTATGCTCGATATGGGCTTTATGGACGACATCATGCGCATCATCCGCGACATACCACAAGAAAGGCAAACCTTACTGTTTTCGGCTACGATGCCAGCACCTATCCGCAAGCTTGCCGGTTCTATCCTTAGAAATCCCGAACAGATTAACCTGGCAACTTCGCAACCAGCGCAGGGCATAAACCAGCAGATTTATAACGTACATAACGAACAAAAGTCGAAACTGCTGATCCAGTTATTACGTGAGGGAAACTATACCAGCACCATCATTTTTGCTAATACCAAAGATGAAGTGAAGCGACTGAGCCGCGAGTTGCGTGCAGCGCATGTAAAAGCCAACGCCTTCCACTCAGATTTTGAACAGGCCGAACGCGAACAGATATTGCTCGATTTCAAGAATCGTACCCTGCCGGTGATCATCGGTACTGATGCGCTTTCAAGGGGTATCGATGTGGAGGGGATCGACCTGGTGATCAATTACGACGTGCCATCTGATCCTGAAGATTATATCCACCGAATTGGCCGTACTGCGCGAGCTGAAACTACCGGAACTGCCATTACCCTCGTCAACGAGCGCGATGCCCGTAAGCTAAAAAGTATCGAGCAAATGATCGGCCGCAGTATCGATGTATGTACATTGCCTGCCGAACTGGGTGAAGCTCCTGTTTTCAGGGATTCGCCCTCATCCAACAGACGCGGTGGTAATGATAAACGCCGGAGTTTCAAAAAGAAAAAAGGGCAGGGGAACAACCGCGGACCGCGTCCCAATAACCCACCGGGATCCTGATCATAACCATTTCTCAAACAAGATAAATCTTCTATTTTTAGGGCTTCAACAATTTTAACCAAATTGCCGTTATGAAAAGAAGTCCAGTAATACTATTGCTGTTTACATTGGTCGTGCTTGCTTGTACGCCAAAAACTAATGAGCCAATGGTTTCCACCTATGCCGGTAATGGCGAACTGGCTGCCCAAAATGGTAATGCAAATGAAGCATCTTTCGCCAACCCGGTTAGTTTGGCGGTTGACAGCAACGATAATGTTTATGTAGCTGATTCGCGCAATAACCAGATCCGCAAGATCGGCGCTGATGGTGAAGTAAGTACCATTGCAGGTACCATTAAGGCTGGCAATGCAGATGGCAAAGGCCAGGCTGCTTCGTTCTTTTATCCATGTGCAATTACGGTTGACGACAAGGGTAATTTATATGTTGCCGATACAGAGAATAGCCTGATCAGGAAAATTTCGCCCGAGGGTACGGTCACAACGATAGCGGGCGCGCTAAGCCCCGGGAATCGGGAACACCCACAGGATTCTACCCGATTGGACAACCCCAGAGGCATACTTATAGACCATCAGGGAAATTTGATAGTGACCGACTGGGCCAAAGATATCATCCGTAAAATAACACCCGATGGTAAAATGACCACTATTGCCGGTACCGGCGAGCCTGGTGCACAAGACGGTATCGGGCGAGCTGCTTCATTCTATTTGCCTGAGGGGATAGCGATAGATAGCAAAGGCAATTTGTTTATTGCAGATACTTTTAATAACATGATACGCAAAATGGACCCACAAGGAAATGTGACCACTTTTGCCGGGAAACCAGCACCTAAAGGTAAAAAGAACCGTGGAAAAAAAGACGGAAAGGGTCCGGCTGCCTCATTCTCTCATCCAAGCGGGATCGGTATCGACAAGAACGATATCATTTATGTAGCAGACGATGATAACCAAAAGATCCGCCGTATAACACCTGATGGTATGGTTACAACCATCGCAGGTACTGGGCATCGGGGTGCTGATAATGGTATAGCAACCAAGGCTAGTTTTTACCGCCCTACCGGTCTCGCCGTTGATAAGAAAGGGAATGTTTTTATCGCTGATTTTCAAAATAACATGATCCGTAAATTGACTTTCTAAATAATTGAAATCCAATTTGTTGTCGCCAGGAAATCTTCCCTTAGCCGATTTTAAGTTATGTTCGATCATTAATACATTTTAGCGGAATACTTGCAAGAGATTATAGAACAATGACATTTCCTTGCCGGATATCATTTTCTGAATACAGGGCAAAGTATTATATTGCACTTCCAATTGGATATAATTCCGCAAACCTTCAACGATTTTATTTATATGTTTAAAAAATTCTTATTGCCTGTTTGCTTATTATTAGTGTGTTTAGGGTGCAAGAAAAAAGAATCACCTCATCCTACCAATACAGGCAACGGTACAACCCTTAAAGACTCTGCCAATACGCAGCACATTTCAGTACTTACACAACACAACGATAACACCCGTGCTGGTTTGAATAATCAGGAGACGGCTTTAACAACGGCTAACGTTAATTCGGCAAGTTTTGGCAAATTGTTCGAGCTTACTGTCGATGATCAAACTTACTCACAACCGCTGGTGGTTGGTAATCTTACCATCGGTTCGAAAACACGTAACGTGGTTTTTATTGCTACCGTGAACAATAGTGTTTATGCCTATGATGCTGACAACGGAACGCTGTACTGGCAAAAGAATTATACAGTAAATGGTATGCGTACGCCAAATTCAGGCGATATGGCGTCTTCATGGTGTAATCCTTATACCGATTTTAGTTATAATATTGGCATTGTCGGAACACCCGTCATCGACCCAACTTCTCAAACCATTTACTTCGTTGCCCGTAGCACCGATGGCAAAAACTTTGTACAATACCTTCATGCGGTTAATATTACTACAGGTGCTGAACAAAGCGGCAGCCCGGTAAAAATTACTGCAAGTGTACCTGGAACCGGCGATGGCTCTGTTAGTGGCGTATCCAGTTTCGACCCGCTGCGCAATAACCAACGGCAGGGACTGGTATTGGTGAACGGGATCGTATATATCAGCTATTCTTCGCATTGCGACTGGAACCCATACCACGGCTGGATTTTAGGCTATGACGCGAAGACCCTTGCACAAACGACTGTATATAATGATACGCCAAATGGCGAAAACGGTGGTATGTGGGAAAGCGGCATGGGTGTTGCAGCTGACGCCCAGGGTAATCTTTATGTTACAACAGGTAATGGTACTGTAGGACAAGGCAACCATTATGCAACATCGGGGAACGGTACCAACGAAACGGTGGCCAACCCTGACCCTACTGATCTGACCGATCGTGCTGAAAGTGCACTAAAATTAACCCCTTCTGGTTCGACCCTGGCGGTAACAAGCTATTTTACGCCCACTAATTATGTCGATCTTAATAATAACGACCTGGATTATGGCGTAATGGGAACTTTCCTGGTGCCCAATACCAACCTTTTTATAACAGGTGCTAAGGACGGTAACATCTATTTACTGAATAAAGATAATATGGGGGGATATTCGCCCACAGCCAACCAGGTGGTACAAACATTGCCGATCAATAACTCTATGCATTGCCAGCCGGCCTTCTACCAGGGCCCTACAAATGCCTACGTTTACTTTTGGTCTGAAAACGACAGGCTGAAGGCTTATGCTTTCAACAATGGAAAATTTGCTTTCACGCCAACAACCTCACCCGATAGCGGTCCGACCGGCGGTTCGGGTTCTGTATTATCAGTATCATCAAATGGTACCAGCAATGGTATTCTTTGGGCCTGGTACGCCTCCAGCGGTGACGCCGGCGCAGGTTCAAGCCCCGGCATACTCAGAGCCTTCGATGCAGGTAATGTTACTAAGGAACTTTGGAACAGTAGCCAGAGTATAAACGATTTCCCAGGGTTTTATGCAAAATTTTGTGCTCCTACCATCGCAAATGGAAAAGTTTTTGTGGGTACATTCTCGCATAAAGTTGTTGTTTATGGATTAAAATCGAATTTTCAATAAAGAAACAAATTCCTGACCTGCCTTTAATGGTTCAGGATTGTGTAGGTTTGATCACACAACAATTAAAAAAAATAAAGCTATGATCGAGCCAGAAGATATTATTCCATTTGACGATACCGAAGATTCGGATAAAGACGATCAAATGAGCCAGGAGGATATCCATTCCAATGGTTTGGATGAAGAACGTATACCTGCCCACGAGAGCGATGTGCCGGCAATAGATTTGCTGCAATTATCTATCGAGGCATCTGAGCCTTCCTACACATTGAAATTGGATGAAGAACAGGATAAGCCAGATGAAAGTGCTTAATACTTGACTTAAAAATAAAAAGGGTCCCGGACAACCGGGACCCTTTTTATTTGCATCCAGTTTTATTATAGAGAAGCCAGTTCGTCATGGCGAACGCATCCTTTTAAAGTGTTTATCGTTTTGCTAAGGTTTGTTGCTGCCAGGTTGCTTACATTAAGGTAAGCTGAACGATCATATTGAACACTACCTTGTTCAATACTGCCGCTCAAATCTGCTTTTGATTTGCCGGCCAGTGAAACATGAGCTTCATAAGCATCAATATCCAGTTGAGCAAGTGCCTGATCATGTAATTTAACATCGATGTCGAGTGCCGAAATTTTTCCGAATGATTTGATAGCTGCATTGTCATAGGCTGATATTTCGCGCAGGTCGCTAACGGTAACCCAAACCACTAATTTTTGGGCCGAATAGGAGGTGATCCTTAATATACCATCCTGATCCTGAACCAAAGCATTTTCGGCGTAATAATGGTTGTATACTTTTGCCTGGTCTTTATTACCGTCTGAAATGTATAGTTCAACATTGCCGTGAACTTCTATTTTGCTGATGCGTGTAACTTCAGTTAAACTGGTTACTTCTTCTTTTTGGCTTGCAGCTGAAGCCGATTTACTGATGCCAAATAAGGTTGACAGTGCGATTGCGAGTGTTAAAATTGCAGTTTTCATCGTTTTAATATTTTAATGTTCTTTGTTTATTTCTTAATTTCAATGTCCAAAGCAACAACCTTTTTTACTTCTGCTAAAATGGAATAGACCATGCCCTGCCGGGTATAGACCAACGGCCATTAATAGACGCTTTTCCGGCTTTTCTGGCTGTTTTTGCTCGGGTGGCGGTTGTTGTCAGTTGAAATAGAGTGCTCGTCGGTACAAAATGGCGACTCATAGATCAATTGTCCCAAATAGAGGTCCGTTTTTAAACATAATTGTTTTAAACACCCTATAACCCATTGTGTTGCGGATGCGTATAACAAATTGCAGCTGCCTGTATCGTATGAACGGGCATTGCTGGCTTTTGTCATAATGACCCAAAAACGTCGTATATTAAGTTCTAAACTGCCGAAGGCCGCGGAAAAGCTGCTTATTCTCCTGTTGTTATTATTACCTTTTTGCCTATCGGCTCAAATCCAGCAATTACATTTTAAACACCTAGGAACGCAGGACGGATTATCGGAGCTTGACCCTAATTGTATTCTTCAGGACAGCCGGGGATTTATTTGGGTAGGTACATCTGATGGTCTTAATCGATATGATGGTTATAAATTCAAGGTATTTCGAAACAATAATAAAGATACTACCAGTATCAGCAGCAACTATATACAAGATGTGGCAGAAGACAGGTTCGGAAATCTATGGATAGCCACCGCAGGAGGCGGGTTGAATAAATACGACCGGAAAACTGCCCGGTTTCACAGCTATAGGCATGATGACAAAAATATAAACTCCCTTGCCAGTGATCAGCTTTCGAAAATCACCGTTGACGCCAATGGTTGCATTTGGGTAGGCACACAACATGAAGGAGTAAGTATGTTCAACCCTAAAAGCGGTATTTTTCACAACTATCATTACCGTGCAGGTGATCCGGAAAGCTTAAGTGATAATGATATCATGACGATATACAAGGATAGTCAGGATAACATTTGGATCGGTACTGTCGATAAGGGGCTTTGCGTTTATAACCGTGCAGCGCAATCTTTTACCAGTTATAAACATTCGGCGAATAATAAATCGTCGATATCGGGCGACAAAGTGACCGCTATTTTTGAAGATAGCGATCAACACCTTTGGGTTGGGACCCAGGAAACGGGTTTGAATTTATTTGATCCGATATCAGCTAGCTTCAAACGTTTCTTACACGAGCCAGGCAACAGTCATTCACTGATCAATAACAGTGTTCAAAGTATTGCAGAAGATGAAAATCATAACCTTTGGGTCGGCACTGAAAACGGAGGTTTAAGTATCTACAGCTTTTCAGAAGCACGTTTTATAAGCTATGCACACGATGATGTAGACGGTAGCAGTCTGTCAGGTAACTCTGTTGATATTATTACCAAAGATAGGCTGGGCAATATGTGGATAGGGGTTTTTGGCGGAGGATTGAACCTTTACAAAAAGAGCACAACGAGTTTTGCTCATTACAACCATAATGCATCAGGAACAAGTTTATCCAATAATTTTGTACTAAAGATTTTTGAGGATAAAAAGCACCGCATATGGATTGGTACTGATGGGGGAGGTTTGGATCTGTTTAACGAGGCAAAAGGTAGCTTTACAACATTCAAACACAACGATGCAAACAAGCATAGCATAGCGGGGGATAATGTGCTGGATATTTTCCAGGATGAAAAGAATGACCTGTGGATAGGTACCTGGGGCAATGGAGTTAGTGTGATGAATCCGGAAACCCATTCATTTACCTCGTTCAGGCACGATCCCTCGAATCCAGGGAGTATTAGCGGAGATAATATCTATGCGATTGCCCAAACGCCCGATAAAAGAATATGGTTAGGTACTTTTGGTGATGGACTCGATCTGTATGATCGTAAAACAAATACTTTTACTTGTTTCAGACACGATCCGGCAAACCCAAAAAGCCTGGCCTGCGATCGGATCAATTCGATGTTTTGCGATAGTAAAGGAAATTTGTGGTTAGCAACTGATGATGCGGGCTTGTGTCTTTTTGATACTAAAAACTTCACTTGTACCAGCTATAAACACGATGACCATAAGAACAGCATCAGCAATAATACGGCATCTTCCATTTATGAGGACCACCTCGGCCGGCTGTGGATATGTACGCTTGGAGGCTTAAATTTATTCGATCCCTATACCAAACACTTTTCTGTTTACAGTACGAAAAATGGCTTGCCAAACGATTATGCTGAGGCAGTTTTGGAAGATAGCAAAGGTCATATGTGGATCAGTACCAATAACGGGCTGGCAATGTTGGACCCGACTACGGGCAAATTCAGGAATTTTACTACCGAAAATGGACTTCAGGCGGATGAATTTAAACAAAGCTCGGCCCTTAAAAGTAGTTCCGGACTACTTTATTTCGGAGGGGTCAACGGATTCAACGCTTTCTTTCCCGACCAGGTTATGGAAAATAGTTACGATCCGACCCTGGTGTTTACCCGCTTTGAACTATTTAACCACGAAGTAACACCATCAAAAAATGACGGTGATCTATCTCCCTTGGTTGAAGATATTGCCGAATCAAAATCGATCACACTTTCTCATAACCAATCCGTTTTGTCTTTCGAATATGCCGCTTTGGATTTTGCTTCGCCAAACAAAAAGAAATACGCTTATATATTGGAAGGCTTTGATAAAGACTGGAATTATGTTGGAGACAAAAACACAGCAGTTTATACCAATATTCCGCCAGGAGAATATACATTCAGAGTAAAAAGCCAAAACGGCGAAGGGAAATGGTCGCCACGAATACTAAGTTTAAAACTAACCATCGTGCCACCCTTTTGGCTTACCTGGTGGTTTGAGGCATTTGCTGCAGCAATGATGGTAGGAAGTATTTATACCATTTACCGCTTCCGTGTTAACAGCATCATTAAACAGAAGGCCCGCCTCGAGCGACAGGTTAAAGAGCGTACCGCAGAAGTAGTACAACAAGCTGAAATTTTGCAGGAACAATCCGAGAATCTGCAGTCACTGAATGAGGAGCTGCAAGCGCAGTCCGAAGAGTTGCAATCAGTAAACGAAGAATTACTGTCGCAATCTGAGGAATTACAGGCCCTTAACGAAGAATTGCAATCACAGTCGGAGGAGCTCGAGGATCAGAAAAACCAGGAGTTTAAGGCGCGCCAGGAAGCTGACAAGGCCAATGAGGCAAAAAGTATCTTTTTGGCTACGATGAGTCATGAGATACGTACGCCAATGAACGGCGTAATCGGTATGGCTTCTTTGCTGGCTGAAACCAAATTGTCGGACGAGCAACGTGAATATACCGAAACCATTATCAATTGCGGCGACAGTTTAATGAACGTGATCAATGATATTCTTGATTTCTCGAAGATAGAATCGGGCAAGATGGATATCGAGGAAGAGGATTTCGACCTGCGGCAAAATGTGGAAGAGATCATGGATATGTTCTCGCAGAAAGCAGCTGAGCAACATCTCGACCTGATCTACCAAATTGATTTTAACCTGCCGCGTTTTGTAAAAGGCGATAGCTTGCGTTTAAAACAGGTGATCATCAATTTGATCAATAATGCGATCAAATTTACCTCTAAAGGCGAAGTGTTTATTAAGGTTTCGTTGGCGCAAAAGTTAGCCGATGATCAGCTTGAGATAGCATTTAGCGTTAAAGATACCGGTATTGGCATACCTAACGACAAGTTGCCCACCCTGTTCAAACCTTTTTCGCAGGTCGACTCATCTACTACCCGTAAGTACGGGGGTACCGGCCTGGGGCTGATCATCAGCGAACGTTTGGTGAAGCTGATGGGTGGTAATATTTGGGTAGACAGTAAATTGGGTGAAGGTTCGACCTTTAATTTTACAATTTGTGCTAAAACAAGTCAGCGTGTAGTTGCTGAAAATATTTTATTACCAGGCTTTACAAATTTGCAAGGTAAAAAAGTGCTTATCGTTGATGATAACAAAACCAATTTGGTGATCCTGAAGGCCCAGCTTGAGCATTGGAGTCTGGTTCCGGTTACTTGCTCATCAGCGCAGGAAGGATTGACAGCGTTGGCTGCCGACCCTTCGATTCAACTGGTGATCACCGATCTGCAAATGCCGGATATAGATGGTGCTGGCCTGGCAAAAGCCATCAAGAATTCGGCGCGGCCTGTTCCGGTAATTATCCTGAGTTCAATTAACGACGAAAGCCGTAAAAAATACCCGGGCTTGTTTTCAGCTATCCTTACCAAGCCGGTCAAACAGAATAACCTGCTTCGCAGTATCGTTGCTGAATTAGGAGAGCGTCGGGAGTCGGTTCAACCAGATGTACAGCAAAATAATTTGCTGGATGCCAGTTTCGCTGCCCGTCACCCGATGGAAATTTTGATAGCTGAAGATAACCCGGTAAACCAGAAACTGATAGAACGTATCCTGATGAAGCTGGGCTATACCACAAAAGTGACCAATAACGGAGCTGAAGCGGTCAATAACATACAGGAGCATAATTACGATGTCCTGTTAATGGATATTCAAATGCCGGAAATGGACGGCTACGAAGCAACCCGAACCATCAGAAAAATGAACATCGGGCAACCCTATATCATTGCTATGACCGCAAACGCCCTTTCCGAGGACCGCGAAATATGCCTGAGCCATGGAATGGATAATTATATCTCCAAACCGATGAAGCTGGATACCCTGGTAGCTTTATTGCGCGAGGCCTATAGTATTAAAAAAGGGGAGGTTCAGGTTTAATGGTGGCACTGAGTAGCTACTAATAATTTGGGCAACTTGATAACTCCGGTTAAAAATATACCGGATAGAAGTCAAAACAAACTTGTAAAAAATCAAGGCTCTTATTTCTGTTTGGAAGGGATCATCGTCAATATCTTCAGTGGTGTCCAGAAGATATCGTGCAATTGAATTTCTACAGGCGCACCTGCAAATACTTTTTTAGAAATATCCCCGGCATAAAACCTGGCGGTTTTTAAACTAACAGTATCTCGTTCCGCACCGTTTTTTACGGTAAAACTAAAGCGGTACGTATCGCCGTTTTTGGCAATTTGCACAATTTTGTCACTGCCGTCGGCAAATTCTGATTTGATTAGGTAATTTCCTAAAGAATCGGCCTCGGCCGGTTTTATATTGGCTGTATAAAATAGCTCGACGCCATCAAAAAACTTTTTCCTACCCAGATCCTCATAAGGAAATATCCTTATCGTTTTAAAGTGTTTATCACAGATGTGAATATCAACCGGGGCGCCATTAAATACCTCATTCGATAGCTCAGCCGAAAACAGCTTAAAGTATTTGAACAAAGCCGTATCATTTTGATTAGCTTCTTTTATCACAAACCTAAACTGGTATACCGGGCCCACCCTGGTAATTTGAACGCTTTTTTCGGTGCTATCTGCAAATTTTGCTCCTATTAAATAAATACCCAGGCGTTCGGCCTCGGCGTCAGTTACCGGGGCTTTGTGATACAGATCCACCCCGTTGTAGGTTTTCATTTTACCAAAGTCTGTACAGCCTTGCAGGATCGGCAAAAGCGATATGAAGGCCAGAAATATTAAATACTTTTTCATTGTAGGACCAGAGAGGCTAAACACCAAATATATAGCAAAATTAAATGAACAAAATATTAGCGTCAATACTTTTAAATCCTTGAATTTCCGCAGTCTTTTATTGATGAAAAATTTGGTATCACCAAAGCTTTAGGTATTATTGTATGAATTAATTATCAAACCTCCCATTTACTATCATTCACGATAAACTAATCAGACTATGAGAAAGTTATGTGTCATTTTTTTGCTGTCGGCGTTTGCCGCATTTAACGCACGTGCCCAGGGCCCACAGGTTGCCATTGCAAATGGCAGGGTAGAGGGCGTAGTTGATGCAGCTACCGGGATCCGTATGTTTAAAGGGATACCTTTTGCCCAGCCACCTGTTGGCGATCTGCGCTGGAAAGAGCCGCAACCGGTCAAAAACTGGGACGGTGTATTAAAGGCCGATCATTTTGGCCCAAATGCCATGCAAAAAAATGTTTTTGGTGATATGCTGTTCCGTTCCTCGGGTATGAGTGAGGATTGCCTTTACCTGAATGTTTGGACCCCTGCTAAGACAGGTAAAGAAAAGTTGCCGGTTTTGGTATATTTCTACGGAGGTGGTTTTGTTGCAGGCGATGGATCTGAATCTCGATATGATGGTGAAAGCCTTGCACAACGCGGCATCGTAACTGTCACTGTCAACTACCGTTTAGGTATATTCGGTTTATTGGCCCATCCTGAACTAACAAAAGAATCGAGCCACCAGGCTTCAGGCAATTATGGCCTGCTCGACCAGCATGCGGCATTGGTTTGGGTACAAAAAAATATTGCCGCTTTTGGAGGTGATCCAAACCGCGTCACTATCGACGGCGAGTCTGCAGGATCGATCTCGGTTTGCGCTCAAATGGCATCGCCACTTAGTAAAGGTCTGTTTAGTGCCGCAATTGGCGAAAGCGGGGGCATTTTCCCTGTACCTACACTGGCTGAGGGTGAAAAAAGAGGTGCGGAATTCCAAAAAACAGTTGGCGCTAATTCACTTGCCGACCTCAGGGCGATTCCAGCTGATAAATTACTTGACCTGGCTGCCAAACAAGGTGGTTTCAGCATGGCCGTTGTAATTGATGGTTATTTTTTACCCAAACAAGGCAGTGCAATTTATGCTGCCGGCGAACAGCAACATGTCCCTCTACTTGCTGGTTGGAACTCAGCTGAGATACCTTACCAGGCATTTTTACAAGGTTTGCCACCAACTCCTGAAAGCTATTTGAAAAAGATCAAGCAAGCCTATCCTAATGATACTGCAACTGTTTTAAAACTTTATCCAGGCTCAAACCCTGAAGAGATCGTTAAATCGGCAACGGCGCTTGCCAGCGACCGTTTTATAGTTTACAGCACCTGGCTGTGGGAAGAACAAGCTGTAAAAACAGGTGGAAATCCCGTTTACAGTTATATTTTCTCGCGGCCACGGCCTGCAATGGTTGCAGCCATGGGTAATGCCAAACCAGGACTGGCCGGCGGTATCATAAAGAGCGATACCAAAGAGGCTCCAAGTAAATTACCACCACCCTTAGCTGGTGCTGCGCATGCTTCAGAAATTGAATACGCTTTGGGGAATTTACCCGGCAATAAAGTGTATAACTGGGGCCCAGATGATTATAAAGTATCTGAAACAATGGAAAGCTATTTTGCCAATTTCATAAAAACGGGTAATCCAAATGGTAAAAACCTGCCTAAATGGCCAGCCAATAACGCCAGCGGTATTTTAAACTATATTAACATCGATGTTACTACTAAAGCACAGGCGGCCGATGACCGTCCGCGCTACCTGTTTCTTCAGCAATTTGATAGCAAAAAGTAGTTTATAAAAAACAATTTCAAAGAGCTGTCCGGGTTGATCGGGCGGCTCTTTGTTTTTTAGGCTTAGCCGTGCTTATTTCTTAGCTTTGCTTCCAATACTATGTTCCAGGCACCCGAATTACGCGCTGTTAATGTTACCCGTTATGTGACGCCTTTACGCGAGGGCGGTTCATTACCTGCTATTGCTGGGGCCGATGATGGTTTTTTATATGTATTGAAATTTCGTGGGGCAGGACAGGGAGTTAAGGCATTGATCGCCGAGCTTATTGGTGGCGAGATCGCCCGGGCATTGGGATTTAAAGTCCCCGAGGTCGTATTTGCCCATCTGGATACTGCCTTCGGAAGGTCTGAACCCGATGAGGAAATACAAGACCTGTTGAAGGCCAGCGTGGGCCTTAACCTGGCATTACATTACCTGTCTGGTGCGATAACCTTCGACCCGGCGGTTACGCGTTTGACTGACAAACAGGCCTCGCAGATCGTATGGTTGGATTGTTTGCTGACCAATGTCGACCGTACGCCCCGTAATACCAATATGCTTACCTGGAACAAAGAGCTTTGGCTGATCGATCATGGTGCAGCATTGTATTTCCATCATGCCTGGGACAACTGGCAGGAGCAGGCTATCCGACCTTTTGTCCAGGTTAAAGATCACGTGCTTTTGCCCCGGGCCTCGGAATTGGACCTGGTTGACGAAGAATTTAAAGCGATATTGACACCCGACACCATAAAAGCTATCGTCTCACTTATTCCCGATGATTGGATCAAAGCTGAATGGCTGGAAAATCCGGATGAGGTGCGGGCGGTGTATACAGGTTTTTTAGAAGCGCGTATAGCTGCTTCGGCTAATTTTATAAAGGAGGCCCAACATGCCCGGAACTAATTTGTTCGAATACGCCGTTATCCGCGTGGTGCCCCAGGTTGAGCGGGAGGAATTCCTCAATGTAGGCGTTATCCTGTTTTGTCCAACCAAAAAGTTCCTTCAATGCCTTTGCAGGGTTGACGAAACCAGACTCTGTTCATTCTCAAGCCGTGCCAATATTGACGATATCAAGGCTCATCTCCATTCCTTTGCTCAAATATGCAATGGTGCTGATGATGCAGGCCCAATAGCGCAATTTGATATGCCTTCACGTTTCCGTTGGCTAACGGCTACACGGAGTACTGTTGTGCAAACCTCAAAAGTGCACCCGGGCCTTTGCAATGATCCTGAAAAAACTTTGGAAAAATTGTACAGGGAACAAGTGCTGTAAATGTTAAAGTTTTATCTTTAAGCTTCAGGAATCAAAAAATGGACAATTTAAAATTTTCACGTGGCATAGCTGCGGGGCTGTTCATCCTTTCTGCCAGTTTTATCGTTAAACATTTATGGCCGACAGCTGATTTTGTAGATCGCTTTATGAAAGGTTTGGGTATAACGTTGATGCTGGGCTTGTTGATCAAACAACACGGATACAGACAATCCTAAATATTTTGATCTTGAGTTTACTGACAAAAAATAAACAAATCATTCTATACGGCCTTGTACTGGCTGTTTTTGCATTTATACTTCGATGGATAGAAATTCGCTTTTTGCTAGCAGATGAGGATGAAGATACCTATATAGGTTTTATTGCGATAATATTTACTGCGCTGGGTATTTGGCTGGCAATCAAACTACGTAAACCGGTCTTAAAAACGGTTGTGGTAGAGAAGGCAATCTATCGGCAGGATTTTGTTTTAAACCATGTTGCCCTAAAGCGTCTCAATTTAAGTAAACGCGAACTTGAAGTGTTAGAATTAATGGCGCAAGGCCTAAGTAATCAGGAAATAGCCGACAAACTTTTCGTTTCTCTGAATACGATCAAGACCCATTCGGCGCAGCTGTTTGAAAAAATGGAAGTAAAGCGTCGAACTCAGGCTATCGACATGGGCAAAAAGATGGGTATTATCCCCTGAAATAGTACTGCGAAAGTACTATTTTTTGGTAAATTATGCAAAATCATCCGAAAGTATGACCCCTTTTAAATTACTGTGCAGCAACTTTGAGCCAACAGAAAATTAAAACGATGAAAAAGCTGATTGTTATTTACGGATTGATTGCCGGACTGATCGTAACCTCGTGGATGATCATAGGAATGACCAACTTATTTGGAAGCCATATTCAGGGAAGTTTACTGCTGGGTTATAGTACAATGCTGGTAGCGTTTTCACTCGTTTTTGTGAGTGTTAAAACCTATCGCGATAAACAAAATAATGGTACTATAACTTTTGGAAAAGCGTTTCAAATAGGCATTTTTATCACCCTGATAGCTTCTTCAATTTATGTATTGGTATGGCTGGTTGATTACTATTACTTCACACCCGACTTTTTCGAAAAATATTCGGCACATGAAATTGCGAAAATGAAGGCTGCCGGCGCTTCAGCAGCTGAAATACAAAAACAAACAGCAGCCAACGAAAGCTATGGGAAATTATACAGGAACCCTTTTTATAATGCAATGTTTACCTATATGGAAATATTGCCTGTAGGCTTGCTGGTGTCGCTGGTTGCAGCACTGGTATTGAAGCGTAAACGTGTCAATCCAATTGCAGGCCAGGCTTAATCCATAAAAAACTGCTGCCTTACGATCTTGCCGGTTCTCACATGATACACGGCCAGTTCTTCCAGCGTTTTCCTTCCTTTATCTTCGATGGTATAATCGATGTAAATACGGATCGAAAAGTAATTGCCCGATATCAAAGGTTCGGAAACTTCAACTTTATGAATTGTGGCTTTTGTTTGAAATTGCTTTTCCCGCTCGATCAGAGTTATTAGCCCCCTGGCGTTCGGCATGATCGTATATAGCGGGTCGATACTTTCCGTTTCTTCGCCAAAAAGCTCGCGGTAGGCTTCGATAAATTTATGATCGCGCAGCAGTGCGACCAGGCGTTCGGCAATAGGTTGAATAGTTGACATGGTTTGTTTGATCCTATAACGCCTGATCGGGGTTTTTGATTTATTTCGACTTTATTTTAACGTAGGTTTCAATAATGATATGGTCAACATGAAGGCTGTCGATCTTCTCGACCCCACGCTGCTGAAAGGTATCATTTTTAACAGTAAGTGTAAAATTGAAATCATGGTTTTCCCATTCACGTTCCGTGCAATATTGCAGGTGTTCGGTATAATTTTCGTTTGCAAGTGAATAAGTACCCGAACCCGAATCATATACGGGCTTGTCGGTCTTTAGGGTATTATGGGTAAAAAAGGCAAAATGGTCGTCATTGTATAATTTAATAGTTTCCAGGCCATTTTTAGGCGAGGTATCAGTTGTGTCTTTTTTAACGATCGATCTACTGCTGACCAATTTCCAGGAACCATTTAAAACTGATTCGGTATTTGCAGGGGTGGCCGGTTTGCAGGAT
>CAIPDP010000089.1 GCA_903863845.1 uncultured Mucilaginibacter sp. | reverse complement strand
GTTACCTTCCGAATTTTCAAAATCGATCGGGTTTACTTTGTGCGGCATGGCCGATGAACCTACTTCGCCTGCTTTGATCTTTTGTTTGAAGTAGTTCATCGAGATATAGGTCCATATATCCCTGTCGAGGTCGATCAGGATAGTATTGATGCGTTTCAGTGCATCGCATTGGGCTGCAAAATTGTCGTAGTGCTCGATCTGTGTGGTAAATTGCGAACGGCTCAGCCCCAGGATATCATTTACAAAATGATTACCGAATTGCTTCCAGTCGATACCAGAATAAGCCACATGATGCGCGTTAAAATTACCAGTGGCCCCGCCAAACTTTGCTGAATAAGGGATCTGTTTAAACAATTGAATTTGCCCCTCCAGCCGCTCTACAAAAACCTGTATCTCTTTACCCAGACGTGTTGGCGAAGCCGGTTGCCCGTGAGTGTGTGCCAGCATAGGCAGATCTGCCCAGTCGGCAGCATAGGATTTGAGTTGATCTACAAGCTCGCTAATAGCCGGCAGGTAAGTTTCGTTGATCGCCAGTTTAAAGGTATAGGGTATAGTGGTGTTGTTGATATCTTGTGAGGTTAAACCAAAATGAATAAACTCCTTGTATTTTTCGAGGCCCAGTTTATCAAATTCCTTCTTAATAAAATATTCTACTGCTTTGACATCGTGGTTCGTGATCTTTTCTATGTCTTTTATACTTTGGGCGTCATCTTCTGAAAAATTTTGATAGATGGCGCGTAACTTTCCTGATACATGGTGGTCAAAATCTTGCAGCTGAGGCAAAGGGAATTCGCAAAGCGCGATAAAATATTCGATCTCTACAAAAACACGGTATTTGATCAGTGCATATTCCGAGAAGTAATCGGCCAGTTTTGCGGTGGCATTTCGGTAGCGACCATCTATAGGGGATATTGCTGAAAGTGGGGAAAGCGACATATATTAATTTTGTACAAAGGTAACAAATCGTTGCGGCATTGAAATAGGGTGGGTTCTTTGACATGGATTTGTCATTAAATTATATTATCCCAATGGAAACTATAAAATCAAAAAATGTTTCCATAGTTTTGATCCGTTATGTCAAATAGTCAAATAGAGCGGATAATTTCAGGTGGCGAGGATCTCTTTTTAAAGAGTGGCATCAAGAGCGTAACGATGGACGATATCGCAAAACACCTGGGTATGTCCAAAAAAACGATCTATCAGTTTTTTAAGGATAAAAACGAACTGGTGATGGCCCTGCTTAAAAAGAAATTGAAAGAGGACGAAGAGAACATGGCAGCTATCATCAATAATTCGACCAACGTGATCGAAGAAATGATCGTGATGATGAAATGCCATGAAGAATTGTTTTCCAGGATCAATCCGGCAGTGATACATGACCTTCAGAAATACCATCCTGAAGCCTGGAAGCAGTTCCAGAGTTTTAAGGCTGAAGTGATAATCAAAAAAATGGGTGATCTGTTGGTCAAAGGTATCAAGCAAGGTTATGTAAGGCCCGAGATCGATGTGAGGGTGATTGCAAAAATGCATGTTAACCAGATCGAGATGGGTTTTGATACCAGCATATTCCCTGTGGCAGAATTCAATATCTGGCGGGTACAAAAGCAATTTCTGGAGCATTTTGCCTATGGGATTTGCACGCTGAAAGGCTATAAGCTTCTGAGCCAGCATAAGAATATCTATGAAGAAACAATAACATAATACTGGTGACATAGGGCTGTCACAACAGATTTAAATTTTTGTCAAAAAAAAGCAAACAACAACTCAACATATAATATGAAACGTTTATTGATCATACTACTACTCACTTCGATTGGCCTGGGGAGCTATGCACAACAGGCTGCTCCCGCCACGGTGCATAATTTTTCGCTGCAGGATTGTATTAATTATGCCTATGAGCACCAGGATACCGTTAAAAATGCTATCCTTGACATCAAAAGTGCGGAATATAAAGTTAGAGAAACTACCGGAATTGGTTTACCGCAAATAAACGGTGTAGCCAGTTTTCAGGACTATTTAAAGACCCCTTCGGTGATCTTCCCAAATTTTGCGAATGGCTTATATCAAATATTAAACCAGGAAGGTGTAAAGGATAAAAATGGCAATGTGATACAAGCTGTAAATCTGCCACCGCAAAAATTAAGTATTTATCAGCCTTACAACAGCAATCTTGGTTTGTCGCTTAGCCAGATCTTATTTGACGGAAGTTACCTGGTTGGTTTAAAGGCTTCGCGAACTTATAAAGAGCTTTCTCAACGCGCTTATACACGTTCGAAGATCGACGCGAAAGTTAATGTGACAAAAGCTTATTACCAGGTTTTAGTGAGCAATGAACAGATCAAATTACTGGATGCCGACCTCGCTCAGTTAAAGCAACAAGTAGATCAGACAGCGGCCGAAAATAAACAAGGGTTTGCCGAAAAAATTGATGTCGACCGTATAACCGTTCAATATAACAACCTTTCAACTACGCGCGAAAATACAGTTAGACTGCTGGTTCTGAACTACGAAATGTTAAAATTTCAAATGGGTATGCCTGTAAATGAGGAAATAACTCTGACCGATAAATTGGCTGACGTTAATTTTGATGGTTCGATTGCAGATGGAGGCGATACAACTTTTTATCATAACCGTATCGAATATAATCTCGAAGAAACAAACGTGCGGTTAAACCAATTGGACGTTCAAAACAAGAAAGCCAGGTTTATGCCCAATTTAATGCTTAATGGCAGTACAGCCGCTGCGTTTCAAAGCAGCACATTTGGAACGCTGTTCAAATATTTGTATCCATCAACCTATATCGGTATTACGCTTAATGTGCCGATATTTTCTGGTGGTCAGCATATTAATCAACTAAGGCAATCTCAGATTGAAGTGATGAAATCGCAAAACGATCTGGAAGCCATACACAATGGAATAGTGCTACAAGCAAACGCAGCCCGGATCAGTTATATCAACAGTATAAAATCGCTCGATAATCAAAAACAGAGCCAGCAACTGGCGCAGGAAGTATTACGTGTTTCCAAGATAAAATACCAGCAGGGCGTAGGTTCCAGTATTGAAGTAACTCAGGCTCAAACAGAACTTGAAAGCGCAGATAACCAATACATACAAGCACTCTACAACGCCCTGATCAGCAAGGTTGACCTTGATAAAGCATACGGACGAATTCAATAATCAGACACCACAATCACAACATATAGCACATGAAAAAGTTATTTTATATACTACCTGCCCTGGTTTTTTTGGTAGCATGCAGCAAACCAACAGACAAAAAAACCCAATTGGCCGATCTGAAAAAGAAAGCGGCAGAAATTAATGCCCAAATCATCAAGTTACAGGGCGAACTGGGCTCAACCGATTCGGTAAAATCAACCGATGTGGCCGAACTCACCCTCAAATCAACTTCGTTAACCAGTTATGTCGATCTGCAGGGTAGCGTTGATGCTAAGGATAACGTAATTGCCAACCCACAGGCGCAAGGTGTTATCACAGCGATCTATATCAAGGCAGGCGATCATGTAAACGCCGGACAAACCCTGGTGCAGTTAGACAATAGCGTGTTAAAACAACAGATCGCCCAGGCCGAAACACAGGCTAACCTGGCTAAAATGCTGTTTGATCGCCAGAAAAACCTTTGGGACCAGAAAATAGGTACGGAGGTGCAGTTCTTACAAGTACAGACAAACTTGCAGTCGGCCCAAAAACAGGTGGCCGCATTGCGTCAGCAGGCCGACCTGTACCGAATTGTATCACCGATCAGCGGAACGGTCGATCAAATGGACCTGAAACTGGGCCAGGCCGCAGCACCGGGTGCAACTGCCATCAGGATATTGAATACTGATTTTCTGAAAATCAAAGCAAATGTACCGGAGTCATATGCCGACAGGGTTCACCAGGGCGATCAGGTACAGGTAATGATACCGGATGCTAATGATTCGCTGACTGCTAAGATAACTTTTGCTGCCCGCGCTATAGACGCTGCTTCCCGCAGCTTCCCAATCGAGATACAATTGGCAGGCAGTAACAGGTTAAAACCAAACATGACCGCAGTTTTGAAAATTGCCGATTACTCAAAACCAAATGCTTTGGTAGTGCCTATCAATGCCATCCAAAAATCAGAATCAGGCGATTTTGTTTTTGTTGACGAAAATGGTTTTGCGAAAAAGAGAGTTATCGTGCAGGGTACATCATATGGTGGCAAAGCCGAGATCAAAAGCGGGTTGAAACCTGGCGATAAATTGGTAACTGATGGTGCCAGTGAAATTGAAGACGGCGATAAATTGAAAGTTTTGCAGGTTATTAATTAATCAGGCTAAAATGACTTCATGATGAAAGACTTAGAAAAAGAATTTAAGCCCTCGAGCTGGGCCATTGATAATAAAACGGCTATTTATGTGATCATCGCTTTGATCACTGTGCTTGGATTGATCAGCTATAACCGTTTGCCAAAAGAGAACTTCCCGGATATTGCACAATCGAAGGTGTATATCACCACGCAATACCTCGGACAGTCGCCGCAGAATATCGAAACCCTGGTTACCAAACAGATCGAAAAGCAATTAAAATCGCTTAAAGGTTTGAAAAAGGTTACTTCGAATACCCAACAGAACGTTTCTATTATTACTGCAGAGTTTAATGCGAACGTTAACATTAGGGACGCAAAGCAGGACGTGAAGGATGCCGTTGACAAGGCTAAACAGGATCTGCCCCAAAGCGATAATAACCTGAAAGAGTCGGTGATCTCGGATATCGACGTGGCCGACCTGCCGATCCTTTATATCAATATTGCCGGCGACTACGACCTTAAAAAGTTAAAGGAGTATGCAGATAACCTGAAGGACGATATAGAGGCTATGAAGGAGATATCGAAGGTGGATGAAGTGGGCGCCTTAAAGCCAAATATCCAGGTAAATGTGGATATGAATAAAATGGCAGCCGCACAGATCAGCTATTACGATATCATACAAGCTATCGGCAACGAGAATATTATTTCTACAGCCGGTACTGTAAATACTGATGGTGTACAGCGTTCTATCGATATCAAAGAAGACTTCAAGAATGCAGATGAAGTTTCGGCAATGGTAATTCGTAACCCAAGCGGCAAGGCAGTATACCTGCGCGACATTGCTACGGTTGTGGATGGTTTTCAGGACCAGGAAAGCTATGCTCGTTTGAAAACGAACGACAATGCCAATTTTAAAAATGTAATTACGCTGAACGTTAGTAAACGTTCGGGCGAGAACCTGATCGAAGCTTCGGATAAGATTTACGCGTTGATCAAACTCAAACAAAAAACGGTTTTCCCTAAAGGCTTAAGTATTACCGTAACAGGAGACCAATCAGATAAAACCCGTAGCACACTGAACGACCTGATCAATACCATCGTGATCGGTTTTATATTGGTTACCATTATCCTGATGTTCTTTATGGGTAGTACAAACGCCATTTTCGTGGCGCTTTCGGTACCGCTATCCTGTTTTATCGCATTCCTGGTAATGCCGGTGATCGGATTTACGCTCAACATGATCGTACTTTTCTCCTTCCTGCTCGCACTGGGTATTGTGGTGGATGATGCGATCGTGGTTATTGAAAATACCCACCGAATTTTTGCCAATGGACGGATCCCGATAAAACAAGCGGCAAAAATGGCAGCGGGTGAGGTTTTCCTCCCTGTTTTTTCAGGAACCATGACTACACTGGCACCATTCATTCCGCTGGCATTCTGGAACAGTTTGATCGGCCACTTTATGTTCTTCCTGCCGATCACTTTGATCATTACCCTGCTGGCTTCGCTGGTAGTAGCCTATATCATGAACCCGGTATTTGCGGTCGATTTTATGAAACCGCACCATGAAGGTGAGCATGATAACCCCAAATTTGATCGTAAAGTAATACGTGCTTTAATTATAATGGGTGTATTGGCTGTACTGGGTTACCTGCTCAATGTTGGAATTGGAAACTTCGTAGTATTTGCAGCAATTCTTTATTTATTCAACCATTTTGTTTTACTGCGTGTTATCGACAGGTTCCAGAAAAATGCCTGGCCGCGTTTTCAAAGCTGGTATGCCCGGGTTCTGGAGAAAGCTGTACAAAGACCATGGCAGATTTTCATCGGCATCATTGTACTATTTTTTATAACCATAGGCTTTGTAATTGTTCGTAGTCCTAAAGTTGAGTTTTTCCCTGCTTCGGATCCAAACTTTGCTTATATCTATGTGACGATGCCGATCGGTACCGACCAGTCGTATACCAATAAAGTAATAGCCGATCTTGAAAAGAAAGTTGCTACCGTAGTTGAACCGGATAAGGATATCGTTACCTCCATCATCTCAAACGTATCGGTTGGTGTAACTGACCCGCAGGATGAGGATCAGGGTACTTATTACAATAAAGGTAAAATTACCGTGGCCTTTGCCGAATTTGGTAAAAGGAACGGGAAGGATACCAAAGTTATTTTAACGCGGATCCGTAGTTCGGTGCAAGGCTATCCCGGTGCCAAAATAGCGGTTGCCCAGGAAAACAATGGTCCACCGGTTCAAAAGGATATCAGTGTCGAGATAGTAGGCGATAACCTGGATACTTTGGTTCATACTGCATCCAGATTAAAGAAATTTATCGACCAGCAAAACATAGCAGGTATTGAAGAATTGATACCCGATGTGCAGAACGATAAACCGGAGATCGTATTCGACGTGAACCGCGAGCGTGCAAACCGCGAAGGTATCAATACCGGGCAGATCACACAGTCGTTAGGTGCAAGCATTTACGGTGTAAAAGCGTCTGATTTCAGAAACACTAAGGAAGATAACTACGAGATCGACGTTCGTGCGCAGAAAGAACAACGTGATAATATAGATGCTATCCGTAACCTGAAGATCACCTACCGGGATCTGGCTACAGGCGGTCAGATCAGGCAGGTGCCTATATCTGCTTTTTCAGATATACGCTATACCAATACCTACGCCAATATTAAGCACAAACAGCAGCGCAGGGTGATCACTTTGAATTCAAATGTGATCAAACCTTATAATGCTAATGATGTGAATGCGGGTATTTTACAGGCCATAAATGGTTTCAAAGCACCTGATGGCGTTAGTATCCACATGGGCGGCGGGCAGGAAGACCAGGCTGAAGCAGCAACTTTCCTGGGTACGGCTTTACTTGTTTCTTTCGGATTGATTTTAATCATCCTGATGACACAGTTCAACTCGATAGGCAAAACCTTTATCATATTGAGCGAGATATTCTTTAGTATCATCGGTGTATTCCTTGGCATTGCAATTTTCAAGATGACCATATCCATCGTTATGACTGGCGTTGGAATCATTGCGCTGGCGGGGGTCGTGGTACGAAACGGGATCCTGCTGGTTGAGTTTACCGATATGCTGATTGAGCAGGGTGCCAATTTGCACGATGCTGTGGTAGAAGCTGCCCGTACACGTATGACACCGGTATTGCTTACCGCTACGGCTGCCATTTTAGGTTTGATCCCATTAGCAGTCGGCTTTAATATTGATTTTGCAGGCCTGTTTACGAGTTTTAAACCACACATTTATTTTGGTGGTGATAACGTGGCTTTCTGGGGACCATTATCATGGACCATGATCTTCGGTTTAGGCTTTGCTACCGTAATTACCCTTATCCTGGTGCCTTGTTTATACATTATCCGCGTTAAGCTTAAAACAGCCTTGTTCGGAAATAAAAAAGCTGAGGCACCTAAAGTAGAAGCTGAATTGGCACCGTTATCCTAATTGAGGATGGTTATTTATTAGGACCGATCAATTTCTAGTATCAATAAAAGACCCTACCGGTATCAAACCAGCAGGGTCTTTTTTATGATCCGGGATTACAACTTACGGTCTTGATCTTCTGTCAGTTTTGGGTAAAAAATAGCTTGAGCTGTTACGGAAATCGGCGAAGCAGGTATATTTGACTATTATTTTAGTTGAACAACAAAAAGGGTTGCCAATACCCCGAATAAAGATACTTCTTAATATTCAGAGGTGATTGTTTTAGAGTGATTGAAGCATCCTGGTTTTTTACCGGGGTGCTTTTTTAGTTTTCGCTCATGCGCAGCATACGCCAGTTTCTTTTATCGCCAATATTACCCCCAACGAATTTTAAGGTTATTTCAAAGCTGGTAATGCTATTTGAGCCGGGCTGACCTTTGGCTTCTGCATATGATTTTACAACGAATATCGAATCGGGTTTTTCCGCGCATTGGTAGCCGGTTTCAGGGAATGAAATATTCTTATATTTAATAGTAGGTCTGATAAACTGTTTCGCAACCTTATAGGCATCGTCGCTGCCGGGGGCGCCATTCATCATCTCATCGCGCGAACCTGAGAGTGCAAAGCGCACCACAAATACGCCGAAAATGACGATCAGGGCCAGGATCGCGATCAAACCTTTCTGAAAAAATCGTTGTTTATGGGCTTTGTCTTGTAAAAAGGCGTTCATCATTTAAGAACGATTTTGGTTAATAAAATTGATAACAACGGCTTGCACCTTCAAATTTTTGCGATCTGTCGCTACCGTTGGCATTGCCGGGAAGCGTAGTCTCATAGCCAAGGCTTCCTTCCTGTGTGCCCGCGGTATTGCCATAGGTCAAACCTATTACCGGCGCATCGTGGCTGATCCCAAAACGTAGTTTTTCGCCGCCATCGCGGTTAATAAACAGATCGAAGATCAGCGATACCACAACTGCACTGGGGCCGGTTTCATTACCGCTTCTGTACCACAATCCAACGTTAACACTCTTATGTTTATATTGCATACCTATACTGTACGATTCAGCATTAGATTGCTTATAAAACACCACAGAAGGTATCACATATGTTTTTTCATCCGCATCTATGTTATCATCAAACGGATCCAGACTCCAGCGATAACTGATATGCATGTTGGTGCGTATCGGCAATTTGGCTGGCGTTCCGGTGAACGATTCATTTGGCAGATTTAGATGTTGCAGCGCTAGTCCTATGTTAAAATCGTTTATCGCAATGTTTGTGCCAACACCCGAATCAAAAAAGAATTTGTTATTGAATGGAAACGAACCTGCTGCAGCCGAAGCGTTTGAAACGATACCCAGGGTAGGGTCCAGTTGGTCACCAAAAACAAGTTTATTGTAATCCAGCGTTCGATTTGTAACCCCGGCCTGCAAGCCAAAAGAAAGCACAAAATCCTGTGACCCGACGCTGTAAGAATATAAACCCGAAATATTGGTCAGGTTCAGGTAAGCTGTTCCTTCGCTGCTGCGGGTAACTAATAACCCAATTCCGCCCCCGAAACGGGGCACATTATAATCGATTGAGGCTGAAATATAATTGAAACTGCCCGGAACTGCTGTCCACTGATTACGGTATATGAGATTCATTCGCAGATCTCCTTCAAATTGCCCGGTAAGCGCAGGGTTAAGGTATAATGGCGAATTAAAAAATTGCGAATAAAGGTGATCCTGCGCAGCTGCAGGTTTCAAATAGCCTGATAGCATCAAAAGAAATAGCGAAATGCCTGCGATATTTCTCATTCTTATCGAATTAAATGTATTACACCAACCCGTCGTGGTTGGGAATGATTGTACGACATCCCTTTCCATTCGGTACCGTTGACAAATGTTGCCGAAGCCTGCCATACATACACACCCTGTTGTGCCGGTACGCCTTTAAAAGTGCCGTCCCATCCCTCAGCCGGTGAGCCGTTGGCATCCAGTTTGGTTGTTTCCCATACAAGTTCGCCAAAATTATTGAATACCTGCAGGTGCCAGGTTTTCATTTGGGTGCCTTTTGCCATAAATATATTTATTTCAGAATTTGAACTGCCCGGCGTGAAAGCATTCGGCAAGAACAGGTTGCCCGTGAAAACGATATTGATAATTTTGGTTATGGAAGCCGAACACCCCCCGGCAGGATCGGTAGCGGTCAGCGTAACTGTATAGGGCGATTGTTCAGTTGTAAATAAGCGGGTAAATGGGGCATAATCGGTATTTAAGATCTGTCCATTGCCAAACTTCCAGCTATAGCTAAGCGATGCTGCAGGTATTGTACCCGCATTTCGCGTAGTATTGGTAAATACCACATTTCCGTCGGCATTTTGAACATAGGTAAAATCGGGTTTTGGGATAGGGTAAACAGTAAATATTTCCAATCCCGAAGCCGGGGCATCTCCACAGCCATTATCGCCGGCTGTAATTGACACGTAATAGGTACCCGGGGCAGTAGGGGTATAGGTGAGTTCGCCAATATTACCGGGTATCGTTGTTATAGGGTTTTTATTGGAATCATAGATCGTATAGGTGAATCGGTCGCCTCCGGTTGAGATGTTCTGGAAAATTATTGGCTCACCAAGACAAACTGATTGCTGATTGTTTTTGATCTGAACCAGCGAAACAAGCGTTGATGGTGCTGCCGAAATAATGATCGGTGTTGAACTGTTTTTGGTCCCGCATTGGTCTGTAACGACAAGGTATACTGTATAGTCGGTCGGCTTGGTTGGGGCTACAGGCTGAAAAGTAACGTCACTTTTATCTGTTTTTTGAATATGCTGCACTACGTTGCCTGATGCATCTTTCAAGTAAAAGTCGTACAGCGAATTAGTACCCGGCGATAAATTACGCACTGTTAGCGCAAATCCCCCGCAGGCACTGGTTTGGGTTGGGTCGATGATAGCGAGAGGTACAGCCGGACTTATTGAAATACTTGCCGTAAACGGAGTTTTTATATCACAATTACTTAGCGGGCTTAGGGTAATTGTATAACTAACCTCTTTTCCATCAGGCGAGGGCGCATAGGTATGGGGTGAAGGTGTGATCGAATTTGAAGTTGTTCCATCGCCGAAATCCCATAGAAAGCCACCGGTAAGTGATTGGGTTGAAGTATTGGTAAAGGTTACTGTCGTTGGGCCGCAACCATGTGTTTTGTCTAAAGTAAAGCTGGGATTAACGTCGCCGGCAGTTTTGATGTTTACTGATGATGTCGAAATGGCGCAGGGTGGCAATCCATTGATACTCCAGGTAAAGGTATAGATGTTCCCTTTTACCAGATTAGTGACCTGGGTATTCGGACTATTTGGACTAACAATAGTAGCCGGCGGTCCTGCTGTTTGGGTCCACAATCCGGTAAGTGCCCCCGGACTGTTCCCATTCAATACAACGGTCGTCTGATTACAAATACTTTGATCCGGTCCGGCATTGGCTTGAGCCGGTGGCTGGTTCACGACAATGGTAGTCACACTTGACGGGAGTGGGTTACATTTTGCGCTTTGACTGATCGCGCGGTATTGAGTAGTTATGGTTAGGTTATTATAACTCTGAGTCGCGCTGATATTGGCAATTGGCTGCCAGGTTGCACCATTATCAATCGACGATTCCCATCGCAAAATATTACCCTGTTGCCCTGTTAAGGTGATTTGTCCGCTATTACCATTAGCACATACCGTAGCTGCCCCGGCAGTTGTGCCTCCAATGGTTGGAAGATCGATCTGAATATTGACGACACTGCTACTTGGTGGACAAGTGATTGAAGCTGTGATCGTCCATTGAAACTGGTAAAGGTTGCCGGGTATCAGGCCGGTTACAACAGTATTTGGATTAGTAGGGTCAGAAAAAGTAGCACCGGCGGGTCCCTTAACAATGGTCCATAACCCGGTACCCGGCGCCGGGCTATTACCTTGCAGCGTATAAGTGGTAGTAGCGCAGGTTTCAGCATCAAGCCCGGCATTGGATTGAACCGGTGGCTGGTTAACCGTAATGGTGGTTACGCTCGACGGTAGCGGATTACATTTTGCACTTTGAATGATTGCCCGGTACTGAGTTTTGACGGTCAGGTTGGTGTAGCTCTGAGTCGCGCTGATATTGGCAATGGGCTGCCAGGTTGCACCATTGTCAACAGAAGATTCCCATCGTAAAATAGTGCCCTGCTGCCCGGTTAAAGTGATTTGTCCACCATTGCTGTTAGCACAAACGGTAGCTGCTCCGGCGGTTGTTCCTCCAATGGTTGGGAGGTCGATCTGAATATTGACGATACTTGTGCTTGGCGGGCAGGTGGCTGATGCGGTAATTGTCCATTGAAACTGGTACAAGTTGCCAGGTATCAGACCGCTGACAACAGCGTTTGGATTGGTTGGGTCCGAAAAGGTAGCACCGGCGGGTCCCTTAACAATGGTCCATAAGCCAGTACCCGGCGCCGGATTATTTCCTTGTAAGGTATAAGCAGTCGTAGCGCAGGTTTCGGCATCTGGTCCGGCATTGGCTATTACCGGAGGTTGGTTCACCGTAATAGTCGTTACACTTGAAGGTAATGGGTTACATTTTGCACTTTGTATGATCGCCCTGTATTGGGTTGTTACGCTGAGGTTGTTATAACTCTGAGTTGCGCTGACATTGACGATGGGTTGCCAGGTCGCACCATTATCAACTGATGATTCCCATCGCAATATATTACCCTGTTGTCCTGTTAGTGTGATTTGTCCGCCATTGCTGTTAGCACATACGGTAGCATCGCCGGCAGTTGTACCTCCAATAGTTGGCAGGTCGATCAAAATATTTACTGCGTTACTGCTTGTTGGACAAGTGCTTGCCGCAGTAATGGTCCATTGAAACTGGTAAAGGTTTCCGGGTATCAAGCCCGAGACAACCGCATTTGGGTTGGTAGGGTCAGAAAAAGTTACACCGGCTGGCCCTTTGGTAACGGTCCACAAACCTGTACCTGGTGCCGGGTTATTGCCCTGCAAGGTATAGGTAGTTGTCGCACAGGTTTCGACATCAAGTCCGGGATTTGATTGTACTGGTAACGGTTGTATTTTTATTATAGCGATTTGCGGTGTTCCGGGACATGTTCCGTTGTAGGGTGTAATGATATAGGTTACGGTACCCACGCCGTTGCCATTGTTGGTCAATACATCCTGTATTGATTGCGTGGAAACAGCAACAGACTGGTTGGAATTGCCGGTGATCCCTGCAGAAGCGACACTGGTCCACGTATAGCTGGTATTGGGGATATTTGAAGTGAGTGTAATATTTGCAGGTTGAATACTGCAAATTGGCGATGCAACTGCTGCTGCCGTAATTTGGGGTACTGGATTAACGGTAACAGTAAGCGTAAATACATTTCCGGGGCAACCATTGTTTTGAGGGGTGATCTTATAGACTACGATCGCTACGGCAGTGGGGCTTGTATTATTGATAACATCCTTAATGACGTTACCGTTTCCTGATGCCGCGAAGCCTGTTGCCGTACCCGAAGTTACTGATGCTGTCCATGTAAAGTTATTACCACCACTTGCAGCTGTTATGTTGTAATTAAGTGCTTGTCCTGTACATATTGCTGCAGTCGGCGGACTGTTTACATTGTCTATCGGGGTAATATTGATGGTTACACTACTGGTAACCACATTACAAGGTGCAGGCAAAGCAGTAGTAGCCTGCAGGGTCAATGTAACTTTTCCTGCAGCAATTTCTGCCGCTGAAGGCGTGTATGTTGGTGTAAGAACGTTTCGGCTGGGGTTAAATGTGCCTGTACCCCCAAGCCATTGTGTGCTGCTAACCGTACCGGTCACACTACCTGCCAAAGTTGCTACCGGACTAATGGCGCAAATGGTTTGCGTAGGTCCTGCAAAAACCGTTGGGGCCTGAACAAATGTTATCGTTTGGGTTTTAGTCGATGTGCCGCAATTGTTTTGCTCCGTCGCCTGTATGGTATAAGCTGCCAGATCGGTAAATAATATTTGAGGGTATTGACTGTTGGCATTCGTGCCACCCTGAAAACTATAAGCACCGCCGGTAATGGTCCATGTATAAGTATTTGCCTGAGCTTGTGCAGTTCCTGTTAAGGTAGATTGAGTAATACCGGCTCCGGGACCAAATGTCAGCGTCAGATTACTGGCGCAAACAGTTGTATTGGCAGAAAGCGTTACAGCAGGTACATCATTCACAACGATAGTCTGTGGCGCAGTAGTGACGGTGCCGCAACTTGCCGTTGTAATGGCAAGTGTTACCTGGTATACACCTGGCACCGTAAAAGTAAATTGCGGGGTCATGCTGTTTGCATTGGTGCCACCTGCGTAAGAAACAGTTCCCGGTCCGCTTACGGTCCAAATGTATTGGTTATTATTGTTGCAGTTATTGTCTATCGTAGAGGTATTTACAGGTGTGATCGGTCCACCACTCAAACAAAATGGTCCGGCAGGTAAGGTAAATACCGGGATTGGCGGGTTTTGCAAACAAATAGTTTGGGTAACATCGGGGGTTGCACACCCTCCATTACCATTTTGCAGGCGTACTGTTATCGTATGTGATCCCGCAGGAGTTGTCGCCGGTAAAATATAAGGTTGACCAAGTGTATAGTTCTGCGCTACAATTATGCCGTCCAATAACCAGGTATACAAATTTTTTGTATTCGGTTGGCATGTATTAGGGTCAATACCAGGGTCGGATTGATTCGGAATACTTATAGCGGTGCCCGCACACCCGGTAGCCGGCAAAAGGAATTTATTGGTGGGCGGAATTACTACTTTGGCCGTATTGCTTGGTGCAGCACCAATATTACCGCAAAAGGTATTACTGGCTGTGAATACTACAGTGTTGCCACAAGAAGGCTGGGTAAAAATGTGGCTCACTTGCCCATTAGTGCTTTTTATCTGGCAAAATGTTAAAACACTTGGTGGTGTACCGTCACCCCAGGTTATGGTATAGATGTTGCCCGGGTAATTGAATTGCAAGCCGGTAAGCGATGTAATGTCAAGGTTGATGGTCAGTTGGCCCTGCCCATTGATCAGGCAAACCACCAAACTTCCTGTCGAGCCGATATTGGTATTGATAACGTTATTGATCAGCACATAATCGTAGGTGCCTACGATACCTCCGTTAACAGCTCTTACCGAAACAGTATAGTTACCGGTATTGGCTGTAAAATTGTAACCACCTGTCGGGATCGAAACGTTGTTGGCTTCTACAGTTTTAGTTAGTTCATTATAAAAAGTAGCCGTTGTTGAGGAACCAGTTGTTGATGAAGCTGTAAAAGGGAAAGATGCACCCGAACTTCCAATACATTGTCCATATACTTCGGGATAGGTTGGATTAAGTACCTGGGATACCGCTCCGGCTACAATACCCGTGCCTGCACTGATGGTAAATGCCGTCGAAATAGTGCTGGTTATCGCCGGATTTGTTGCTACAACTTCAACCTTATAATTTCCGGGAGCAGTTCCCGCAGGGATGATCCCATTAACAAAGGTGGTATAAAAGCCCGTGTAAGTACCGATCAGGGTACCCGGTGCGAAATTGCCGCTGGCATCCGAAAGGTAAAGATTGAAGGTGTTGTTTTGCTGAATACATCCGCTGGCATCATTAATAGAAATTGGTACCGCTATAGTTGAGCCCGGCGCAAACGGTCCGGGATCGACATTGCCTACCGTGATGGTTTGGGCAAAAACGCCCGAGACAATAAATGCCATCAACATACACGTTAACAGCAGGTGTTTTTTGAATCTCAGATACATAGGTAGATGATGTTTGGGATAAAAAAATCTTAGTTCATCATTTAATTTTTCTTTAAAAACTATAGTATTCAGCTCAAAAAAAGCGGCAAAAACATTGTTATCCTGCGTAAATCCGGTATAGTATCAAAAATAATAAGTCAGAATACCGGTTTACTATTCGTAAAATATTCTTTTGCTTTACAGCTTTTTATGATTATATAATTAAAGTTATTTAATTATAGTTTATTTGTTGTGCTTAATATGATACTTATTTGTGTGATTAACAAGTCGTTATCATTAAATTATCCAAAAAATAAATAACCAACAAAAATCGCAGCTGCAATGCCGGCAAAATCAGCGAGCAATCCGAAAGGTATAGCGTACCTTGATTTCCTTACTCCAACAGATCCGAAGTAAAGTGCAACAATATAAAAAGTGGTATCGGCCGATCCATTAAAAATACAGCCAAGGCGACCGGCAAAGCTGTCGGTGCCATAAGTTTGCATGGTAGTGATCATCATAGCCCGTGAGCCTGAGCCGCTGAGAGGTTTAAGATAAGCCACGGGCATTGCGTCGACAAAACGTGTATCCAGGCCTGCCTTTGCTATCACAAAGCGCAACCCGTCATTCAGGTAACCCAGGGCGCCACAACTTTTAAAAACGGCTATCCCCACCAGCATAGCAACCAGGTAAGGAATGATCTTGATACAGGTTTCAAAGCCCGACTTCGCGCCTTCAATAAAGGTCTCAAAAACATTTACCTTTTTGATCAAAGCACCGGTGATGAAAATAACAGGGATCAGGAACAACAAAAGGTTACTTGTGATCTTTGAAAACGTGCTGATCTGGTCTTTGGTAAGGTGCGTAGTAATATACCATACTGAAGCGGTGATAAAAAGTGTCACTCCGCCCAGCCAGCTAATGATCACTTTGTCAAACAGGTTGATGCGCTGTTTGATAGCTACAGCGATCATACCGATCACCGCTGAAGCATAAGTCGCGATAATACAGGGTATAAAGATATCGGTAGGGTCTTTGGCGTGCATGATAGCGCGCTGAGCTATGATACTTACCGGCAACAGTTGCATGCCCGAAGTAAGCAGTACCAGGAACATGATCTGTGCATTGGATGCTTCCTCTTTTTTGGGATTCAATTCCTGCAGACTGTCCATTGCCTTAAGGCCGAGCGGAGTGCCCGCATTTAACAGCCCCAGCAAATTAGCCGAAAAACTCATCATAATATTGCCCATGGCGGGATGGTTTTCCGGTATTTCGGGAAATATCCTCTTGAAAAAAGGTCCTACGATTCGTGAAAGGAAGCGTATAGCTCCGGCCTTTTCCCCGATTTTCATGATACCCAGCCAAAGGGTCATGGCACCAACCAGTGGTAAGGCAATATCCATTACCGCAGTTTGAGACGAACTGAATAGGCTGTCGACTATGGTCTTAAATGCTTCTGTATCACCTAAAAATATCAGTTTTACCAGCGCTATTATAAACGCAATAATAAAAAAAGTGATCCAAATATAGTTAAGGGCCATAGCGGTGATTGAAGGCTTGAAGGTAGTAGAAATTTACGCTACCTTTAAATCAAACTTTTCCATATTATGGAACCATTTGTGGATAACCTGGTGCCTTTAATAGATAACTTTTTACTTGATGCAAAAGGCAAGGCAGTTGATTGGGAGCACCGCCCTTCGCCGGGCCGATGGTCGAATAAAGAGATTATAGGGCATTTGTGCGATAGTGCGATCGTTAACCTGCAAAGGTTTATCCGTTGCACTTATGAAGAGAACTTTAAGTTGATCTATCACCAGGACGCCTGGGTTGCCATTCAACATTACCAGGATACGGAAGTGGATGATTTGCTTGCCTATTGGCGGTCGCTAAACGTCCAGATCAGTAAAGTATTAAACCAATACCCACCGGAAAGATGGCAAGCGCACTGCGATACCGGAAAACATACACAGGAATTGCATACCGTCGAATTTCTTGCCAATGATTATATCGAACATTTAAAGCATCATCTCAACCAGATCAAAATATGAGTGCATTAACTGAAACCTGGCAGATACATAACCGCATTAACCTTTTTTTGCTGGAGGCTATTAGTGAAACTTCGTTGCAAGATGCCTTATCATCAAAAGGTCGTAATGTGGGCGAACAATTTGCGCACATCAATAACGTGCGCCTGATGTGGTTAAAGGTGGCCAATATTGCATTGTTGGAAGGATTAGTAAAAATTGAAAAGGCGGATATCAGTAAAGAAAAGCTAAAAGATGCGCTTACCCAAAGCGCTGCCGCCATTGAAACCCTGTTCGATCAGGCGATCGACAATAAGATAAAAGGTTTTAAACCCCATGCCACGGCATTTTTGGGCTATCTGATCTCGCACGAATCACACCACCGTGGGCAGATCATGCTGGCTTTAAAACAATCGGGCCATCCGGTAGATCAAAAGATCCAATATGGTATTTGGGAGTGGGGTGTAAGATAAACGGCGACTTCTATCGTTTGATTGTCTGAACCGCTGATTAATTTGATGATTTTGAAAATGCTCAAATACCCAATTACCTAACCATCCCGATTACTATCCGGACAACAACTTCAACCAATACAACTAGTACAACAAAGCAACCTAATTATACGCTGTTATCCGTTTATCCGGAACAAAAGTGATATCGTATTCTCTTTTCAGAGGATCGTATGGAGCAGTATCGGTTACGGTAATGTAAATGGTTCCGAGGTCTTTTACGACAAAGGTTTGTACATCGGCGTTGGAAGATGCTTTATTTAGGTAGGGCGCTATTGAGTTGTGTATCATATCGTATTGAGATAATACATTAGTTTCCATTTCGATCAAAAGCCTTTTGCCATCTTGCCTTACGTTAATATCAATATGTAAATCGCCTGATAATGAACTATATGTCCTGTTGTTGGTGCGTGTATTTTTTATGCTGAGGGTAAAACCTTTTGCCATCATAAACGTATCAGTCTTTTGAAGGCTGTTGATCAGGATGAATTTAACATCATCATAGGACAGCAATTGCTTCTGACCAAAGCAATGAATAACCGAGAAGAAAGCAATCACTAAGAGGCAACCCTTTTTCATATACGCCAATGTAAGGGTTTTATTTACTAAAAGTCAAAATTATGAGTCAGGCATTGTATCAAACGCAATATTCACGCGTAAAAGTTGTAAGTTTGAAACTTTTACAAAATGATATGCCAACAATTCAACTATCGCGCGTAAACGGCGATTTCGGTTTCGTTGCTACCGATCAGAACGGACATTCAATTAAAATGGACAGCAGCCCTGAAAGTGGCGGCGAAAATTTTGGTGTTCGCCCGATGCAAACTCTGCTCATGGGGCTCGGCGGTTGCTCTGCTATTGATGTGATCAGTATTCTGAAGAAACAGCGTCAGGAAGTTGTGGACTATAAAATGACCATCAGCGGCGAGCGGGAAGCTGGAAAAGAGCCTTCTTTATGGAAGGACATTACTGTAGAATTTCACTTATATGGTGATATCGATCCTGATAAAGCAAGCCGGGCAGTTGATCTTTCGATGAATAAGTATTGTTCGGTTGCTGCTACTCTGATGGGTGCCGGTGCCAGCATAAAGACGGAGGTGTTTGTACATCCTGCACAATAAAAAGCCAATTTTTCTATTACATTCACGTTAACCATGTCTAAAAAGCTTGACCCTGTTACGCAGGCTATTCGTATTCAAACACCCCGAACTTCGCAAAAAGAACATTCAACACCCTTGTATCTTACCAGCAGCTTTATTTTTGAAGAGGCTGAAGCGATGCGGTCGGCCTTTGCCGATGAATCGGATGATAATATATACAGCCGTTTCAGTAACCCCAATGTCGACGAATTTATAGCTAAAATGTGTGCTCTTGAAGGAGCAGAGGCAGGTTTTGCTACCTCTACGGGCATGAGTGCTATTTTTTCGTCCATGTTTGCTTTGTTAAAACAGGGCGATCACCTTATTTGTTGCAGTTCAGTTTTCGGAAGCACTTACACATTGGTTACAAAATATTTGCAACGTTTTGGCATTGAAAGTACCCTGGTTTCTGCCAGGGATAATGCAGCCTGGGAAGCTGCGGTTAAGCCAAATACTAAAATGGTTTACCTCGAAACACCAACTAACCCCCAATTGGAACTGATTGATCTGGAATGGGTTGGACAGTTTGCAAAAAAGCATCAACTTATTCTAAACGTAGACAATTGCTTTGCGACACCCTTGTTGCAAAGACCCATAGATTTTGGTGCCGACCTGGTTGTGCATTCTGCTACCAAATGGATCGATGGACAGGGCAGGGTTCTCGGCGGTGTCATTGTTGGCCGTGCCGATTTGGTTAATGATATCTACCTTTTTTGCCGCAATACGGGGCCATCTTTATCACCATTCAATGCCTGGATATTGAGTAAAAGCCTCGAAACGCTTGATGTGCGTATGCAGCGTCATTGCGAAAATGCCTTGCATTTAGCGCAGGCTTTACAGCATAATCCACATGTATTCTGGGTTAAATATCCGTTCTTGCCTGATCACCCGCAATTTGAGATCGCCAAAAAGCAAATGAAAGCAGGCGGTGGTGTATTTTGTATCGAGCTTAAAGGCGGATTGGAAGCTGGACGTAAATTTCTTGATTCGCTAGAATTGCTTACGGTTACTGCAAACCTGGGCGACTCGCGTAGTATTGCTTCGCATCCGGCCAGTACAACGCATTCAAAATTAACGGATACTGAAAGGCGGGCTGTAGGTATTACACCCGGTTTGATCCGCATTTCTGCAGGTCTTGAAAAGGCAGCTGATATCCTTGCAGATATTGAACAGGCACTGGAAAAAAGTGCCGTTTAATTAAGAGATAAATGCATAGCCTGAAAAGTTATGCATTTATCCTTCAGAAAAAAATTCCTCCAGCGGCTGAAAGTAATAATCATCCCAACCGGACGCAAAGTCGTCATAGGCTGCATCGGGTATATGGCTATGGCGTAATTCTACAGAAGTGCTGTTGTTTTTACCGGGATGCAATTTGATGGTAACAACCGACTCTTCTGGTTCACCGTCGAAGTACCATTGCTGAACAATCTTTTTATTTTCCTCGAATTCGAGATTTTTACCCTCAATACTTCCCCCCCAAAAGGAAAATTCGGAGCCGGGCTCGGTCGACATTACTGCTTC
Organism: uncultured Mucilaginibacter sp.; assembly: GCA_903863845.1. GTDB lineage: Bacteria > Bacteroidota > Bacteroidia > Sphingobacteriales > Sphingobacteriaceae > Mucilaginibacter. The sequence goes on along the minus strand of CAIPDP010000089.1, from coordinate 3,811 downwards.
CTCGCCCGTCCAGAGTTCAATGGTCAATGGGTTAGTCAATGCCAGGTAAACCTCTTCGGGTGTTGCCGGTATTATATAATATTTTTTGAAGTCTTTTGACAAAATGTTATGAATTTACGGTTCCTATAGGCAAAACTGTGCGGCCGTATACCTCGTTCAACAGATTGGCAACACCGGTATAAATTGCCGATAATCCGCAAATGATACCCTCGTAGCCAGCCAGGTGTTTAATAGTGGTACTACCCGTTGCATGCCCTGCTGCCAATAATACGAATAATATAGTTAGGGAGGCAAATACAAACTGCAGAGCCCTGTTTAGTTTTAATGTACCGAAGAAAAGCAAAAAGGTAAAAAGTCCCCAAATGCCCAGGTAGCCCACCATCGCGTTGTCTTTAGGCGCATCAAACCAGCCCCATTTGCCCATCAAAATCAGTCCTACCAGAGATAGCCAGAAAAAACCGTAAGAAGTAAAGGCGGTTAATCCAAAGGTATTATTCTTTTTTGCCTCGATAACACCTGCTATAACCTGTGCCAGGCCGCCATAGAAAATGCCCATAGCAAGGATCATCGAACTTAACTCAATAAAACCGGCATTTGCCAGGTTTAATAATACGGTTGTCATACCAAAGGCACACAGGCCCAGCGGTGCCGGATTGGCAATGCCGTCCTTATAACCGACGGGTGTTGTTGGGATCATAATTGTAGGGTTTTAGTTGGTTTATGATGCAAGATAATAAAATGATTACACTGTTTTTAAATTCTCGTACAGTGTTTTCGTCATTGAAGTCATACGGTTGTTGGGTCTTTAAGTCATTGAGTAATAGCTGACGCGACAATCAAATCTGGGCAATCACAAAAATCACCCTAATCTGTGATTTATAAATAGAAGGTCAATAGGCATTTTCCCACATTGCAACCAAATTCCTGTTAACTTTGAAATATGCAAAAACTTGTACTCATACGACATGGCGAAAGCATTTGGAACCTGGAGAACAGGTTTACGGGCTGGACCGACGTTGACCTGTCTGAAAACGGTTACCTGCAGGCTAAACATGCTGGCGAAACCTTAAAGAAAAATGGCTATGTTTTTGATTTCGCCTACACTTCAGTTTTAAAAAGAGCTATAAAAACGCTTGATATTATACTGGAGGAAACCGACCAGCTCTGGATACCGGTACTGAAATCATGGCGCCTGAACGAACGATTTTATGGTGCTTTGCAAGGACTAAACAAATCCGAGACGGCCACCAAATACGGCGAAGAGCAGGTACACCAATGGCGCCGCGACCCACATGCACACCCGCCAGCTTTAACTGTCGACGATCCCCGTTACCCCGGAAAAGACATCCGCTATAAAGGCCTAACAGCCAGAGAACTCCCTTTAACAGAAAACCTGAGCGAAACCATGACAAGGGTATTGCCCTATTGGCAGGAAACGATTATTCCCAGCATCAAACTTGGTCAAAAAGTGATCATAGCAGCCCATGGCAACAGTCTGCGCGCTTTGATCCAATATATTGACCATCTGAATGATGAAGAAGTAATTAATCTCGAGATTCCAACAGGTGTTCCTTTGGTGTATGAATTAGACGATAATTTAAACAGGATGAGGCACTATTATTTGGATTAAAGGTGAAAGGTGAGAGGTAAAAGGTGAAAGGCAAAAGGTGATAGGTGAAAAGTTAAAGGTAAAAGGCAAAAGGCAAAAGGTGATTAGGGTTGTCTGGTATAAATTTTGTAGCTGCAAATAATTGAGGAAACCTCCCTAAAAAAACCTTTTGCCTTTTGCCTTTTTCCTTTCACCTAAAAAATCACCCTTCCTTATCATAAAGCACCGCCGCTTTCTCTGCCGACGTCTTAATGCCTTTGATCATAGCCGAACTAAAGCCATTATGCTCCATTTCATTTAAGCCGGCAATGGTGCAGCCTTTTGGTGAAGTTACTTTATCAATTTCCTGTTCGGGGTGTGAGGCTAATTGAAGGAGCAGGTCGGCAGCGCCTTTCGCGGTTTGGGCGGCCATTTTTAGGGCATCATGGGCATGGAAACCTATCTCGGTTCCTCCTTGTGAAGCCGCGCGGATAGAGCGCAGGAAGAAGGCGATACCACAGGCACATAACGCTGTTGCCGAGGTCATCAGTTCTTCGTTGATCTGTATCGTAACGCCAACTGTATCGAATAGGGATTTTACTATCGCCGTGTTCTCAACAGTAGCGAAATCCGTAGCAATACAGGTCATTGATTGACCGATAGCAATCGCGGTATTAGGCATGGCACGCACTACCTGTACATCCAGATCGAGTTGCTGGCGGATATCGCCGCAGGTAACACCTGATATCACCGAGATCAGTAAATGCCTTTGTTCCCAAATAGCAGGTTTTATTTCATGCAGCAGTTTATTCAGCTGCTGAGGCAATACTGCCAATACAATGATATCCGAATCAGCTACAGCTTTTGAATTGTCGGCAGTAACATTATACCCATTGTCAGCCAAACTCGACAAAGCCTTTACATTCCTGCGGGTCAGCGTAATTTGTTCCGGCTGGTAGATACCTGCCTTTACCAATCCTTTTGCCAACGACAAACCGATGTTGCCACTGCCCAGTATGGCTATATTTTTAGTTGTACTCATATCCTGTAGACTTATAATTTAAGTTGATGTTCTTTTTAAAATAAAATTTCTTATTCACTTAATTCTTCATTCCGCATTCGGCATTCCGAACTCCGCAATTCCAATCATTCCGCAGTTGGCATTCCGTATTTCGAATTACTATTGCCGGCTCAATTTAGTTCCAAACGCCTTCCCCAGCTTCAAATTTCCCAATTCGTCCGACCGCCCGATGATCACTGCGCTAACGCCCTGATTAATGGCGGTAAAAGCATTGTCGAGTTTGGGTAGCATGCCACTATGAATGACCTTTTCTTCTTTTAGTTCTTCATAAGTTAAAGGATCGATACTTCCGATCACCGAGTTTTCATCTTCTATATCCCGCAATACACCTTTCTTTTCAAAACAATAGATCAGCGTGGTGTCGTATAATCTGGCGAGTGCTACCGCGAGGGCAGAAGCAATGGTATCAGCATTGGTGTTCAACAATTGTCCGTGTCCGTCATGGGTAATTGCGCAAAAAACAGGTGTAAAGCCAGCATCCAAAAGTCGTGCTAAACTATCAGGATCGATAGAATGCTCATCAATATCACCTACAAATCCATAGTCGATCGTTTTTACAGGCCGTTTTTTTGCCCGGATAAAATTGCCATCGGCACCGGTCAAACCTAGAGCGTTGTTACCCGCTTGCTGCAGTTGGGCAACGATATTTTTGTTGACCAGCCCTCCATACACCATGGTAACCACTCGCAAGGTTTCGATATCAGTGATCCTGCGACCCTCAACCAATTTAGGTTCGATGCCCAGTTCGGCCGACAATTGCGTTGCGATCTTGCCGCCACCGTGTACCAGTATTTTTAAACCTTTCAGGGCCGAAAAATCTTTCAAAAAATGGTGCAGATTTTCCGAATTGTCGATTACGTTACCGCCTATCTTGATGATATGAAGCTGGTTCTTAGCCATAAGGTATTCGTAGAGTTTTTTATAAGCCGATAAAAATACAGTAAATCGGTCGTAATTAACTAAAACATATTAAATCGAACAACGCTTCTGGATTGAAGCAGTTTTATACTTATTTTGGGGCGGGAAATCAAAGACCAATGGAATTAAAAAAAACCGCGGGACGACCGCGTATTGTTATCATCGGAGGTGGTTTCGCAGGTATCAACCTGGCCAAAAAACTGAAAGATAAACCAGTTGATGTG
>CAIPDP010000088.1 GCA_903863845.1 uncultured Mucilaginibacter sp. | reverse complement strand
TCGGTTGATAATATGGTATCAAATGTTACGGTCTGAAGTTCGTCGGGAAGCTTGCCGGTCGACAGGTCCTGCAGGAAAAATCTATCCGGATGTTCCTGTTTTGCTATAGCAATGCCTTTTTCCGAAGCATCGGTACCGTAGGCATTATAACCGTCTTGCACCAGATAACTGACCAAATATCCATTGCCGCAGCCAAGGTCGAGTATGGTGCGTTTTTTATCGTTTCCGAGCAAGGAAAGTACCGGTGTTAGGAGGTATTTAAAGGTATGAGCCGCCTGATTGTGCGTGAAACCGTAGTCTTTATAAATTGCCATGGATGATTTGCTGATACATGTGAAGGTATTGGATACGCAGGTTTTCTTCCTGAAAGTCTTTACGAATAATATCAGGTGCTTGTTGCCTGATTCTTGAAAGCTTTAACCTTTCCGTCGGTAATTTTTCTATGATTTCAGTGAAGCTTTCGGCATTGTTTTTAACTACCCATCCCAAATTATTTTCCTGCACATAATTAGCCAGGCCAACGTTTTCGCTTAGTAGTACAGCGGTGCCAACACTTAGACTTTCGATAACCACATTGCCGAAATTCTCGTCATAAGAGGGTAGGATCATCACATCATGCTGCCGTAAAACATCAAATTTATTGGCACCCTGAAAACCTACCCAGTCCAATTTTTTTGCAACCCCGAGCTTATCGGCCAGCGATTTTAGGCTAGTCAGGTAATCAGGTTCTCCGTCGCCGGCGATGGTGAGCCTAAAATCGACGCTGCATTTTCCCAGTGCATAAAGTAAAATTTCGAGACCTTTTTTTTGTTCGATCCTCGAAAAGAATATCAGTTTTACCTGAACATCTTCAGATCGTTCACTGTTTGGCGAAACGGCTGGAAGTGCTATGAAATTGGGTATGTTAAATATGCTGCGCGGGCTAACCAGATTTTCAATGGCCGTCTTTTCTCGGTCGGAGGTTACATGGATCGCACTTTTTTGAAGTAATTTCTTGCCTAGGTAATCGTGGATCAAGCGTTTAACAAAGCTGTTTTTGTTGCCGAACGAATAAAGACTAAGGGTGCCCCGTGGTGAAATAATTACCGGAATTTGGTTGTTGATCGCAATACGGCATGCCAATACCGAGACTAAATTCCACCAGGCATGTATGTGAACCGCATCAAATTCCCGGACTCTTTTCCGAAGATTTTTTAACAGATCAGGCGAGTAGTGGGTATGATCTTTTGTTAAGCGTTTAAAATAGGTAACCGTTACGCAATCAACTAATGCCGGTTTACCGGGCGCTACTTCTAACTCGTCTTTGCCATTAGCGGTGGTAGTGAATACTTCAATTTCGCATCCCGATACAACAAGTTGTTCGCATAATTTTGACACGGACATCGTTGGGCCGCCGTAAATATAGGCTGGTTTGTACGAAGCATTGATGTGCAGAATTTTCAAACTTTTTTTAATATACCGGTTGCCAGAAAAATCCTGTGAATGACAAGCATACTTACATATGCCCAGAAAACCGAATTGATCAAAAACTCAAAGCTTAAGCCGCGCCAAAGAATCTGGAACAAACCGCTAAAGATAAGTGCCGTGCCTAAAATATAACCGCCAAATAATTTTTCGGCCTTTAGCGATATTAATTGTGCAACAGCACCATAAATCAACAACCAGATAAAGACACCAGGGGTGCCATCGTACAGGTAAGCGTCGACAATAAATGCAGGTTTGGCAGACACATTCGACCCCCGGTTGATCACCTCAGCATCATAAACACGTTCCATTACCAGTTCCTCAGTGATGGGTTTATCGGGCCAGAAAATTCGGGGGACAAGCGCAATTGCTGATTGTTTAAGCAGGACATTTCCGTAAAAGTCGATCCGGTTGGGTGTCGACTTTACAAAATCCTTAAACATATCTATTTCACTGAGCCGGTAAGAGAGGAAGTCCCAGTTGCTCTCGTCAGCTCCCAACGAGCTTCCTGCACTTTTATTTAAAGCCGCATCTAAAGCCAGTTGAGAGGCCTGATCGACGTCGACATCGCCAGCCCATGCGGATTGCCTGAATATTTTATTATAAGTTGGCAGAAAAATGAATAATGCTAACAACAAAGGTATAAAGGTTACCAATACTGCTTTTTTATAAGTTGGATAAAGAAAGATACCGAGTACCAAAATACTTATGATGATTGGTTCTTTGTAGCCCGAAATCAGGGCCTGGTAAAAGTTCGACCCGTACAAAATGATACATATCAGGGTATTCCATATTTTATGGAGCGGTATCGCAAAAGCCAGCGCAAGCGTACCCGCTATAAAACTTAAGGAGTTGAATTGAAATGCAAATTGTCCCAGTCCGGGAACACGCGAGAAAATGATAGAAACCGGGTAGGAAATTAAAGCTGATGCAAATAATAGGTTGGCAACCTTTGATGTTTCAATATGGTATCGTTTTTTGATCGGGTATTGCATAAACATGAGTACACCGGTTGTAAAGGCGGCATGCCCAAGGCAGTAGTATCTTTGACATTGGGCCGTCAATTCAAGGCGCTCATTATCGACGAGGTAAAAGGCTGATGATTTATGAAAATCAACATACCCCAAAACGTCAAAAAAATAGAAGATGGTTGTACAACACGAATAACCGGCAAAAATCATCTGGATCAAAAAAAGCGGCCGCATTAATTGTTCTGAAATAGGCCTATCGGTGGGAAGGGGTTTTACCCAACCGCTCATGGAAAGGTAAAAAATTATAAATGATCCTGACCAGGCCATCAGGTACGAGATCACGGGATCGAGTTTGAAAAGGACCGAAAAGCCCCAGGGTACGAACAGCATCAAATATTTTTCAAACCCGGCCTTCTTCATCGTTATCGTTTATACAAAATACGTTACCGTCTTCAATCGTTATTGCTGAAGTTCGCAATTGACTGCAAGCCGGACTTACCTGGTACACTTTGTAGCCAAGGCTGGTTAAGAAATTGAAGCATTCAACAATATCCTGGCCGTTTGCCGGCCAATATTTCATGTCGTACTCAAATATGATACGTGGTTTAAATTTCTGAAGTGTTCTCCGAAGTCCTTTCATCACCTGGAACTCGAAACCTTCCACATCAATTTTTATCAGATCAAGGCGATTTAAAGCTTTGATCTCAGGTAAATCATCGCCTATTTTGATCTCAACTTTTTGCAGTTCGGTGCCCTCCTGATTTCCTCCAATACTGAATGCCCCCTGGTTCCAGCTTTTTGGATCGATCTTAAATTCCGCCGAGCTTTCCTGATCAGAGAGCGCATATGGCAACAAAAGGATGTTATTTGCCTTGTTAAGAACGGTATTTCGCTGAAATTTTTTTTGCAGGTATTGCAGGGGTTCAAAGGCAATTACTTTTCCTTCGCTACCAGCAGCCTGCGACATTCGTAAACTTTGTAACCCTATATTTGCTCCGATATCAAGTGCCACATCACCTGTTTTTAAAGATAAGCGTATCGCTTTATTGATCTCGTCCTCATATGTGCCGGTGGTTAAAATTGCCCTTTCGATAAAATTATCCGCGGTTGTGTATATGGCGATATCTTCGTCATTTAGCCATACGATGCCACCTGAAAAACTTGCATTTGTTTGACTGGAAGGCTTCAGCCAGTTAGATAGTCGTTCCCTTCCCGGAAGCTTCCAGTTCCTTGTAAAAATTAGCTTAACGCGATCAAACCTTTTCATTCACCTTTTTTTCAATAGCTTCTGCAAGCTTCAATAAACTCCACTCAAGTATCATTCCGGCCGATATTTTGCCCATGGCTCTTAATTTATCCTTTGACGCTGTCAACTCCTCTAATTTTTGCGCCAGGTCACCGGGCTTATTGTAGTCAAAGATATCACCGTTTTGCCCTTTTTTTACCAGGTCAATGGCACAACCAACTTTATTTGATACCAAAACTGCTTTTGAGCAAGCCATCGCTTCGTTGACTGCCAAGCCCCAGGTTTCGCCCGGACCTTTTGAAGGTAAGCAAAAAAGGTCGCTCGCCTGGTAGATAACAGGCATCATGGTTTGGTTCTGGAAATTTTTAAAATGGACTGTACCGTAATCAGCTGCCTTTTTTTTCAACTCTTCCTCAAGCTCTCCGTTGCCAACAAACAATAAATGCAATCCGGGTTTTTTTAATAAAATAAAGGCCTCCAGTAATTCGAGGGGCGATTTTTTATTTTCAAATTTTCCTGCAAAAAGGATCAGGATATCACTTTCTTTTATATTCAGATCTTGTCTTAATGTAGCAGCTTCGGTTGTTTTATCTTCTGCAAATCGTTTGTTGTCGATGGCATGCGGGGCAAATACCAGTTGTTCCTTTTTTAAACCAAATTTTTCAAAATAGGCTTTGGTATTACTACCGGGGTAAAAGGCGTAGTCGATATGCCTGTATATCCATTTTAAAAAGACGACTCTTAAAAGAGCCCTCGGCCCCTTTGGTTCATCCAATAGATTTGAATCCCCTCTGAAAAAAATGGGTAATTTCCCTTTGAAATAGCGCAGTACTTTTAGGTGGCTTTGATAGGCCCAACCATAAACCAAAAGCGCGTTTGGGCTCCAATCCTGTACCTGTTTAATTAAACCAGGTGTTATAATTCCATTAAAATGATGAGTGCCGGCATCCGGAGCTGTGTTAATGGCCCAGGTATAGGGATAACCTTCCAAAGTTGGTATATCCCAACCTACGGTCGTGCCAAATCCCGGATCAAACTTTACTTTAGATGCTTCACCCCAGGTATAAAACACCATAATTTCTATTTGCATGCGTTCTTGCAGCAGCTTAAAAACGGGTGCGTAATACTGAATAGGGTGTGTAGTAATTATTGCCAGGCGTTTCATTTTTCGCATTCAAACGCTACGGCATTCCAGAAACGGTTTTTTTCTTCTACAAGCGAAAATTGACTGTCGATCGAATCGCCAAATTCACATGATCGGATGTTTCTAAAACCTGCTTTGGCTAATTCAAATTTTATCGACTTAAAATCCCACATCCATAGATGCTTTGAATTTCCGTATGCAGCAACGAAAGCGCTGAAAATGTCTTTCTTTCTTTCTTCAATGCCAAGCATGGTAAAATTCATAAAATCGCTCGCCGGCGCATCGGCATTTTCAAAATTATCTACATAATGCTGGATCGCTGCACCTAGGTCGGGAACTATACCCCTGAAAATACCACCCGGCTGTAACAATTTGTAGGTATTGGCTATTGCAATTTTAAAGTCTTTGTAGGCTAAGTGTTCTAAAATATGGGAGCAAAATATACCTTGACAACTATTCTCCTTTTCAGGCAGCCCTTTTACTATATCACCATATTTTACGCCAAATGGAAAGCGTTTTTCATTGCGTGATATCATTTTGCCCAATATCGGGATCCTCTCAAAACGCAAAGTTGGAGATGAGTCGTAGTTTGTCCAGCCATCAGGCGACGAAAATCCACAACCATATTGCACATATTTTTTCATTTTTTAAGTTCGATAACATTTTCAAAAACATGGCATTGCGAACGCGTCATGTTCTGAGCATCATATTTTTCGAGTGCTGCAGGATCATATTCTGGTGTTGGCAATTTTTTGTTTAGTAAGTTGTTGAGAAACGATTCAATAAAGGTTTGAATTTTAGGATCATCAAAATGATAAACGTCTTTTGCTTTGTATTCATGCAGTATTGAAATTGCTGAACTTTCTTTGTTGAATATCGCGAGCAAAGGCTTTTTTGCGAGTAGGTAAGGGAATATCTTTGAAGCAGTATATTTCGGATCGTCAGAGCCCGGCACAAAGAGAGCATCGGCCTGCTGTAAGGTGTTCAGCGTATGATAGTAGCTGATGCGGTCGGTAATTTCTATGACATGGTCTGCTATCCCGAACTTTTCGGCTAAAGGCAAAAGCGTAGGTACTCCCTCTCCCGGAGGTGCATAGCTTGTTCCGATAAACCATATTTTTATTTTGCTGAACGATGCGTCAGTTTTCAATAGCTGGCTAAATACATTAAAAAGCAGTTCGGTGGCTTTATGCATATCGTGTCCACCTCGTCCTATATAAACCAGGTTGATAGTTGCCGGGTTCAGGATACTATCGTATCTGAAACTGTTTTCCCGTGCAATTTCAAAATCGGGTTCAAATGCGCCAAAGGTGATCGTTTCAACAGGGATGTTTTTGATGCGGGTGTATCTTTCCTTCAAGTCGCTAATATATTTATCCGAAACACTGATAAGTCCATCCACATGGTTCATCGCCTTTGGTTCGAGGAATTTGTTCAACCTGTATGAAAACCAGTATTTTTTGGGTCGCTGATCTCTGGGTTTGTCCTGGTAATATTCCGAATGCCAGGGGTCCTGCATATCGATAACATAAGGGACGCCGTATCGTTTTTTCCAATAAGCGCCAAGTATACAAACCGGGAATTGTGTTGTAGAAAAATACACCAGGTCAAACCTCCCGGTTTTTAATAGGCTGTTAACTGTTTTCCGATAGTAGAAAAACGAACGAAGCGCTATGCTACCAAGCCCGAATTTGGAGGTCCAGCTTTTTTTTAAGGCCTTAACCAGGTGTATCTTAATTCCCGCGGGAACGCTCTGCAAAAGCAAGCCATCTTTTGTTATTTCGGTATAATGCGGATCTACGGCCACTACCTCAGCATCCCAACCAAATTGTTTAAAATAGGGGAGGCTCATCCTAACTCGTTGCATATCAGCTGCGTTTGAAGGAGGGAAATAGGGTGATATGATCAACAAACGGCGCTTCATTTTTGCAAAATATTTTCAATTACCCCAAGAAACTTTCCCTGTTCCGTTTCCCAATTTAGTGCTTCATGTGCTACAAACAGCGCCGCCTGTTGTGCTTTTAATAACTGGTTTCTGTCCTGATCATAATGGTTCAGGATATCAGACAGTACTTTGAGATCCCCCCTTGGATAAACTTTGCCGATTGCCGGATAACTGTCAATCAAACTTTTTTGTGCGATCGTATCGCTGGCGATCACACACAAGCCTGCCTGCAGGTAAGTGAATATTTTATTACTAAGCGCCAGGTTATTGTTGATACTGAATCCCGGCTCCAGTGCGAGCCCGATATCAAATTGCGATGCGAAGCTGGCTAATTCGCCAGCTGCAATCGGACCGTAGAATTCAATTTTACTTTTAGCCTGGGCACTAATTTCAGCTTTTACTTCCTCAGTACAATTCCCAAGCAAGTGCAGTTCGTATTTGCTGCTATCTAATATTTTGAACGCTCCGGTCACATCCTGAAGGCCCCGTTTTGGGCCTATAGTTTGCGAAAACCAGAAAAGACGTATCGGGCCATCGGACTTAAGCGTATGTGCTCTTATCTCAGGCTCTTTAGGGAAAACATTCAATATCGTGATCGGTGTTTTTTCAGGAAAAAGCTTTTGATAAGCCTCGGTTATCTGGGGGCTACTGGCGGTTATATAGTCTAATTGAGGTATGTATTTTTCTTCAATTTTCGATTTTAATTGAACATCGGGATGTTGCGGATCATTTGTTATTTCATTGCGATGAAAATCTTCCGCGTCAAAACCACAGGGCTTGCCATATTTTTTTGCAGCCTTAACAGCAGCCGGCAATGCCCCAAGGTTATGAGCAATATACAGGTCGGCCGGGTGTTTTTTGGCTTCCAGGGTCAGCCAAAAAGTACTGCGCGACGCTGATGCGCTGCCTCCAAATATTTTGAAAAATAAGCGGTTTAATTTAAATAATAGTCGGCTTATCCCAAACCTGAGCCATTGTTTGTCCGGATCGCCGGCAACCCGGATTGCTTTCCAGGTTTTTTGTTTTAGTAATTGTTCATCATGTACGGTACCCCATTGGTTCCAGTAGGCATATAAAACCTTAACTTCATATCCATTAGCAGACAATGAATCGGCTTCTTTTACCAAACGCGGATTTAGTGATGGTTGGCCCGACGTAAGCAGGACGATCTTTTTCTTTTGGTTCAACTCCACCTTTTATCTTTCCTAAAAACAGAGTTTTCTTTTGCAAACAGGAAATCTGACTGGAAAAGTGCTTTATCAAGCGGGCGGCGCATCAACGAACAGATGTCATATAATACGAAGCCCCTGGCGTTCATAAATGCGATCACATCGGCTACCAGTGGTCCATTCTTATAGATATCCAGCATCGATACTTCAAGCAATACAAATTCAGCCGAAAGCAGTGTTTTTTCACCGCCTTTTAATATTTCAAGTTCATAACCCTGAGTATCTATTTTTATCAGGTCGGGATTTTCGAAGGGCGTTTTTTCGACCAATTTGTCCAGCAATTGCAGTTTGATGGTCTCTGTAGTTGCTCCTGTTGCATGATGCTCTGTTAGAACCGAACTCGCAGTCTCATACTTTTGGAAAGTGACACTACTTTCCTGCGCGCCGAGCAAAGCGATACGGTAATCCACATCGCTAAACTGTTCTTTTAATTTTTTCAGCGCTTCTTCTTTTTCCGACTGGCCCTCAAGCATCAGTATGGCGGTCGCAGGAAAAATGCCCTTCAGGTCAAGTGTCCAGGTGCCTTGATATGCACCAATATCAAGGCATACTTTTGGGTCAAATCCAAGGCCCTTCAGCCTTGTAAAACTATCCGTTTGCGAAGGAACGCCCAATTTTGTTTTCAGACGATTTTTGATGCGTTCGGGTATCAACTTATTGATCATTGGACTTGAATATAGTCAGGTATTGTTTTGCGATCAAATCTAAATCAAATCGCGTTTTGGCACTTTTTCTGCAAATGGCCCTGTCAATATTTCCGACAACTTGTACTGCGCTTACCATCTGTTCTGCATTATCTACAATTATCCCGGTTTCAGCGTCAACCACTTCTGGTACGGAACCTCGTCTGAATGCGATCACCGGTGTCCCGCAAGCCATTGCTTCGATCATCACCATGCCAAAAGGCTCATCCCATTCGATCGGGAACAACAAGGCTTTTGCCTCTCCAAGGTGCTTGTTCTTTTGTTCATCGTTCAGTGGGCCGAGATAAACAATTTGTTTGCCGTCGATCTGAGGTTCAATCTCGTTTTTGAAATAATGATAGTTGTCTTCTGTATGGGATACATTCCCGCCGATCAGCAACCTATGACCGGTTTCCTGAGCAACCCTGATTGCGGTATGAACTCCTTTGATTTTATCTAAACGACCTAAAAACATCAACGGGGCTGTATCTGATACATTCTTGTTTAACTGGTATTGCGAAAAATCGATCGTATTGTATACAGTTTCCCATTTACCGGCAACGTTACCTGTTGATACACAATAATTGCTGCATGCTGTAAACACAAGATTGCAGTTAGGTAGCCGGTTGAATACTTTAATGCCACGTTTGGCTACAGGCCGGCCGTAAGTCATGATCTTGTTGACCCGGTGATTTAATACCGGTATTAAATAAATCAAGCGCCCAAAATTGTGAATCAGATCGAATTCGTTTTTGTGTTTAAGTAAATATTTCCAGGAAAACATTACTTCTTTTAATCGCTGTCTTTTCGAACGCTCCAGGTCATTTACCCCGAAAATAACCGTATTTTCGCTGCAATGAGAATCGGGGCCAGCCAAAAGTGTTACTTCATGGCCCAGCCGGATGTACTCTTCTGCAAAAAGATAAACCAGTCTTTCGTGGCCACCGTAATCTTTTGGAGGTACTGAAATACCAGGATCCATGATCAATAGTATCCTCATTAAAGTCGCCGAAAATATTTTCTAGATATTATTAACGCGGGCAACTCGAAAAGCCTATAAAATATCCACGAGCTAACAATACAGATTATTAAAGCAATAATTAGAATTAAATAACTATTTGAAATCGAAGTTGAGTATCGATCCAAAAAATTAATAATTCATCCCCCAATAGGGATATGGATTAGATATAAAGAATATGATATTTTTCCTAAAAATTGAGTTGCAAGATTTGACCTATCCCAAAACAGCAATCCAAATAATGTCAAAGTCTCGATAATTGGAACATTAATGTCAGGGTCGTCGAATCCGCTGAAAAGAATAATTGATGCCTCGAAAAATATAAATTCATACATTTTTAGATGGCCGATTTTATATTTAAAATAAATGATTCCGATAAGAAATACATCGATTACAGCAAATAGCTCGACTTTTGCCAAATAGGAACCCAATAATACGATTATGACAAAATTACAAAATACCCAGCCATTCGAATTAGTAAGCAGTCGATATATTAACCCTAACAAAATGTAAAACTCAAATTCAATTAGTAAAGTAAAATAGACAGGCTGATACCAATTATATTTAAAATGCTCGGGCAAATAAACCAGATGGCATAGAAATTGGATTATTTCGAAATGAAAAGGAGGCCCATTATATAATTTAAATTTGGACGATAGCAAATTTAAAAATACTATTAAAAGGATTGACGCAACATACGGCGGTTCGATGCGAATAAATCTTTTCAGTAAAAAGCTAAATAGGTATTTTATTTTGTACTTAGCTTGGTATAGAGAAAAGGGTATCACGAATCCACTTATGACGAAAAATATTTGTACTCCAAGATATCCGTAATTGGACACCTTTCTTATAAAATTCGCTTCATTGAATAAATGTAAGTTTGCCGTCAAATGAAAAACACATACTGACAAAGCTGCAACACCTCGCAAGTTTTCAATAGAGGGTATTTTCACTTTATTTATCAACGAATTTAAATTAGGCAGCAAATATTGACACAATTTTATGGTAGTAAAATTGACAAAGACGGGCTGTCTTCCATCCAAATTTATTTTTAATTTCTTCGATTAGTCTCCCGCCAAGGACGGGATCATAAATAGTTCCTCCTAAACGTTCTATTGTGTCAGATATGATATTAGCTAAAGTCTTGTGTTCCGGATATGCCCTCATTAATAATATTACTAGGTTCATCGCAACTATTTTGTCTATTGTTATTTCTTTTTTAAAAGCGGTAAGATGATCTCGTTTTAACATCAAAGAACGATATTGACTGTCAAGAGATTTTTCATCTAGTCTGCCGGATAAAGAGGGGATATCCCTTTTAATATATTTGCGGTATAAGCAAAGAGTATTTACTTCAGTAAGGATTCCTTTTGACAACAATACTACACGGCAAAAATATTCACCATCATCATTTACTGTCAAAGACTCATCCCATTTCGTATTTTTTATTAAAGACGCGGGTGTTAACCAACAATGGATAGGTACTATATTTTGAAATTTATTCGTCGGATCATATAATTCAAGCAAAAACAAAAAAGGGTCAAAACTGTCCTTGAAACAGTCGAGCTGGGCGGGACTAATAGCAAGATCATCTAAATTATTCGTGTTTTCATTAAAATATACTGCCGGACATCTAGATAACATATTCTCCTTTCCAGCAAGTTGATTTACTTGTAATGCAACTTTATTCGGCATTAGCAAATCGTCGCCATCTAAAAACTGTATATAGTCGCCTTTTGCTTCGCGAAGTCCTTTGTTTCTCGCGGCGCTGGCCCCACGGTTTTCCTGGGTGAAAACCTTAACCTGTTTGCTTTCAAAAGATTTTGCAATTTCAAATGAATTATCAGTTGATCCATCATTCACAATAATTATTTCCTTTGGCTCCCAGGTTTGATCAAGTGCCGACTGTATGGTCTCGCGTAAATAGGGCTCCGAATTATAAACCGGGATGATAATGGAAACCAGGGGGGTACTCATTTTGATCGGAATATTTCAAGCCACCTTTCCCGGGTTGAGACCTGCACCGGAGGTTTGTTTGCATTGTACCATGGGTGCGAAAGCATTTCCAGGTATCGACTATCATTTTGATCAAGTGCGATGATTTGATCGATAACAGCACTAAAGTCTAAACTTCTAAACTGCAGGTTCATTTTAATTTGCCTCCCTTGTTGTTTCAACCTGCGTTTCAGTCGTTGCAGCGGGTTATGATAGTATGCAGGGCGTACGTCAACAAAATCGGGCTGGCTTACTTTTTGGAGCCATTTTACTGTTGCTGAGTTATTGTGATTTACAAGGTCTCCGGCATTAACGAAGCTTTGCGTATTAAATATATCCTCAATATTGGGGTCGCCGCAATAAACCGGGATACTATTTGCCTGCATGGCATCGTACAGTTTTTCGGTTTGATATCCCGGGTACACGTAATTTTCAAAGGCTATGGTAAATTTATATTCCGACAAGAACTTTCTCTTACGCTCCCAGGTATCGCCCGGGTAAATTTGATCTATGCTCGCCATATTGTTCATCGATTTTCCGGGGGCGTCAATTTTTTTGTATTTAGAAAGCTGCCTGAAAAATTCTTCTCTATAAGGGACTTTGTTTGAGTAAAGAAAATTGCAAAAGTGTTTTTTGCTATCCAGTATTTTCTGTGGATCATAATTTTCGGGCTTGATCAGTTTATTTGGATCGAGCCCATGCCATTGAATACGTTTATACCGGGGATCTTTTACCTCTTCTTCGCGGGGAACGCCAAAAGCCCATTCGCAGATGGACATGTCCGGCGTAAAATTCTCACAATAATAAGCTATCCGGGTATAGCGGTCGCTTTTGGGAGGAACACCATTTCCATAGGGGCCGAAAAGTATGAAATCAGGTTCGTTGGTCTCTTCGAAAACAAAATCGCCTGCCAGTTCATTCAGGATCTCACGTTCGGCTATTGCTTTGGTCAATCCGTTCCGAAAATTGATTTTAATTTTAGCCGGCATCATTAAAAAATAATTTCCCCTCCGGCGGAATGCTCTTTATCTTCCAGTGTTTGATAGAAAGAGGCGTAAATCAATTCAAGTTCAGCGGAAGCAATTTTATCAGCAGGCAATTCGATGGTTTGCTGTCTGGTCAACCCGTAATAGACTTTCCCGCCCCATATTTTAAATTTTGAGTAAAGATTGATGTCAGCAGCGTCGCCCGGATATTCGTATTTCAGTTTTCCTAAGGCTTCCTCCTTTTTCCGGGTAATATCATCAGTTCCGGAAGTGACGTTGCCAGGCGTATGAACGGCAAGTGCGTTAAAGCCGGTATAGTAGGCGATTTTCGCCTTGAGGTAGGATGCTCGAAGTGCAAATTCCCAATCGATCATCCTGAATTGCGTATCGTATAAGCCGATGAAACTTAATGATGATCGCCTGATCAGCATGGATACATCGCTGAAAGTGAATGATTTGGTAAGACCGCTTTTCCATGCCTCAAACTGGCTTAGCCGGCTTGCAGCATCAACTTGTGAAGGGTTGGAAAGGCTGCTGTTCAATACATGGGATATGCAAAGGTCAATGGCGGGATTTTCAAGCATATGATCACGGCATTTGCGAATAGCTTCAAAGCAATAAACATCATCGTCGATCAGCTTTTTGATAATTGTTCCTCTGGCCATCAGTAATGCTTTGTTCCAGCCCTGGGCCTGGTTTTGGTCGGGTTCGCTTACAAATCGCTGGATTTTTCCTTTGGCGTAAAGTTCCTCCAGGTATTCACGAGATCCATCGGTGCTAGCGGCATCCACCACAACAATCTCTTCATCGGCTTCTATTTGCGGCAGCAAACGGTCAAACAATATCTTTAAAAATGACAGCCTGTTTTTAGTAGAGATAATGTATGATAAGGAGGGAGTCGGCATTATAGAAAAAAGCTGAATTTATGTGTTCGGTATAAGCAAAAGGTTCTCTGTGTATTTACTTACCAGGTCCAGTTCAACAAGGCTGCTGGCTTTGCTCAGATAGGGGAGAGCATAGATTGTATAATTTATAGCCTGCGCAAATTTGTACAAGTCGTTATTAAAAAGATTAAAAGGCTCTATATTTATCGGGTTCCATTCCATTACAATGGCTGGTTTGCATTGTGCTATACACATGGTGCCTCCGCGTAAAGCCAGCAGATCGCCCCCTTCGATATCTATTTTGATAAAGCTGACATCCGGATTTTTCCTGTTTTGCCAAATTGTGTCAATGGTAGTACATTCTACTTCTATAACCTTACCAAAATCTGTTCGTTTTGTATCACTTATACTATCATAAGCTCCGTTATCGGAAGATGCAATATGAAAATTTACAATTCCGCTTTTGTCTGAAACGGCTTTATCTACAATTGTCCATCTTTCTTTTGCTTTATGAACCGACTGCGTTTTTTTCAATGAAGGAATACTGTTTGGCGATGCTTCAACTGAAATAACTTTTACACTGTTATTTATTGCCAGAAAGGGTATTGCCATCAAACCAATATTGGCACCTATGTCAAAAACTTCAGTATTTGCCTTTATAAGGGGCAATATGAATTTCAGTATTTCATGTTCATAGATACCCTCTTTTACGGCACGTTTAAAAATGACACTGTTTTTCGGAAAATAAACTGATTGACCGTAATATTTAAAACAGCCCTTGTAATTCCAGTAATGCTGTAGAACTTTTAATTTAATTTCTTTTTTTAGCCAGCTTTGCATCGATTTTTCTATTTAATTATTGACGACCGCTATTTATAGCAGACCTGAGCCAATGGTATAGACGGTATGGTATATGTAATGTGATATTGACAATGATTACTGCAAAAGCAGTTGGAATACCCTTGTTTTTGAGTTTTAGTAATGCAGTCTGCGAGCGGTAAGGATATGACTTGAACTGGCTCCCTCCGAAATGTATGATAACCGGCGAATATAAAGCAGGGTACCATGGCCTGTAATTAGCATGGGAAGTCGGTTTGTTGCGCAATACGCGTTCGCCTTGCAGTACATTGATGATTTTTGGGCGCATATCGGTGTATAAATCGGTCATAAAACTGCCGTCATCGGCCAAAGGTTTTTCCCCTTCAATCATCATGGCTATAGAAATAGGCCCTTCTTCATTTATCCATTTATTTTTAATTCTTGAAAAGCCATAGTCATCATATTTTTCGCCGATCTCACGCGCTGTGTTGAAAATTCGAGTTGTTGTTTCTGATTGCCTTAAATAGTAAAGTCCGCCGTTATAGCGAATAAGATTATCTAAGCCCCATACTTTTTTTACGGTTGTAGCCTGGTCCTTGCCGCACCATTGCCAGGCAGGAACAATGTTACCTGCAACGCCTACATCCATATTAAGGCACGCTTTAAATATATCTTCCAGACTACCATAACATAAGCAGTCCGAATCTATAAAAAGCGTATGCGCTGTTTTCAGGTATTCGTCAATATGCAATTTAATACCTATCCCAAGCTCGGCGTGTCCAGGTTTTGCGCGGATAATAAAGACTTTTTCCTTAAAAATTTCAGGGATTTTAGCTTCGAGGTTGGAAACGATATAAATCGGTATATCATTATGCAAAAGGATAGATTGTGCACAATTCAAAGCAAACTGCAAATAGCTGAATTTATTTGTCGCGAATGTGATAACCGAATGCGTTTGACTTGCCAAATGCTCAATTAATTATTTAAAACTTTCGGGCAAACAGCAGTTGTGCCTTGAGTAGTAAAGTTTGTGCCAGATATTTCAGATAGGAGTGATGTACCCATTTATAACTGTAATAGGCACGGGGCATTTGTGTAAGTTTCTGATATTCGGCCTGATCAACTGTTTTTAGCGACTCGCTTCCTAAATGTGTTACCCTCGAAGCCGGAACCAGACAATTTTTGACGCCGAATTTTTCGAGTGTTTTGCAGTAGTCGGCATCGCAATACCAGAAGAGTAAGTTTTCGTCAAAAAGGCCAATGGTTTCAAATATCTTCCTTTTCATAAAAAGACACCAGCCACCAAGTACGCCAAAATACCCTTCCAGTACCGGCCCATTTTCGTCGAAACCGTTGTTCAAATGAAAAATTGGACAATAGGGGCTGGCACTCATCATAGCAGGGTCGTTTTCCATGGCATTCAGTATCGCACTTGCCCATCCTTGATGAAATACCAGGTCATTATTACACAGGCATACATATTCATTGTGCGTCTGCCTGATGCCAATATTCATGTATTTGTTGTAGCCAAACTTTGATTTAGGGTATATGGTTTGGGTATTTGCGAAAGCGTAGGGTTTCGCTTCGTTGTTCGATTCAATAACCAGGATATTAAACTCAATTTCTGCAGGGTCCTCAGATTTTAAAAGTGTATCAATTGTTTGATCGGTGAGTCCCTTCAGCTTTTCATCTTTGGCAAAGCTTAGGATAATGATGTCAATTTTTGTGGGCATCAGATAGAAGCTACAATTACAAATTGCGGATATTTCATATCCTCCTGACTGTTAAACAACAAGAAATTTAAAAGATTAAAAAATTTAAAATTACTGTGTTTGTTTATACCCTCCGCGCGCATTACCCTGAAACCATTACTTTCAAACATACGTCGCATACTTTTTAATGTAAAAAAGCGCATATGGGTTTTATCCATTACACCAGCGTCTTCGTATTTAAAATCTTTGTATCGGAGCAACGATAATATCACGGGATACCAGCGAATATTGGGAATTGATGCTATGATACAGCCTTTAGGGCTTAGTAGTTGTTTACAGGCGTTCAATGCTTCTTCCGGAGCTACCAGGTGCTCCAATACATCGTTAAAAAATATAACATCAAATTGCTGACCGTTAAGTTCTGGCATATCCTTTACAAATAAGCCGTTAATTACCTTATCCAACTTATCTTCCGCGTCCCGGGCAGCTTCTTTGTTAGGCTCAATTCCCCAAACGGTACAGGCACGTTGTGCTTTAAGGGTAAGGCCAAAGCCACCATTGCCACAACCAACATCAAGCACAGTTTGGCAATCTGCTGGCACAAATGGTATTATTTCGGGCCTGCTATGCAGGTAATAGTCTTGGTTTTTCCCTTCGTAAAGTTGTTCGTAATTCATCGATCAGGTTATGCTAAAAGCGTAATCAATTTCTACCTTACCTCTAACAGGCAGTGGGTAGGGCAGGAGGTCATCAACCAAAGGTTTTTGTAAGATCCTGAATCGAAGCAGATCAAAGAAGTCTTTATAAAGCAGATTTGATTGCAAATGGATCCCTATTTTATACACACCGGGGAGTAAGGGTAAATTTTTAAGAGAACCACTAATTGAAACGTTTTCGTTCTCGTCAGAAACCAGGTAAAGTTCGTTACAGCGTAAGTCGAAGAAAGCCACCTTTTGTTCAAGTTCATCAAAAATAAATATCGCTGCCGAACTCATATGATTGATCTGGCTACTTTTTATTTTCAATTTAAAGTCCAGATCCTCATGCGACATCAATGTTGACCGGTTGATCCAGAACGATTCTAAAGTAACCTCCGGGCTCATACTCAGGCCTGATACCGTGGTTTTGAGATATTCCTCTTTCGAATTTCGCATGTAATGATTAACGGCATCGTCAACATCGCCCTTAAATAATATGCCTCCGTTGTTGAGCACCATTCCGCGGTTACAAAGCGTTCGGATTGAATCCATATTATGACTCACAAATAAAATGGTACGCCCTTCGCCTTTGCTTACATCGCCCATTTTGCCAAGGCATTTCTTCTGAAACTCTGCGTCACCAACAGCCAATACTTCGTCTACAATCAAAATTTCTGATTCAAGATGGGCGGCTACCGCAAATGCCAGGCGAACATACATGCCTGATGAATATCGCTTTACAGGGGTATCTATATACCTTTCTACACCAGCAAAGTCAACGATTTCGTCAAACTTGCGTTTAATTTCAGCTTTGCGCATACCAAGTATCGCACCGTTCAAATAGATGTTTTCCCGGCCGGTTAATTCGGGATGGAATCCGGTGCCCACTTCAAGCAAACTGGCTATCCGGCCCTTTATTTTTACCGATCCGGTAGTGGGAGAGGTAACCCTGCTTAAAATTTTAAGCAATGTGCTTTTGCCCGCGCCATTTCGTCCAATAATTCCCACCGCATCTCCCTGTTCGATATCAAAATTCAAATTGTTCAGGCTCCAAACTACGTCACTTCCTCCTTTGGTGGTACGGTCGTTAACTTCGCCAATCTTCAAAAAGGGGTCATCCTTACCACGAATCCGCGCCCAGAAACGTTCCAAGTCGCGCGATATGGTACCGGTTCCGAAATCACCCAACTGGTAGGCCTTTGATAAATTCTCAGCTCTAATTACAATTCCCATCAGATCGTGTCGACAAAATTCTTCTCAACTTTATTAAATATAATGATGCCTGTTAAAAGAATTATTAAGGTTACAACTGCGCTGTATCCCAATAATCCCCAGTCAAAAATACCGTTGCTGAAAAAGCCATACCTGAAACTTTCAATAACCGGCGTTACCGGGTTGTATTTAACCAGCCAGCTATATTTAGGATATCTGGCCACAACGGTCGAAAGCGGGTATATAACTGTTGTTGCGTACATTAACAAAGGAACTCCAAATGCCACTACAAATGCAATATCACGGTATTTGGTAGTCACAGCAGAAACGATCATACCCAAGCCCAAACCGAGCGCAGCGATAAGAAGGATCAATAATGGGAATAGGAATATGTAATAACTGGGGTGTATATCTTCGCCTTTTATCAAAATAAAGTAAAGCGCAACCAAAATAAAGAGGATGAACTGAACGGCAAACCTGATCAGGTTTGAACAAACGATACTTAAAGGCATGATCAGCCTTGGAAAATAAACTTTCCCCATCATGGCCGAATTGTCTTTGAAAACAGTTGATGTTTTGGTCAGACATTCCGAAAAATAATTCCAGATGATCGTTCCCGCCAGATAAAATAAAGGTGCAGGTACGTGATCGGTTGATATTTGAGCAATATTGCTAAATACCAGTGTATAAATAGCAACGGTAATGGCTGGCTGTATGAAAAACCATAATGGACCAAGCACCGTTTGCTTGTAAAATGAAACGAAATCGCGGCGTACAAGCAATAATAATAGGTCGCGATAATGCCAGGTATCCTTAAGCTGCAAATCGAATAAGCTGCTTTTAGGCGCTATTTCAATATCCCATTTTTCTTCAGTTACCATTCGCTTCAGAGATCATTTTTAACAGGTTTTTTTTATAATCTTCTTCGTTGAAATAGCTCAGACATTGCTGCTGCAATAAATGGCGCGTTTCTGTTGTCAGTGGCGTTTGTAAATAGGAACTGATCGCTTTTTCAAGTTCATCCAGGTCATTTACATTAATTGCGGTTCCTAATTCGCCCTGTCTGATCGCGTCTACACTGCCATCAGCATTGCCACATATCACCGGCAGCCCGCAGGCTAAGGCTTCAATAAATACAATACCGAAACCTTCTTTTTTGCTCGGTAAAACAAACAGGTCTGCAAGAAGGAAATAATCAGCCAGTTCTTTTTCGTTTAAAAATCCTGTCAGTATAACCCGTTCCTCCACCCCGCAGGAGGTGATTAATTCTTTTATTCGCAATTCTTCGGTCGGATCGTATTGTCCGGACAAAATATACTTCAAATGTGGGAAGTTGTCTTTAAGTCGTGCAACCGCCTTGATCACCTGTTCATACCCCTTGTATTGCTCTGAGGATGCCAACCTTGTTAATGTAAAGATCACCTGGTTTTCTTTTGTCAGACTATATCGGTTCAATAAATATTCGGGTTTATCAAATTCTTCGGGATGCTTTATGAAAGGGTCAACCACATTATTAAGAACGACACATTTTTTTGGATCGATATGATGCCACGAGATCATTTGCTGTTTGGTGAAATTACTCACGCAAATGATCCTGTCGCAAAACTTTTTAACAAACAACGATTTTAAGATACTTAAAGGGCGCCACACCTCGATGCCATGGGCTACCAGCCAAATTTTACATTTAGGGTTTAATATTTTAACAATTATGCCGATCAGCGCCAGGTTGATATGGCTCAAAATTAGAATATCTGCTTTCGTGCCTTTTGATATCGTATTAATTGCTAATCGACGCTTGCTGCGCCCGAAACCAATAAAGTTTTCCGAATCAAGGTACTGCTTCATCACGTCGTACCTCGAATCGTAAAGCGACCAGAGTTTAAAATCCCATTGTTGCTCCTTTGAAATATGATCGAGCGAATGCGCTAGCGTACGGGTCATTTTTTGAATGCCGCCCGTTGTGCTGAAAGTTTGCAGCGTTAAAAGGATGATTCTTTTAGGCATAACGCTGTATTTGATACAAAGCAAAGGCTTTAGACCAATGCATCGTACTTGTTTTAAAGTCTTTTATGATTTGTTTTGCCTTTTTTCCCTGGTAATAATTGGGGTCACTGATCTGCTCATGGTCCTTCATCCACTGCTGCAATGGAAAAGTAAAGCCCATTTTTGATCGTTTCCATACAGCCTCAGGTAATACATCGTTAAAACTATCGATCAATAGTTTTTTTGGCTGCACTTCATCGAAACGAATATCCAGCCTGATATTCTCAACAAGGCGCTTAAAGTCCTCGTCCAAAAATGGCACCCTTACTTCAAGCGCATGGCTCATACCCATCACATCAGTATCTCGCAACAGCTGATTTTGCATGTAAAGGTTGGTTTCAAACCATGCTGCATCTTCTTCATCGAACTTGCTTATTTTGGGGATGGCTTTATTATCAAAAAGGATAGCTTCAACTTCACTCAGGTCCATATCTAAAATTTCGGCTATATCCATTGGCGGATAATGCCCTCGCAACAAAAGATAATCGGCCAGTGGGTGATCGTAGGCAAGGAATGATATTTTTCGGTACTTATCTGAAGTGAATAATTTAGCTGCAGAAAACGAAAGGCGGGGAAGTCGCTTTAACTTCTTCAAAAATTTGATCCTGTTAAATGAGGGGTAGCCGCCGAAAAGCTCATCGGCTCCCACTCCTGAAAGTACAGCTTTGAGCCCGTCCTGGTGTGCATACCGGCTGATGAACCAGGTATTGATACCATCAGTTGTAGGCATATCCATATCTTCAATGATCTGAGGGATAAACTCTTCGAAATCATTTTGTTTTACCAGGTGTGAGAATTTTTCACCCTGTATCTCCGCCAGAATCAGGTTCTGGTATTGGCTTTCATCATAAGCTTTTTCATCGAAATAGATCGATATTGTTTTCAGCTGGGTATGACGATGCTGATTAGCCAGTAAAGTAATAATACTCGAATCCGTACCGCCGCTCAGGAAAACGCCTATCGGGGCATCAGCAACAAGTTGCCGTGATACGGCTTTTCCCAGAACATTCCTGATCAGTTCTTTAGCTTGCTCTGCAACATTGATGATCGTTTTTGCAGTTGCTACATGATAGGAATGTATCTCATAGCTGTTTTTTTTATGGTTCCAGCAAAGGAATTCGCCTTTGGGTAAACTGTAAACATCTTTTTGGGTGGTATAAGGCTCTGGAATATGACCGAAAGCCAGGAAACGTACTTGCCACGATTTATCAGATTCAGTAGCCAAACCAGCCTTTTTCAGCGCCCTTACTTCCGAAGCGAAACTTAATTCGCCATCTCTGACCATGTAATACAAAGGTTTTACGCCCGAACTATCACGAACCAGATAGGTTAGCTGTTTGTGAATGTCGTACAATCCAAACGCAAAAATTCCTCTTAGTTTGGAAAATGAAGCCATCCCCCAGAATAAGTAAGCCTGAATGATTACTTCGGTATCAGAATTAGAATAGAATTTTGCACCTGAAGCGATCAGCGTTTCCTTTAGTTCAAGGTAATTATAAATTTCGCCATTAAAGGTGATCCATACCCGTGCAGCTGCGTCCGACATTGGCTGGTGACCGTTGCTGCTGAGGTCTATAATGGAAAGCCGCCTGTGGCCAAATACCAGGCCATTATTTTCGTCCATATAAATACCCTCGTCGTCTGGCCCGCCATGCTGAAGGGCATGGCACATGATTGTTACTTTTTCACGGACCTCAGGCGTTGTACGCTTTCTTGAGATCATTCCAGCTATCCTGCACATATTAAAGAGGTAAATTCACAGCTTCGCCCCGTAAGTCACACTCCTAAAATGTAACTTATTAGATAACAGCAGTTTATGAAAATGCTTTGCGATGCTGCTGTTAAAGTATAAAGGCTTTAAAATAAGTCAAAAAATAGCAATACACTATCATAAAACTTATTCACATCATAGTATCTAATGTTAAAATCTGCTCAGGAAAGATGCTGCAATTTGTATAATGATCGAGCAGCCAAGACTTTCTAAACGAAGTGCAAGTTGTTTTTGTGAACGGTACGAAATGATCTCGCCTGTCATTCCCTTCAATGGTCCGGCTTTGATCACTATTTTTTCACCTGGTTGCAGGCTTTCCTCGGTAATTTCCAATTCGATTGAGCTGGCAATTAATAGCTTCAGATCGTTAATTTGTCTATCCGGCATTGAAGCCACTTTGTTCCCAAAATAGATAAATCGGGCTATCCCTTTGGTCATCAGTACCTCGGTCTGTTCCTGTTCTGTGATGTAAACAAAGATGTAAGATTTAATTAGTGGTTCTTCTATCCATTTCTTCCTGTCGCTCCATTGTTTTTGTTGCCGTTTTAAAGGCAGGTAAGTGGTAATACCTTTATTTTGTAGTGCGATCTGGGCCTTTTTTTCGGCCCGGGGATTTGTATAAACAGGGTACCACTTATTAGATGTCTTTTGCCTGCCGTCCATTTATTTTATCCACCGCCTAAAATCCCACCATTTATGCTGCTTTTTGTCGACATAGTAATCCGAGCCTTCGTAACCGCTATAATCTGAATAATAATAATAATGGCCTCCCGTATATTCACCCGTAAACTTGGTTGTATAGTAACGGGTATGCAATAAGTCTTCAGCGAAAGCATTTAAAATGATCGCCGTGTTGTCAAGATGGTATTCATTAGCGATCCTTTGGGGAACTGTTGCTGCATAAAACTTTGATTTACCTGACCTGATCACAAAAATATTGATGTCGCTCATTCTGATCAGTGGTATCGAGTCAGATACCAGTCCGATTGGCGCGGTGTCGATCATAACGATATCATACCGCTTTTTCAGGTCGTCTATCAATTCGATCATTCGTTTATTATGCAATAATTCGGAAGGGTTTGGCGGAACGGGTCCCGAAAGCAGGATATCAAGGTTCGGCTGACCGGTGTGTCTGATAACATCGTCCACTTCGCATTGGTTTGCCAGGTAATTGCTCAAACCTTTGTCGTTTGGCATGTTAAAGGTCTTGTGCATCCGCGAACGCCGTAAGTCGGCCGCTATCAAAATTATTTTTTTATCGATCAACGATAGCGTACTTGATAGATTTACTGCAATGAAAGATTTGCCTTCGCCTGCAACTTCTGATGTGATGCAAATGATCTTGCTCGATTTTTCGGAAGCAATAAAGTTAAGATTGGTACGGACCGATCTGACGGATTCGGCAAAAATCGATTTTGGCCGGCTTAACGCAAGTATTTGGGTATTATCCTCATCTATCTCGTCAGGGAATTTACGGATAACGCCTATGATTGGTATGGTTGTTAAGCTTTCAACCGTTTCCTTATCATAAATATAGGGGTTTAAAATGCGTATCAATACAATAAGCCCCAGGCCTATAGCCAGACCAACGATCAGGGCAGTGCGGTGTATGGTATGTTCATCGGGCGATACCGGACTGAAATTGGCCTCGGCGGGTTCTATTACTGCCGCGCCTGGTAGGATCGCCGACCGGCTGATCTGCGCATCCAGCCTTTTTTCGGAAAGGAAAGAGTAAACTTTATCGTTGATCTCAAAATCACGTTTCAAACTGATCAGGTCTCTCTCAGCCGCCGGTAACGTAGATATCTTATCATTTACCTTAGCAATCTGACTGTCGAGGTAGGTGATATTTTTATTGATCCGTACAGAAGTAGCGTCAATATTATTTAAAGCAGCATTTTTTAATTCTAATATTTGTTTGTCTATATCCTTTATCGCCTGCGAATTGGCATTGTAGGTTTTGAGCAAGGTGTTTTTTTCTACAAGCAGATTATTCAAACTTTGTATCACACCGCTTAAAAGCGGATCGATCACTCCTTCGAGATTAAGGTTAAGGCTGATATTATCTTTATCCTTTGCGATCTGTTCTTTTAATTGATCGATCGCTATCAGCTGAACTTTAAGAATTTGCTGCTCCGATCCAATTTCTTTCAGTTGGCTGATCTCCATTTCGGTTGCCGATGTGACATCCATGATCTTGGAGCTTGTTTTATATTTTTCGATCGAATTTTCAGATCCTTTTACAGTATTAGCGAGCGTCTCTAATTGATCATCAATAAACTTGATCATATTGGTCGCCGAAAGAGTTTTCATGCTCTTGTCATAGGCCAGGTATTCCTTCATGATTGCATTCAGTATATCTGCCGCAAACTGTGGATTTGAGTCTGTTTCCTGCAAGGAAATAATATTTGAATTTTTTACGATCTCATTGGTATGCAAACCACTTTTAACACGCCCGACAAAATCTTCAGGTGTATTAAATTTAAACATGAAAAGTGTGTTACTTACCAGTTCGCCAGGATTTTTGATGCTGAATGAAGTGTTCGCAATGGTTATTGGAGTATCATATTTGTAAGTATTATGCAACTCTTTGCCGCCGATCTTATAGGTCAGCAGGAACGTTTGCGGACTCATTGGCTTAAAGGTGATCAGGTCACGGAAAAAGTTAACGCTGTCAAAACGAAGCAGCTGGATATCTAATAGCTTTTGGGGGTATGATTCGGTAGTGCGCACCCTGCCCGAGATATAAAAACTAACCCTGTAGTCGAGGTCCCTGATTGCGTTTAAAATTAAAGTCCGGCTTTGTAATACAAATATTTCGCTTTGTATTTTCGATGGACCGCGATCGTTGTTATTGATGATGCCGACGAGATCTGAAAATTCCGATTTTTTTTCTTCGATCTTCAGCGTCGCTGATGTTGCATAGGTTTTTGGGGTAAACCAAAGGTAAATGTAAGAAATGGTAACACATACCACAACTGATGCAGCTATCCAGTACCAGCGGCTTAAGAGTATTTTACCAATTTTGTAATAGTCAACTTCCTGATTCGGAAGTTTGCGCGTTATCTTTTCAGTCTCTTCCATTTACCGGTGAATAAGCGTATAAATGATCAGCGCTGTATTAAGTATGATCAAGCCGGGTTGTAAGGTAGTAGTTACATTTTGCAACTGATCATTTTTGATAGCTCGTTTATTTTGAGCAATATACACGATATCGTTGTTCTGTAAAATTATTCTGGGGTCGGCCAGCGTTTTGATATTGCTCAGATCAACGTCTATTATCTGCGGTTTTTTCGGGTCACCCCTGATGATCTTGATGTTCTTTTCATTGGCCAGTTCGGTCAGGCCGCCTGCCGATCCAATGATTTCTACCAGTGAAGTTTTATCCTTGGTTAGTGCGTAATTACCCTGCACCCTTATTTCGCCCAGCAGGGTAACTTTAAGGTTAACGATCTTCAGATCAATGATCGGATTTGCAAGTTCGGTTTTACTGTAAATGCTTTCTATTTTTTTTTGTGCCTCAGTCCTGGTGAGTCCGGCAACCATTTGGTGACCGATCAAAGGCAAAGCTACAGTTCCATCGTCTTCAACCTGGTAAGTCTGGCCTTCGCCCGCGTTACCGCTGGTGCCTGAACTTGAACCCGACGATCCGGAAGACATAGTAGATGGAAGCGCATCTACTATATATTTTGCATTCTGCAAATTACGGATCTGTAAAATGTCCTGAGATTTGATATGATAATCACTTGTGCCTGAGCCGTTGTTGGTCGCATTAAAAGTGCTGCTATCTACAACCGGGGCCTGGTGTTCAAAAAGCACCTGCTGCTGTTTGAATGAACAGGAAGTTAGCACCAGCGAAAAATAAAATGAAGAAATGATGAAGAGAGCGGAATAAAATCGCATAGGCTATCAAACTGCCGATTTATTTATTTTGCGCGGCAAATTCAAAATTACATAATATTGCAGATATTAAAAGTGTATTTTCCTCGAAATGCAAAATTTGACGATCTCGCTGATCACCGTGGTGTATAATGCCCAAAATACGATAAACACTTGTATCGACTCGGTACTGAGGCAAAAATTCAACAATATACAATACATCATTATCGATGGGGCCTCAACTGATGACACCCTGAAAATCATCGAAAGTTATAAGGATAAAATCCAAATATTGATCTCGGAGCCCGATAATGGCATATATGATGCGATGAATAAAGGCATACAACTGGCTTCCGGCGATGTAATTGGCACATTAAATGCTGATGATTACCTGGCCGACGAAAATGTGTTGGTAGAGGTAGCCATGGCATTCGCATCGCATCAGTTCGATATTTTATATGGCGATCTGGATTTCATAGAACCAAACGGTAAAATTGTTCGTAAATGGCGTTCGGGGACATATAAAAACGGGATGTTTAATAGGGGGTGGATGCCTCCGCACCCGACATTTTATTGTAAACGAGAGTTGTTTGAAATCCTGGGCAGTTACAAACTGGATTATGGAAGCGCGGCTGACTATGAATTGATGTTAAGGTTTATTCATTTCCATAAGAAAAAAGTGTTTTACCTCAACAGAGTAATTATTAAAATGATTATTGGCGGCGTAAGTAACAAAAGTTTAAGCAATCGCGTAAAAGCCCTTGGGTACGACTTAAAAGCCATGCGCAATAACGCTATATTATTTCCCGTTATTTCGTTGATTTTAAAGCCAATGCGAAAAATAATGCAATTTTTTTAACAATTATGAAAATTTCCGTAATTTGGCTGCCTGATTATGATATATCTAATTATCACAATTACTGATATTCCATGACAGAATTTATCCACTCATACTACTTCGCGTATTATCTGATCATTGTAACTTTCTCGGTTCTCATTACGCTGCTGGCTATTCCTTCTATTTTGCACGTGGCCAGAGCCAGGCACTTGTATGACGATGTTGGCCACTTCAGAAAGCAACATGATCATGGTATCCCCCGACTGGGTGGGATAGCGATCTTTGTGAGCTTTACCATTACTTCCCTGCTTTTTAGTATGACCGATAGGTCGCTTCCGATCAACTATCTGCTAACGGCATGTATCATCCTGTTTGCAATGGGTTTAAAGGATGATCTTTCGGGCGTAAACTCTCGTACTAAATTCTTTATTCAATTTGTAGTAGCTTCAATATTGGTATTAGCTGGCGATATACGTTTAACCAGTATGTATGGCATATTCGGTATACACAACCTGCCTTACTGGCCAAGTGCTACCTTGTCAGTTCTCACTATCATTCTTATCGTAAATGCCT
This sequence comes from uncultured Mucilaginibacter sp., assembly GCA_903863845.1. Taxonomy (GTDB): domain Bacteria; phylum Bacteroidota; class Bacteroidia; order Sphingobacteriales; family Sphingobacteriaceae; genus Mucilaginibacter. The sequence goes on along the minus strand of CAIPDP010000088.1, from coordinate 2,135 downwards.
TTAACCTGATCGATGGTATCGACGGCCTTGCCGCAACTACCGGTATAGTGTCAAATAGTTGCTTTGCGGCACTGTTCATCTATATACATCAATACCAACTGGCAGCTGTTTCCCTGGCGATGGTTGGTTCGATATTTGGTTTTTTACGCTATAATATCACTCCTGCTAAAATCTTTATGGGCGATACCGGCTCACTCCTAATTGGTTTGATCTCGGTAGTAATGGCTATTAAATTTATCGAGCTTAATAAATTTACCAGCGAAAAAACGCCTGAAATTTTCTCGGCACCTGCATTAGCTGTGGCTATACTGATTGGACCTATTTTTGACACCATCCGCGTATTTATCCTGCGGATATCAATGGGTATTTCACCTTTCACAGCCGATCGCAATCATATTCATCACCGCATGCTCCGACTCGGATTGACCCATGTGCAAACCACTTTGATATTGGCTGGTTTAAATATAGGTTGTATATTTATGGTGCTCTTTTTGCAAGACTACGGTAATTCAGTTCTAATAGGCATGATCCTGGCCTTATGCCTGCTTTTCAATTGGATGATCACCTTCCTGCTCCGTTCGAAAGAACGCGAATCACTGGCTTTCCGGAATCTATTCATCTAAATTTAACTTAGGGAAATTCGTTTTTTTGCTGTCATTTTCAGTCCCGGGTTTCAACGCTGCTGAAGATGCCTGTTAATTTTAGCTACCTTTGATTTTTTATTTAACCTAAAGAATTGTGATAAGCGTAGCGATCAATGGTTTCGGGCGAATTGGCAGGATATTTTTAAGAAGTGTGCTTAACAACCCGGATATCAATGTAGTGGCCATTAACGATCTGGCTGATACCTCAACCCTGGCCCACCTGTTTAAATATGATTCGGTACACCGCACATTTGGCGGAACAGTAAAAGCCGATGCACGTCACTTGTTTATTGATGGGCGAAAGATCAGCGTTTTTTCTGAAAAAGATCCTGCTAAACTGCCCTGGGGCCAACTGGATATTGATATCGTGCTGGAAGCTACCGGTAAATTCACAACAAAAAAAGCTGCCGAACAACACCTGGCCGCAGGTGCCAAACAGGTGATCATTTCGGCGCCATCGCCCGATAAAAGTATCCCTACTATTGTTATTGGGGTTAATGACCAACAAATTGATCTTCATTCACCGATCATCTCCAACGCTTCCTGCACCACCAATAATGTGGCGGTAATGGTAAAAATACTCGAAGAGAGCTGGGGTATCATTGACGGCTATATCACCACCGTACACTCAATGACGGGCGATCAAAATCTTCACGATGCACCGCACAAAGACCTGCGCCGGGCACGGGCGGCTTCGGGTTCTATTATTCCGACAACAACCGGCGCAGCTAAAGCCATAACCAATATTTTTCCTCATTTAGACGGCAAACTGGGTGGCGCAGGTATCCGCGTTCCTGTGCTCAATGGTTCACTCACCGACTTTACCTGCAGCCTGAAAAAGCCTGCCACTGTTGAAGCGATCAACTTTGCCTTTGCGCAGGCCGCAAATGGTTCGTTAAGGCATATACTGGAATATACCGAAGATCCGATCGTGTCAAACGATATCCTGGACAATACGCACAGCTGTATTTTTGATGCAAAATTAACTTCAGTGGTTGGAGGTTTGACCAAAGTTGTGGGCTGGTACGATAATGAAATGGGTTACTCAAGCCGCCTTGCCGACCTGGTTGCCAAAATTAGTATTGCTAAACATGATCAGGTTTATTCAGGTTGAGGATACGCTGCCTATCCGCAATGAAATTTTGCGCGATGGGAAACTTAGTTTAGAACGATGCCGGTTTCCCGGGGACGAAGATCCGGAGAGTTTTCATCTTGGCTATTTCGTCGATGAAAAATTAGTGTGTATTGCCACATTTCATCCCAACGGATACAAGGATTTTTCTGGTAAGGCCTACCAGTTGCGTGGTATGGCAACCCTCGCGGCTTACCAGGGCAAAGGGATAGGCAACCAACTTGTTAATTTCGCCATCGTTTACCTCCGCGGCCGGCAGATAAATTATCTTTGGTGCAACGGCCGGGTTCCGGCTATTAAATTTTACCTCAGCCTTGGTTTCGAGCCAGTCACAGATATATTTGAAATTACCGGCACCG
>CAIPDP010000087.1 GCA_903863845.1 uncultured Mucilaginibacter sp. | reverse complement strand
TCTTTGAATGGTTCAACCAGCATTGATGAAATCAGAGAGCAGCTGAGTGAAATTATGGGATCATCTATTGATCCGAGTACCACGATTTTTGTACCTTTTCACACCAATTTTGGCAGGCATACCAAACTGGGCAAAAGGATATTTATCAATCACGCCTGTTCGTTCCTCGACCTTGGCGGCATTACGATTGAGGACGATGTGCAGATCGGCCCCCGGGTTAACCTCGTAACTGAGAATCATCCCCTTGATCCGGCAGATAGAAAATCGCTTTTATTAAACCGCATCTTAATTAAAAGAAATGCCTGGATAGGCGCCGGAGCAACAATTTTACCCGGTGTTACCATCGGCGAAAATTCGGTGGTTGCTGCTGGTGCTCTGGTCAATAAGGACGTGCCGGACAATACGGTTGTAGCCGGTATCCCTGCAAAAGTTGTCAGGACGCTTGATTCGGGAGGTAATTAATTAAATCATATACCCCTAATAATAAATGAAAAACGTTGTCATCCTGGGCGCAAGCGGTAATATTGCCCGAAAAGTAATTGAACTATTGTCTGATTGGGAGGATATTAAACTTACTCTGTTTTTGCGCAAAGCGTCCCGCCTAAACGGGATCGATACCTCAGGCGCCAGCGTAATTGAGGGTGATGTATTGAATTTCGACCAGCTAAAACAGGCAATATCCGGCCAGGATATTGTTTACGCCAACCTTGCCGGCAATTTGGAATCCATGGCCAAAAACATTGTCAAAGCCATGGAACAGACGGGCGTTAAAAAATTGATCTTCATCAGTTCTATAGGCATTTATGATACCCCGCTTCGTTCTGTTTTGATACCTTATCGGAGAGCAGCTGATGTATTTGAAGCCTCCGATCTCGACTATACTATTTTGCGTCCAACCTGGTTTACCAATTCTAAGGAAGTCGACTATGAGCTTACACGCAAAGGCGAAGCTGAAAAAGGCTCTGTGATATCCCAAAAAAGCCTCGCAACTTTTATTACCAAAATCATTGAATCACCTGAAAAATATTCCCGCCAAAACCTTGGTATCAATAAGCCTAACTCCTAGCCTGGCTACAGCGCGCATCATCTGTAATTTTGCAATGTAAGTAGCAGGTAAAAAGGCTAAACTTAGCAACACAATTCTTAACGGCAATGTTAGCTTTGCATTGACTTCAAAAAACAGCAATGTATAAAAACCTTTGCTTTGTATTTTTATTATTGACTTGCTATGCACATGCGCAGATCGGGACCAATTGGGTATTGAAAGAAAACAGCAAGGGCATAAAGATCTTTACGGGCGATGTAGAAACTTCAAAAGTTAAAGCTATCCGGGTGCAATGCGAAGTTGATGCTACGCTTTCGCAGGTGGTTGCTATGCTGATGGATATTAAAGGGAGCGAAGAATGGTTGTACCATACCTCTTCCAATTATATTGTTAAACAAGTATCACCCTCAGATTTGTATTACTATTCACTGGTAAATATGCCCTGGCCGGTAAGCGACCGCGATTTTATAGCGCATTTAATGGTATCGCAAAATCCACAAACCAAAGTGGTAACTATCGACGCCCCTTGTAATGTTGATATGGTGCCGGCAAAACCGGGCATTGTAAGGATCGCAAATTCAAAAGGCAAGTGGATATTAACGCCAACGGGTTCAAACGGCGTTAAAATTGATTATACCCTCCATGCAGACCCCGGTGGACTGATCCCAGCCTGGCTCACCAATATGTTCGCAACAGAAGGGCCTTCACAAAGCTTCAAAAAGTTCAAGGTGAATTTACAGAAACCCGCGTACCGGAATGCAAAAATCGACTATATCGTAAATTGGTAGTCTGAAATAATCCGATTTCAAGCGAATACCTGAACTTTCAGGAGGTCCATTCCAGCTTTGAAACATCAAAGCCCAAAGCAGACGCTTTTGTTAAGAAACGCTCTTTGATTTCGTCCGGAATGGCATTTTCGCGTGATATGATCCAGAGGTATTCCAGACTGCTGCCTGATACCATAGCATAACGGTATTTTGCATCCACGTCGAGGATATTGTAATCCAGATAGATCGGCAGAAAATAAGATACTTTAAGCTGACCCCGGTTATCAGGACCAACAAATTTAGCCTTGCCTTCAGCTTCCACCGGCTTATTCTTATCAAAGTTATAAGCACGTGTGATCACCGCGATAGAGCCATCATCGTTTAATGAATATTCATCAGTAACGTTCTTCAGGTTTTTCTCGATGCGGTTAGGAAGGCGTGCAACTTCATTCCACAGACCCAGGTATTTGTGTTTATCAAAGGGCTGTACAATTGCGCCCTTGGGGATCTTGTTCTTTGGCCAAAGCGCATAAGCCAGACCGGCAGCACCCGCACCGGCAGCTAAAGCAATAAGCCAATTTTGTTTTTTCATATATCAATAACGGGATAGATGAGGTTTTGTTGGTCGAAATTTACGAAAAAAACCTCAATTATATCGTATCAGTTAAATTATGGCAGATAAATTACCTCGTGATGCATGAATAGTAAACAGATTTCGCCCGAAAAGTCTATGTTTGAGTTTGCTTTTACCAAACCAAATGAACCAATCACAAGTCAATCCTGCAAGGCGCATACTAATTGCAAGCCTTATCGGAACAACTATTGAATTTTTTGATTTCTATATCTATGCTACCGCAGCAGTGCTGGTATTTCCAAAACTATTTTTTCCGGCGGGAAATGATAGTGCCGCCAGGTTAGAGTCGTTGGCGACTTTCGCACTTGCCTTTTTTGCGCGACCACTTGGCGCGGCAATTTTTGGCCACTTTGGCGACCGTAAAGGGCGCAAAGCCACGCTTGTTGCCGCATTGATGACCATGGGCCCTTCAACCGTAGCTATCGGTTTATTACCGGGATATACCAGCATCGGTATTTTAGCACCTATATTACTGGCTTTGTTTCGTTTTGGGCAGGGTCTGGGTCTGGGTGGTGAGTGGGGTGGGGCAGTTTTACTGGCTACGGAGAATGCTCCTCCCGGTAAAAAGGCCTGGTATGGTATGTTCCCGCAGCTGGGTGCACCCATCGGTTTTCTTTGTTCAAGTGCTATATTTTTAATACTCAGTAAAACGCTAAGTGATCAGCAATTTATCAGTTTTGGCTGGCGCATTCCTTTTATCGCCAGTGCCCTGCTGGTATGGGTTGGACTTTACGTTCGCCTGAAAATTTCCGAAACACCCGATTTTATAAAGATCATTGAGAAAAATGAACGCGTTAAAGTTCCTGTCGCCGAGGTTTTCCTAAAACATACAAAAACAATAGTGCTCGGTACTTTCGCGACGGTAACTACTTTCCTGTTGTTTTACCTGATGACAGTTTTTACCATCAGCTGGGGAACAACGCAATTCCATTATTCGCGGACGGCATTTCTAATCGCACAAATGATATCTATGTTGTTTTTTGCATTCAGCATACCGCTTTCCGCTATTCTGGCCGACAAATATGGCCGTGCAAAAGTGCTGATCATTACTACCATACTTATTTTTGGATATGGCTTGGTTTTCGCGCCCTTATTTGTTGCCGGCAATTGGTCGCTTACAGTGACTTTCCTTGCCCTGGGTATGTTTCTGATGGGACTTACCTATGGCCCAACCGGCACAACGCTTGCGGGCATTTTCCCGGCATCGGTGCGTTATACCGGTTCATCGCTGGCATTTACGTTGGCGGGCATCATCGGGGCATCACCGGCACCGGTTTTGGCTACCAAATTGGCATCCATTTACCAAATGAGCTATGTAGGCTATTACCTGTCGTTTGCCGCTTTGATCACTTTAATTGCATTAATAGCTGTAAGAAGTAAACTAAGCGCATCTGAATCCCAATAAATTTGCCGTTTTTTATTTCGGGTAAGAGCTTGTCTGACACAAAGTTTTAATTATTATTGTGTCAGTTACACACTTTGGATTAACCATCCGCCAATAAACCCTTTAACCGAACTGCAATTAATGAGCAACACTTCCGTATACCTCGAAAGTAAAAATCACTACCCCATCCTGGATGGATTGCGTGGTGTGGCCTCTATCCTGGTGATCACCTTCCACGTGTTTGAAACTTTTACGGGCGGTAACCGCTTTATTCAGATCATTAACCATGGCTATCTGGCAGTAGATTTCTTCTTCCTGCTTTCGGGCTTCGTGGTAGCGTATGCCTATGACGACCGATGGACCAAAATGAGTCAATGGGATTTTTATAAAAGACGTTTGGTACGCTTGCAGCCTATGGTTGTAATGGGGTCTGTCATTGGCGCTTTATTGTTTTACCTGCAAGCAGGGCAGGCCTTTCCGCAAATTGCGGGCACACCGGTTTGGGAAGTTTTGTTGCTGATGGTGATCGGCAGTACCTTAATACCCGTGCCGTTATCCATGGATATCCGCGGCTGGCAGGAAATGCACCCGCTCGACGGACCAGCCTGGTCGCTGTTTTTCGAATACATCGCCAATATATTGTACGCCCTGATCGTACGCCGTTTCCCAAAATGGTTGCTGGGTATCTTTGTTTTTCTGGCAGCAGCCATGATGGTAAATTACCTGGTTGCAGGCCCGCAGGGCGACCTGATCGGCGGCTGGTCATTGACCAAAGAACAGCTTTATGTGGGCTTTACCCGTCTGCTGTTCCCTTTTTTTGGTGGGGTATTATTATGCCGCCTCGGCAAACTTATCCGGATCAAAAATGCCTTTTGGATCGCCAGTTTGCTTATTGTTGTTGTTTTGAGCATCCCCAGGATTGGCGGCCCCAATACACTCTGGCAAAACGGCCTTTATGACGCATTTTGCGTTATCCTTGCGTTTCCGCTCATTGTTTCCATCGGTGCCGGCGGCGAGATCAAAAACCCGCAATCAGCCAAAATCTGTAAGTTCCTGGGCGATATCTCGTATCCGCTTTATATCACACATTACCCTTTGATCTATGTTTATACCGCATGGGTGGTTGATGACAAAATACCACTGGGTCCAAAAGGTCTGCTAGTGGGGTTAGCACTCGTTGTTGTCAGTATTGCCCTAGCCTACGCCTGTCTTAAATTGTATGATGAACCAGTGCGCGAATGGCTGCGCAAAAAGGTATTGGTAAAAAAGGCCGAAGTAGCGGGCTGATTACCCTTACTCGCCGCCATTGATCATATCAGAAACCACACCTTTGTGCTGTTTGCGCTCACCCAAAACTACGCCTGCGAGGTGAATAAGCGTAAAACCCAGGATGAGATACATGGTAAACCCATGGATATCGCGAATAAAATGCAGTTGCTTAATTGCTGGTACATATTCTCCGATAGCCAGTGAGAGTCCCGATACAACCATCACAACCAGCAACAGGTAAAAGATAGCATAAAGGGTTTTGATCAGCATTTTGTTGCGGGAGGCAATACGATCTTTCTTGCGTTGTAAAAATGATTCGCGCGCGGCTTTGATCTTGCGGATCAGTTTTTTATCGCTCAATTCAAAAAACTCTAATCCGATCCGAAAAAGGAACAAACCCGCCAATACATAGCCCAGATAAGTATGAATGGCCCAAACCTGATCGGCTAAGCCAAAGGCTACAGGACGCACCTGATCTTCACTTACTTTGATGCCCTGCTCTTTGAGTTTATCGGCTATGAATGCTGCATTGGTCCAGGGTTTTAATACGGTGGAGTTAACAGCTACGGTAATCAAAAGTCCTGTAATTACCAGTGCATTCAGCCAATGCCAGAGACGTATAGCAGGAGAGTATTTTTTGTTGCGGCCTGTTACTACCGGTACCAAAACCGCTGCTTGATGATTTTCCATTTTATTCTTTTTGTTGATTCGATAGAACGAATTAACAGCAAGGCCGTGAATAGCTAAAATGAAATAGACTGGAGCTATGCTCATACCGACAACCCCCTATTTTTTGGCGATAAAAGCTTAAATCAAGACCAGAAACTTGCCCGTCGGGTAAAAATCAGCTTTGGCAGATGATAAGTGCTGGTTCAGCGGTTAATACTACTCTGCAAACTCCATTACCGCCTTAAAAACCTGTTCGCGTATGGCATTTACGTTATAATAGTCTTTTTCGTTGATCAGGCCCATTTGCTGGCGGTTGATCAGCAGGATAATAGAGAGTTGCTTTGACGGTACAACAGTAATACTGGTTCCGGTGAATCCTGTATGTCCGAACGTTCCTTCCGGGCCATTCTTCATAAAGGAGTTGACCGGATCCATCATCCAGCCCAGGCCATTACTGAAACGATCGTTGGTCAGAAAAGTATTAATGGTTGCTTCCGAAATAAACGGCTTATCCCCCACCTTACCCTTATTGCGCAGCATATCTACCAATTTTTGCAGATCATCCACCGTCGAAAAAATACCGGCCGCACCCGAAACGCCTTTTTCGGCGTACCAGGCGTTGCCATCGTTCACTTCGCCACGCAACACATAGTGCCTCCAGCCGTTCCAGCTATTCGGATCGATCTCTTTGAACTGAAAGCCTAGCGCCGGGTCGTGCACCATCCGGTACTCATAAGGGTTGCCAAAGGAGGTGGCCGCTATAGGCATTTCGGGATCTTTTTTTAGGGGATTATACAAGGTATGCTTCATCCCCAGCGGAATGAATATGTTTTGCTCCTCAAACTGATCCAGCGATTGTCCGGAAACGATCTCCACGATCTCGCCCAGAATCGTAAAACCCAGGTCACTGTATTTGCGCTGTGCACCTACCGGGAAAGCAAGGGGTAATTCGCCGATGAGCTTAAAGGTTTGTTGCTTATCGGATGCCCGGTAATACAGCGGGTACCATTCAAACAAGCCTGCGGTATGGGTTAATAAATGCCGGATAGTGATCGCAGCTTTGTCTGGTGAAGTAAAAGCTTTGATGTATTTACCTACAGGATCATCAACATGTATCAATCCCCGGTCAACCAGCAGCATGATGGAGGTTGTGGTGCCGACAACCTTGGTAAGGGAAGCGATATCAAAAAGGTGGTCGGTGGTCAGTAATTCGGGTTCGGCCAGAAGCTTGTGTTCATAGTTGAACTTTTGCGCATAACCGTAGGCCTGCCGGTATAGGATCTCATCACCCTTTTTAATTTCGATGACGGCGCCGGGTATCTTATTCTCTTTTATTTTATCACGAATGATGCTATCGATCTGCCGAGTAAGCACTAGGCGGGAGGCGCTTTGCGCATGGGCATTGAGCGTGGTGGCGACTATCAGCGTCAAGCATAAAATGTTTCTTAACCTCAGCATAAAATTTACTAGTTATTTACTACCAGGCGGAAGGTAACCGGAAATTGGACCAGCTGTCTTCCGCATCAGTAATTCCGTAAAACCTTGTTTTACGAAATTGGGCAATTCGCCTACCAATTCAAACCCAAAACGGCTATAAAGTTTTATAGCCCCTTCATTGAACGCACTAACGCAAATAAAAAGATTAGGAGAATAAGCCAGGATATGCTGCACGCAGAATTTCAAAAGAAGCGTACCATAGCCTAACCCGCGGCAGTTTCCGTCGACGCATAAAGTTTTGATATAGCCTTTAAAACTACCATACTCCTGCAGCATCACAAAACCCAATAGATTGTCATCCCGCAGCAAAACAAACACCGTGTTTTCAGGCTTGCCAAAAGCTGCAAGGCATTCCTCATAGCTGATATCCATACTTAACCAGGGGTCGCTTACTGCCATTAGAGTAGCGCAGGCGGCAAAGTCGGCTCGATCGTTCGTCAGCCTGATATCCGCATTGATCTTATTGTTCGCCATATTTCTTTCGCTTAATCAATATCAAAAATAAAATCGTCAACAAAGCATTCAGCAGGATATTCATAAAACCAAGGTCGAACTGGAATGCTTGCTTAAACACCAAATTCAAAACCCATGTTAAAAGCGCAGCCGAAACGCAGGCAAGCGGCACCCATTTTTCCTGCATTTGCAGTTTGGAAAATAAGCCGGTGAGGTATAAACCCAGTATCGGCCCATAAGTATAGCCCGCTATCTTGAATATGGTATTGATGATGGCACCCTGGCTGTTCCAAAAACCCATTACGATGATAAACATCGCCAGGTTTACGCCCAGCAAAACCCGGTTCTTGATCTTGTTTTTATCCTCAGGTGCTTTACTTTCGATATCCATAAAATCATAGCTAAAGGCGGTTGTAAGCGCTGCAATGCAGGCATCAATACTGGCAAAGGTACTGGCAATAACGCCGATGAAAAAGGCAATAGCACCAACCTGTCCGAAGTAGTGCAAGGTAAGGAAAGGATACAAACCATCGGTATCCGTAAATTGCCCGTTCTGACTGCTTAATTTTATTCCATGGCGTTCGGCAAAAAGATATAGCAACACCCCCAGCCCTAAAAACAGGGTTTGTGCCGCTGCGATAAAAAAACTAAAAGTGAGCACATTGCGTTTGGCCCCGTCAGCATTATTAATGGTGAGTGTCTTTTGCATCATGCTTTGGTCTAAGCCCACCAATGCCACCGTAATAAGCAAACCCGAAATAAACTGCTTGAAAAAATTGGAGCCGGAATGCCAGTCCCAATCAAATAGTTTGGCATAAGGGTGATTTGCTATTGTACTGAACATGCCGCCGATAGTTAGCCCCAGCGAATATTTAATGGTAAGGATGGATACGATCATAACCGTGATCAGGAATAGCGACTGTAAAGCGTCGGTCCACACAATAGTTTTGATGCCCGATTTATTGGTGTAAAGCCATATCAGCACCAATACGATAATAATGGTGACAAAGTAAGGGATATGCAGACTATCGAAAAAAGCATACTGCAATATCTTGACCGACAACAATAACCTAAGCGCTGCGCCAAACGACTGCGACACCAGAAAAAACAATGAACCAGTTTTATAGGTCACCTTACCAAAACGGATATTGAGATAGGTATAAATAGAAACCAGTTTGAGTCGGTAGTAGATCGGCGTCAACACAAAAGCAATAAACAGGTAACCCGCAATGGTACCCAAAATAAACTGAAAATAGAACAGGTTATTGTTACCCACATTCCCCGGAATAGACACCAGGGAAACTGCCGAGATACCCGAACCAATCATCCCAAACGCCACCAGGAACCAGGGTGAGGAACGGTCGCCATCAAAAAAGCTGTTGGCCTTGTTATGCCGCGAGGTTAGACGCGCAATAAGCATCAGCAAACCGAAATAACCAAGGATGATATAGAGGATGAGGGAGGGAGTCATTATGTCATTGGGTCATTTCGCTGCGCTGTCATTGGGGATTGGGCATTTGGGCATTAGCTGGCGACAATTAATATTTTCGAACACAATATTTCGTTAAGAATTTAAAATAAAGCAATAACCAAACCTAATCCAATTAATATTTGCTTACCTGTCGTAAATCCTAAGTTATCTAATTTTGATGAACTTTGAACTGCAATATCGAAAATACGCGATTACTATCTTCATAATGGTGGATAGGGTCAGATTGGGCTTTCATTGTTCGTCGGTGGGGACACCGACGAAGGGCGTGGTGGGGGTATCAAACCGCGTGCTCTGGCACCTTATGCAATTCCAAATCCCTCACAAATTCATCGATCTGTGCCTTTTGCATACCGGGCATGCAAATAATGTGTGCCCATTCTTTGCCGGATGCCAGTTGCCATTTCTTCAATAGCGCCTCGCCGGGTTTGGGGATATTGACGGTTAGCGTATCCGGGTTACGCCAAACCAGAGGTTCAACCTGCTTCAGTTTTTTTTCAGCATAGGCGGCTACGGCAAGGCAATCATGGGTGCGCTTTTTCAGGCCTTCAATACCCAGTTTTGATATTGTGTACCAAAGAAACAAAGGCGTATGTCCGTTCCGGGAGCCGGAAATTGTGGTGTCCAGCGAGCCGATATAATCGATGGAGCGAGCAATACGGTCGCGGTGGTTCTTTTTGGCAATGACCATCCCACAGGGTATCGGAGAACCAAAGAACTTATGTCCGCTAATGGCAATGCTATCGGCCCCATCCGCAAAATCAAATGCAGGGCGTGGTTCAAGGAAAGCTGCATAGCTTCCGGATAGAGCCCCGTCAACATGGATATAGTGATGTTGGATAGCCATATGTTTAAAAATGGCTTTCATTTTGCCCACATCATCACGGGCCTCGGTCATGGTGGTACCAACATTTGCCAGAATGATCACCGGCATCTGCCGGTTAATGCTGATGGTTTTTTCGAGGTCCTCATAATCTATTTCACCGCTGGCCTGCGACCGGATGGCAATATTCGGCATATTCAACAGGTGCAGGTTTTTTTGCACGCTGTAATGGGTGGCCTCTGAATAATAAACGATCGCTTTTGGATACAATTCCCGCGCCAGGTACAAGCCATACAAATTACCTTCCGAACCACCGTTGGTGACATAGCCCCACCAGTTATCTTCCTCGGCCCTGAACAGGTGCGAAAAGAAGGAGATCACTTCCTTCTCCTGCTCCCGCGAACCAACGGTATAGGTTGAAGGAATAAATGGATCGCCCACATTGTTTAAAGGAAATTTAAGCAGGGGCAACAATTCGGTATAGTCGAAATCCTTGGCCACAGGGTAGCCCATCGTCATTGCCGATGTTGTATAAAATTCCTCCAGCAGGTTTTTGATCACCTGGCTGGTGTTATTGGTGGTTATTTCCATTTCTTGCATTTTGCTACGGGTTTGTAACAATAACTCAGGTTTAGCACCAAAATTACCTGAGCTAAACCGGTACCACCGTGCTGCCAGTCATTTAGAAAGGTGATCTTCGTCACACGCAGCAGCACTCCTCTTTTTTCATTTTATCAAAATAAGTTTATCTTTAATCGATTGATACAAGCAAACAAGTCAACTCACTATCAATGAGCGCTTCACAAACCACACATTCTGAAACTTTCCGGCATAAAGGCTGGGTTAAAAGCGCCCATTTTGTGATCACTTTTGCCTTTCTGATACTATTGGTTAGTGGATACGTTATCCTCATGTCGCACCCGCGGCTTTATTGGGGCAAAGCAGGCAACGATTTGACACCTGCGTTGTTTGAACTGCCTATCAGTAAAAACTATCACCATGGTGGCTGGGAAAAAGCTATCCCATTTAAAAATTTAAACGGCTCACAGGTAACGGCGGCACGTACTTTTGATATTTTTAACGAGAACGGCTGGGGGCGCAGCACCCATTTTTTAGCCGCCTGGTTTCTGGTTATAACAGGTTTGGTATACCTCCTCGTTGGTATTTTCAGCGGGCATTTTCGGCGCGACCTGGCACCAGAGCCAGGAGAGTTTAGCTTGAAAATGCTGTTGAAGGATATTGCCGGTCATTTTGGCAAGCTATCCATTGCCAGGAGCAAATACGGATTACTGCAAAAGATCACCTATTTATCGGTCATCTTTTTCCTGTTCCCGGTGGTTATTTTAACGGGTTTTGCCATGTCGCCAGCCATTACAGCCAACTACCCTTTTCTGCTGATTATTTTTTTCGGGCACCAGTCGGCACGTACCATCCATTTTTTTGCTGCGGTATTACTCCTCCTGTTCCTGCTGGTGCATGTGGTAATGGTGCTCAGAACAGGCTTTAAACGAAATCTTTGGGCAATTACTTTCGGTAAATAAAATGAAAAAAAAACGACTGATAAGCAGGCGCCGTGCCATTTTTACCGGCTTAACCTCGGCGGGAGCCTTATTACTTTCGGGCTGCCTTAAAAAAGCGCCGCCAACCTATGGCAGTATCCTGAGGATAGGCGACGACCTTACCTACCTTGCTCAGCGCGGACTATTGTCACAACGGGCTTTGGTAATGGAATACCAGCAAAGTGATATTACCAGTTTCCCGGTTACCGATATCGGCGACCCGGCCAACCCGGCCAGCACCAAAGCCTACAGCAAAGAATACGAAGCATTGCTTAAAACTGATTTCAAGGATTGGGCACTCACCATCGAAGGTGCTGTAGCCAAACCGGGTAGATACACCCTGGACCAATTGCAAAAACTCGGCGAACGTAGCCAGATAACCCAGCACAGCTGCGAGGAAGGCTGGAGCGCTATTGCCGAATGGACCGGCGTGCCGCTGGCCGCCTTATTGAAAGAAGCTGGCGTTTTAGCCTCTGCGCGTTATGTTTCCTTTTACGGCTTCGACAAATATGCCGAGAGCATTGATATGCTGGATGCCCTGCATCCCCAAACCATATTGGCCCACCGCATGAACGGCGAAACTATCCCGGCACGCAACGGGGCGCCTTTGCGGCTGCGTGTAGAAACTCAGGTAGGCTATAAAAGCGTTAAATATGTTCAGCGCATTGTTGTAACCGAACAGTTTGTAGATCCGGCACAAGATATTCAGGCGGGCTGGTCGTGGTATAATGGAATTTAAGGGACAGCACGGTATTTGGATAATTGACGAGAATATTTAAATTTGATTAACAACCAATAAAACAGAAAATACTATGAAGAAGATTTTATCAGTTGCTGTGCTCTTTGTAGCCATCAGCACAACGTTCGCCTTCAAACCGGGTGGCGACCATCTGAAGGGCTATATCGACGATTCGATGTGCGCCTCCAGCAGCAAACCAATGTGCACACCAGAAACCCGCGTGGCCTGCGCAAAAAAATGCATTAAAGACGGCGCTAAGGCAGTATTGGTGGTTGGTGGAAAAGTTTATAAGATCACCAACCAGAAAACCGTGATCAAATATGCCGGTAAAAATGTGACTGTTGACGGTAAAATCACCGATGATACCATCGAAGTTACCAGCATCACCGAAGACAAATCCTAATTTATATTCCAAACTCAAAACAAGGACCCCAAATCATAAAAAACCTGGGGTCCTTATTTGTTCATAGACTTTTGGGCATTTAAATGCTCTTTTTTTTGCAATACACTCCGTTTATTTCTGTCTTTTCAACATTTAATTCCTTACCGGGTAATCAAAGAAGCAAAAGGCTTCATAATTTTCCCCGGATTTTTGCTTTCCGGGCAGTTTTTACCAAAAATAAGGGAAGGTATCTGATATAATCACTTAGCAAATCAGTCATATCGCATCAATTAAGGCACCATTCGCTAAATTTTTGACAGTATTTCAATAAAAATTGATTAATAATAGTAATTTAGTAGGCAATTAACCCCATTTTTCAATTAAAATGAAATTGTATGTTCAAATCTTTACGTATTTTTCTCATAGGAGCCATAGTTTTTTCCTATGCTCCGCTCTTTGCCCAAAAAATTAGTGGCAAGGTCACCAGTGGTGGTGGCCCCTTGCCTGGCGCCAATGTGCGTGCTATCCCATCGAATGCCGGCGCCGCAACTGACACTGCGGGTCGCTATTCTATCAGTTTAAAACCAGGTACCTACACTTTATCTTTCTCGGAGTTAGGTTTCGAAACCAAAACAGCTACTGTAACATTAGGCACTGGCGAAACCAAGGTGATCAATATCGACCTGGTAGCAGCAGCAGCTTCACTTAGTGAAGTAGTTGTAGTTGGAAGCCGTGGCGGCGGTCGCAGCCGTTTAGAATCACCGGTACCGGTTGATGTGATCAGTATTAACAACATCGCTGACAATACTGCCAAACCCGACCTGATGAGCCAGCTTAACCAATTGGTACCCTCGTTCAACTACAACAAACAATCGGGTGCTGACGGCGCTGATGCGATCGACTATGCCAGCTTACGCGGCCTGGGTTTCGACCAGACCCTCGTTTTGGTTAATGGCGTTCGTCGTCACCAATCAGCTTATGTAGATCCGGGAGAATCAGCCCGCGGCCGCGGCCAAAGCGGTACCGACCTGAACGCTATTCCAGAAGCAGCTATTGACCATGTCGAAATATTGCGCGACGGTGCTTCGGCGCAGTATGGCTCTGACGCTATTGCTGGTGTGATTAATATTGTGCTTAAAAAAGACATTAATCATTTGGTTGTTGACGCCGGTATCAGCGGTTACGACGACCAGAAATACAACACCCTAAGTTATTCAGATCCCAAAGCCTATTATACCGGGCATAAAATTGACGGCAGGACTTTAAACCTGGGTGCCAATTACGGTATCGCAGTTGGTCAAAATGGTGGTTTCCTGAATATTGGTGCCAACTTTGATGATGGCGGCAAAACATTCAGGGACGATCCCAACCTGGCTATAAGCCGCGAACGTCGTGCAGCCGGTGACGGCTCGGTTGTAGCGGGCGGGGCTATGTTTAACCTGGAAGTGCCGATTAAAGATACGAAAACTACATTTTTTGCTTTTGGTGGCTTTAACCATAAATTCTCTGAAGTGTATGCCTACACCCGTAGCTGGAATTATCAGGGCCTTCGAGTAAACCCAACCAAATTCCCTACAGATCCTACTACAGGCGACCTGATCTATGTACCGGGTGTGATGCAAATTGATGCACCAGCCGGCGCTGCATTTGACCCTAACAATGTTTACTACAATCCCGAAGAAGATGTTTATATCAACGACATTTCGGCAGCTGTGGGCTTTAAAGGGAAAACAGCAAGCAACTGGGAATGGAGCATCAGCAATAATACCGGTCGTAATGATTTCCATTACTACGGACAAAATACGTTCAATGCCTCTTTACCTTATGTTGCGGGCCAGCCTATTCAAACCCGTTTCAATGATGGTGGCTTCAACTATTTGCAAAACACAACCAACCTCGATTTAACCAAGCATTTCGCCCACGTTTTCCAGGGACTACAGTTGTCGTTTGGTGCAGAAGCCAGGTATGAGCGTTACCAGATATATGCTGGTGAGCCTAATTCTTATATCAACGGCGGCGCAACTTTACCTACTACAGTTACGGGTTCAAAAGGCCAGGATTCAACAGTATACGTGGCAAAAGCTCCGGGATCGGAAGGTTATCCGGGTTATCAGCCGGGGGATGCACATATCGCAGATCGCGGCTCAGAAGCTGCCTATGTTGAAGGTACTTTTGACGTTACCAAAACTTGGCTGGTTGACCTTGCCGAACGCGTTGAAAACTATGATGACTTTGGCTTCGTATCAACCCAAAAATTAGCAACCAGGTTGAAAATAACCGATAATTTTAACCTGCGTGGTTCGATCAGTACAGGCTTCCGTGCGCCAAGCTTACAGCAGATCAACTTTAGCAATACCAATACAACGATCGGTGCAGGTGGTGTACTCGAATACCAAAAAACAGTACCTAACTATACCGACGTGGCAAGGGCAGCTGGTATCCCTGAACTGACTCCTGAGAAATCAACCAACTATAGCCTTGGATTTACCTGGCAGCCGGCTACCAACTTTAACGTTACTGTTGACGGTTATCAAATTGATATTCGTAACCGGGTAGTTTATTCAGGTGTTTATGGTGAAGGCGATGCCGCTTTCGGAGACCCTAATACAGCGGGAACACTAAATAACCTGTTGGTTGCAAATTCTATCCAGGAGGCAGCGTTCTTTACCAATGCCATCAATACCACTAATCGCGGTATTGATATCGTAGTTGATTACCGCAAACGCTGGACAAACCACCATTTCTACGCAACTTTAGCAGGAAACTTGCAAAACGTTATCATCGATAAGATCAACGTTCCTCCTACATTCCGTGGTTCTGCCGGAGACAGCGCTGCTTTCTTCTCAGACAGAGAGCAATACTTCCTGAAGTATGCTGCTCCAAGAGCTAAGTTTAACTTAAACCTTGAATATGGCATCAACAAACTGGCTTTCGGAACCCGCTTTACTTATTTTGGCGATGTTAAGGAATTGGGCTTTGGCGAAGTTAGTGCTCCAGCCAGCGCAGCCGACCAGTTTTTCCCTTATGTGCAATTGGATAACAGCAGTGCTGTAGCGCCTGAAATATTCGATTTCTCACCTAAAGTAACTACCGATATTTATGTTTCTTACCGCCTGTCGAAAAACATTTCATGGGACCTGGGTATTGACAACTTATTCAATGTTCACCCAGACGATGCTTTGGTTAAAGGCTCTGTTAGCCCAACAAGCGGTACCAGCTCTTTTGGTGATAGTAATTCAGGTGGTCCTTTCGAATCTGTTCAAATGGGTTTCAACGGAACACGCTTATTCACTAAGTTTAAATTTACTTTTTAATCAACAGCAACCTAATCGCATTCTTTTTAGGAATACTGGTTAAACAGAAAGGCCCTTTAGAATTTCTTCTAAAGGGCTTTCTGCTTCTGAAAAAAAACCTAAAAAAAACTATTAATTAATGAATGTGCTTAGTGGGCCGCTCTTAAAACTAGTTGGAATCTATTTTTCCCGTAAGAGCTGGTGTCTGATTTCAATACCTTAAATTGATAGTTGCCTGCACGAACGTTCAAACTGTCTTTAGCGTAGGCATCTTTAAGCCAAATCTGAACATTGGCCGGTATGGTACGTTCATAGCTGATCTTAAATAAATAGGTACCGTCGTTCTTGGTATTGATATCAAGCTTGATAGGTTTGTTAGGCGAGTAAGGCAAAGTATTGATAGCAAGATCAGTTCCGTCTGCCGATATGCTGGCCAGGCTAACTTGTCCATAACCTGCAAAATATTCCGCATCTACAGCCGGATCATAATTCTGACTTGCCGCTTTCTTAAACAAAAACATCGTTTCATCATTATTGGTACTGTCCTGCACCAGCTTCAGTTTTATCGCCGACAAATTAGCTAGTGTGTCAGCACTTACCGGAGCCGTAGTTTTGGGCGCAGTTGGTGTTGTAGCCACCGGAGTTGTTGCTGATGAACCTGTTTGTGCTGCAGAACCAGTTGGTGTTACAGCGGGTGTAACAATTCCGTCTTTCTTGCAGGCTGCCAGGAACAAAACCGAGATCAATAATAATGTAGAAGTTTTCATTTGTGATGATGTTTATGTAAGTGTTAACCTAAAGGCAATTTTAGTGCCATCTACAACATTTTATTGATTTACAGTAACTTACAAACCACCTTTTAAACAAATGGGGTCGTAAACATCGGGGATTTAAGTGCCTGAATTGCTGATTTTTTGTGGAATGCAGTGGGGAAAGTGCGCCCCCTTGCGTATGCGAAAAGGCGTTTAAAGTCTATGTGATAGCGTTTTAGGGCAACAATCAGAATTGCTGTAAAAAACTGATCTTATAAATTAGGTGATCCTCCGTTTGCGATTGAATCGGCGCGGTGGTCAGTTGGGTATTTACGCCACGGTTATAGATCAGGTAGATATAACTCAGAGGAGAAAATTCCCATGCCATGCGAAGGTTGTAGCTATTTGAGTTGTTAAGTGAGTTCTTTTGGTATATGCCTGTAAATTGAACGCGCGGATTAAGGGCAAACCGACCCTGTAAAATAAACAAGTTGACCGACTTGGTGGTTTGGTCGATCCCCACGCTCTCGAAATGATTTTGATTCAATTCAGCTGTAAATGAGACATAGGGAATTGGTGCAAATTGCACTTTGTAATCGCCGGTGATGAGCCTGCCATTGAAATAGCTGCCAGTTGAAAAGGTAATGATCGTGTTAATTATTTTAGATGGATCGGTCTGGAAATAGATCTGCTGATTGAAATAGTGATAACTCCCCGGGCCAATATTTACATTTAGCGGCGAAAAGGTAGATGTTAGGTGCTGCCAAACGGCAATAAAACCATATCCTAAAAACCCGCCATCCCTGAAATTGAACCAAACCGGAAAAACCGGCAGATCGGCCTCAGAGAATTTACCGGTAGATGCGGTATAGTATAATTCGGGTAAAATCCCCGGGCTGTAGGCCAGTAGGAATTTTTTGAAGGGAAGCAAGTCACCACGATAGAAATAATTTGCACCCGGTGTGGTGCTGATCACATCGCTGCGGGAAATAAAACCCATTTGCGGGTCGAAATTTTTGGTAATGACCGATTCTGTCAACCAGATCTCATGCGAATTGGTATTATTAAAATACTGCACAATGCCACCGAAACCCCGAGCGCCTGTATTAGTGGTAGTTGATTGCGTAGCGATAACATTAAGCGAATTGGATTCATTAAACCGAAAGAAGCCATCCACAGTTGATTCGATATTTGCCGCACCCGGTTGTTCTTTCAGTGTCACCAGCCCACCAATACGGTCCTGGGTACCAAAATTCTGTGAAAAACGTCCGACAAAAAAATCAGTTGCCGGGCTGCCGTTGTAGGCTTGCTGTCGGATGGCCATCGCTCCATAATTCATTGAATTTGAACGGTAAACAAATCTGCCTCCGCCAACAATTGGGATAGGATTGCCACTTGTATCCAAACCAATATTACGGCTATTAAAAGGCTGATAGCGCATCGAGCCGCCTGCCTGGTCGCCATTCATGGTTACCTGTACACCAAAAAGCGAAGCATTCTCCAAAAAAAACTGCCGCTTCTCGGGGTAAAACACGTTGAAACGAGTGGTGTTGTTCACCTCCTGGTCGACATCAGCCTGGGCAAAATCGGTATTGGCGGTAAGGTCAAGGACAGCATTGGGTGTTATTGCCCATTTCAAATCGCCGCCATATTTTAAGCTTTGTGTATGTGGTGGCTCGCTGCTGCCAAAATTGTTATAATGATCGGTAGATGCGAGGATATAAGGATCGACGATAATATTAGGTGTAGGTGGCGGAGGTTGCAAATTAGTCAACAGACCAGCATAATTCATATGCGTTGCCGAAAATATCCGCGGAAATGGGGAAAATGAACTGATCTCATTGGTCAAACGCCTGTTACGGTATACGTTAAAACCCCAGGTCTGACTGGTATCGGTGCTTTTAGGGTAGCGCAAGGTTTTCCATGGGATTGCGATCTCGGCCACCCAGCCCGAATCGCTGCGGGTGGTGCGTACGTTCCAAAGACCATTCCAGTCGATATCATAATAGAGATCATCGAAAGAAAGCAGATCGCGCTGTACGCCGTAGGCGTTGGTAGCAAAAACGATGGCATTGCGCTGGTCGTTAAATGTATCGAAGGACAGGTTAACCAGATCGTGTTTGGTAAAGTCGAAATCGCGGGCAAAATCCGTTGCCATGATCGCGCGTTTGCCCAGTGGGTCCTTACAAATAACACCGATGTACAGATATTTCTGGTTATAAAGTACTTTAACCAAAGTAGCAAAGAGGGAAGGCTTACCCTGATCGGGATCGGCCTGTATAAATTCAGTTGCGCCGGGCGTCAATGACCATTCGGGTTCATTGAGCAGGCCGTCGATCTTAATATTTGTAAATATTTTAACTGCTTTAAGTTGACGCCGGTTAGGGTTAGGCTTGAAGATATCGGCATCCTGTCCCGATGCAAACGTTGCAAAGCAAAGCAAAATTAAGGTGCTGATTATTCTTAATTGTGAGATCATGCGAACAGGGTGCCTAAAAATAGAAAAATCTGCGTTAATTAACACAAGGCAGGTGTTTTTTGAGAAGGAGTGTGGTAGCCCCCCGGGGGTGGGCACATGAACGGCCGGGGGGCTTACCTATTCTTTGAGCGAGACGCTCAAACTTTTTTGTGTTCAAGTGAGACACTTGAACGGGCGGGGGACGGGGGGCGGCAAAATTCATAATACCCTTAACTAATGCCGAATGACTAATGACTAATGACTAATGACTAATGACTAATGACTAATGACTAATACCCCTCCCTCAACCGCTCGTAATATTCCTTTAACACAAACCAGGCTTTTTTCTTTTCGCCTTTGTCAGACAATAGCCCTTTGCGGTTCCAGCCCTGTTGGTAAGTGGTTTGCATGCGATAAGGCGACCTGAAATCGGCCAGTACCCAGGGAGATACC
The DNA here is from genome assembly GCA_903863845.1 of uncultured Mucilaginibacter sp. GTDB lineage: Bacteria > Bacteroidota > Bacteroidia > Sphingobacteriales > Sphingobacteriaceae > Mucilaginibacter. Next base: position 17,570 of record CAIPDP010000087.1, on the reverse strand, counting down.
CCCGCCAGAAAGGAGATATTAGCAAACATTTTGATCTGCCTTCGATAGATATTGGCCACGTATTCCTCGCTCCATGCGCTTGCCTTTACTGCGGTATCCAGCTTATTATTGTAAACCGATTCGCCGCCAAACTCCGAGATGATCATCGGCTTTCCGAAATCCGACTTCCATTGTATTTTTTCAGGATCGCCCGGCCAGTCGTTATACCAGCCGAGGTATTCGTTCACCCCAACAACATCAACATATTTCATCACGGTGTCCCGCAACGTCAACTCATTTTCCTTTCGGCTAACGTTATAAAAAGCAGCTGTTACCAGTCGGGTTGGGTCGAGTAATTTCACTTCTCTGGCGAGTTCGATCAGTATCCGGTCGCGCTCTTTTGAAGGAGAAGTTTCATTGGCAATACTCCATAAGATCACATTACAACGGTTCTGATCCCGTTTGATCAGCTCTTTGAGCATTAGTTCAGCTTTAGGTTTTACGGCTGTATCTTCAAATTCGATACCCTGGTAAAGTGGCACTTCCTCCCAAACCAACAAGCCCTGGCGTGCGGCATAGCGTATAGTATATTCGTTATGCGGGTAATGCACCAGCCGGATAAAATTGCAGCCCAGGTCCTTTGCCCAGTTTATCAGTTGCCAGGCATCCGAATCAGAATAGGCCCTGCCACGTCTTTGAGGTATTTCCTCGTGAATGTTGACTCCCCTTAAAAATACCGGTTTGCCATTCAGCAAAATTTTAGTTCCCTCCACCTTGATGCTTCGGAAGCCGATCTCGTCGCTTACCGTATCCCCTTCAACACTAAGTTTTACCTCATAAAGTTTGGGGTGCTGCGGCGACCACAATTCCAGCTTCTTTTTAAGACTGATTATTGCAAATCCGTTAGCATTACTCTGTAGTTTCTCGTTTACTTTTAATTCTGGTATGTCTAACGCTATTTGTTTACCTGCACGAGCACCGTTTAGCTGCACATAACCGCTGATTCGACTCGGATCATTGGGATCCAGCTGTATTTTATAATCCTCTGCAAATATTTGTTTTGTTTTCACGAGGTGCACATCGCGCGTGATTCCGCCATAATTGAACCAATCAAACAACGAACCAGGCACACCATTTTTAACCCTTGCGCTGTTTACCCTAACCAGCAGCGCGTTATCCCTGGCTTTAAGCAATCCGTTAACGTCGAACCCGAAAGGCGTAAACCCGCCCTCGTGCCTTCCCAGCTTCTTGCCGTTCAGCCATACATCGGTTATATAATTGGCGGCGCCAAAATTGAGGAATACACGATCTTCTTTGCCTGCATCACTATTAAATACCTTTTTATACCAAACCGAGTTTTCAAAATAAGTCAGCTCCGGCTTTTGCGAATTAAAATCCCCCGGCACCCGCAGCGTATTAGAGGGCTCGAATGAATACTCCACAAAATCCGTTTTGCCAGTCGCCTTTGCATCCTTGTAAATAGCCCGCCAACCCATACCAACATCAAAGGGATCAACAACTATCTGCCAGTCGCCGTTCAACAGCTGACTCCTTCGACCGTAGACATTGGCCATGGCTGTTTGCGCATGACTATTATTAAACAGCAGTGCAAAAAGCAGGCTAAAAAGAATAAAAGCACTTCTCATTTAAGTGTTAAATTACGATTTATTTTAGAAATGGGAAACTGGGGATTGGTCAGGTGTAGAAATTGTTTGAGGCCCCGCTTGTCCCCGCCCGTTCAAGTTGGACACTTGAACGGGCGTTAGAAACAGATAAAAAATTATTTTTAATTTAGCTTTACCAACTCCAGTTGCTATGAAAATCGCCACCTATAACGTAAACTCCATCAACGCCCGCCTCCCTATCCTGCAACGCTGGCTTGCTGAAGAACAACCGGATATTGTATGTTTCCAGGAACTGAAAGCTATACAGGAAAATTTTCCTTTGCAGGCAATTAACGATCTGGGCTACCAGGCCATATGGCATGGGCAAAAAAGCTGGAACGGCGTGGCGATCTTATCAAGATCGGGCGAGATCGTCGAACGACGAAATGTACTCCCCGGTGATGATGAGGATACGCAAAGCCGTTATATCGAGGCTGAAGTAAATGGCATCATCATAGGCTGCCTGTACCTACCCAACGGCAACCCCTACCCGGGTGAGAAATTCGATTATAAATTGCGCTGGATGCAGCGCCTGCAACAACATGCAGCAGCGCTGCTGGCTTCGGGAAAGCCTGCGGTTCTATGTGGCGATTACAATGTGATCCCAGCCGAAATTGACGTTTATAAGCCTGAGAACTGGGTCAATGATGCCCTTTTCAGACCAGAAAGCCGCGAGGCTTTCTATAAGCTTATTGATCTGGGCTGGACCGATGCTATCCGCCAGCTTTACCCCGCCGAAACCATATACACCTATTGGGACTATTTCCGCAATGCCTATGCCCGCAATGCCGGACTGCGCATCGATCATTTTTTATTGAGCCCGCAATTGACTGGCCGTTTGACAGCAGCCGGCGTAAACCGCAATGTGCGGGGCTGGGAAAAAAGCAGCGACCACGGCCCGGTTTGGATAGAACTGGCAGAATGATCGATATTGATTTGCTGATGTCCCTTTCCTTTTGGTTGCTGTTTTAGTTCAAATTTTTGAACCATTTCCTTCTTTTGATATAGATCATTTTCTACTGTGCCTGATATCATTTCCCCATCCAAAATACCAGCATACTTTTGGGGCATAAAACAGATTTCATTACGATGAAATTTGTTCCGGTAAAGTTCGCAATCCCAACGGGGTGAAGATCAATTCATGGATATCAAGCCCCGTCGCTGTTTACCGGTTCTATAGTGCGCGTGTTGTTTTGTTGATTGATGAAAATACCCCATTGCTCCCAGCCTCGGGGTATTTTTTTTGTTTATAGGTACAAATCGGGGTTGAAACGCTTTGCGAGTAAACCTGTAGCCATTGCAAGATCGATCTCTGCTACGGTAACTCCTGGTAAGCGATAAGGCTGGTAAGCGACACAAAAACCGTCGGGCGCGATAATCGCACTTGCTGATTCAGGAAATCTTGAAGCATAATTTGAAGTAGCAAGGTAAATTGTATTTTCCATAGCCCGCAGCATCTGTGCCTTTTCGTAATAAGGATTGTCTTTGTGCCCCCATTCTTTAAGGCTTGGCCCCTGTGTTTCACTGGCGCCAAAATGTGGATGAAAAACTACTTGTGCACCACGCACCGCGGCCCATCGCGTTGCCTCGGGATACCTAAATCCTTCGTGACAAATAGTGATACCAAATTTTAAGCCATTCAGCTCAAAAAGCTTACGTTCAGTTCCCGCCTCCCATATCGCGTCTTCTGATGGGTCGAGTTGATTTTTGGATTGAAATCCCAATTGTTCACCCTTAGACGATATGACATGGGCCACATTTAAAAATTGACCATCATCATACCAATCCATGGGCAAAATGATAGCAATTTTGCAGGCAGCGGCAATCTCACTCACCTGGTCTAAAGCCAATTGCAACTGTTCGGCAGTATATTTTTTAGGATGATATTCGGGCGCAGGGTAACCTGGCAAATAGGATTCGGGGAAACAAATAATTCCGGCTAGCTGATCAGCTGCTTCTTTAGCTAATTTTTTTACTTGTTCGATACTATCTTCCAATGAGCTGGGATAGGAAGGTGACGCAACTGCTATTTTCATTTTCCGAAAATAAAAAAATCATAGGAAAAACCGGGGCCTGCCCGGCAACCTGCTAAATCACAGCCTTCTTTAGCACATAAAAATACATATCCCGACTTTTACAAAACCCTGTATTTTCATAAACTTTGATCGCCGCTATATTATCATGACGAACATGAAGGTATGGAATATTGCCTTCAGCAAATATTCGCTTTACCTGGTGATCCACTAATTGTTTCGCATAACCTTTACCCGTATGGTCAGGATGCGTACAAACGGCACTTACCTCAGCATATTCATAGGCAAGTAAACGCTGCCCGGCCATTGCAACTAATTGCTCACCCTCAAATATGCCTGCATAATGCCCAAACTCGATCGTACGCTTAGCAAACGGGCCGGGATTGGTTAGTTTGGTTAGATCAAGCATTTGCGGTATATGTTTTTCAAAAAGCGGAACGATGACAGCACTGCTTTTTTCGTTTGGCTTCTGTATTTTACAAACCATCTGAATTCCTTTAATAACAGCGGCTACCTGCCAGGGTTGGGGGATGCTGATCTCAACTTCCGACATGAACAAGGCCGGTCGGTCGCCCGGATGAATTTCATGCAGCAATTGGAAATTTTCATTAGCATTAGCTACCAGCGCAGCAAAGGGAGAAACATCCCCGGCAAAATATTTAACCTTTTCGTTACCAAAACCAAGGCTCTTATTGCCAGAATTTAGCGCATGCCATGCGGGACTTGCCAATAGTTCTTCCATCGGCACAAACCTAAATAAAATGGTGATACCCTATCTATCACCGCTAATTAAATTAAGCGACAAAAAAAACAGTATATAACTTAATTTATTGTAACAGAATAGTTACATTTGCTTTCAGTATGATTAAAGAGGTCCCCTAATGCCTCTGCCTATATATAAACAAAACACCCCTTAATAGCAGCTATTCTGGGGGTTTTTTTTGGGGGCGGAGAACTAAATCTTTAATTTATATTTACAACGGAAGGAATTTTTGTTGCGATAGTATAATTTGAAACAAATAGGTGCAGGAAATTAGTTTTGCGCTGTTGCAAATTTTGTTAACTGAACGTAATGCAGGTATAAGCTTCTTATGAAATATTTTTAATCTGTTCTGATCGTATTTTTGTTAAACCTATTTCATTTATGCCTTATCCGCTAAGCAGCAGTAACAACACCCGGCTTCCCGCAATTTCCCGATTTAAATTACTCTTTATACTGGTATTGATATCGTTTCTGGCTGCCTGTAAAAAAGAAAAAAACAATATCGTCGTCAGCCCGCCAAAATTTGTGGCAGAAGCTACAGTGACACTGGACGAGACACAAGCCGGCCTTCCAATTTCGCCAAATTTCCAGGGCTTAAGTTTTGAAACCAGCCTGCTTACAAAAAACCCCGAATACCTCAATATCAATAACAGCACGCTGATCCTGTTGCTGAAAAACCTGGGACCTGGTGTTTTACGCATAGGTGGCGGTACGAGTGACGAGATCGGCTGGGCCAGCCATACCCGCCTGGTGAATACCAGCGTAGATACATTGACCACTACAGATATCGACCGTTTGGCTGAATTTTCGAAAGCAATAGGCTGGCCGGTAATCTTCGGTCTCAATATGTGGAGTAATGATGCTGTTTCAGCTGCAAAAGAGTCTGTTTACGCAACAAAAGCATTGGGTGCAAACCTTTATGCATTTCAGTCAGGTAATGAGCCAGATACCTATTCCAGTTATGGCCCGCGCCCGCCTACTTATGATGTCAACGATTACGCCGCCGAATGGGAGAATTATTTTGCTGCTATCAAAAATCAGCTGCCGGCTGCAGAATTTGCCGGACCTGATGTTGCAAACAATACCGATTGGGTCAATCTATTTTGCCAGCGTGAAAACACCAATATAAAATTATTAGATGCTCATTTTTATGTTACAGGGCCTGCAACCAATCCTTCTATCACCTATAACGATATACTGACACCCTCCTACAACTTACCCACCTACCTGAGCAATATGGCAGCCTGGTCGGCCAAATATCATTTACCTTACCGCATCACCGAAACCAATAATATTTGGGGTGGCGGGAAACAGGGTGTGAGCGATACGTTTGCGGCTTCATTATGGGCCCTTGATTTTATGTGGCAAGTAGCAGCAGCTAATGGACAAGGCATAAATTTCCATGGAGGGTCCCTCGGACCAAGAAATTTGTATTATTCGCCTATCTTAAATATAAATGGCAATTTTGTAGCTATGCCCGAATACTATGCCATGCTTGCATTCAGGTATGCTTCCAGTGGTGCAAAAGTAGTTAATGTTACCATGAGCAAAACGTCAAGCTACAATTGCACGGCTTATGCTTCAGCTAAAACATCCGGCGAATTCAATATCACTTTGATCAATAAAGACCTGAACACCGACATTTTATTTACGATCAATTTGTCAAAACCTGCTACTTCGGCATCCGTCATGCGGCTATCAGCACCGGGTATTACAGCTACGGGTGGTGTAACCTTTGCCGGGTCACAGGTTAATTCTGACGGATCATTTTCGCCTGTAAACAATGAATATCTGCCAATCAGCCAGGGGACAGTAACAGTAAAAATACCTGCCGGAAGCGCTGCTGTAGTTATTGTTCGTTAGCAGCCATATCCTTTTCGTAAATTTGCGGGGTGCCGCCCGTAAACGACAATTCATGGATCAATAAAGCCTCGGGGCAATCCCCTAAAAAGGCTACTCCTAAAAAGCCGGTCAGCCGGCGAAAAAAGAAAAAAACAGGCTGGCCATTAAGTCTTAGGATCGCAATTGCTGCAGCCGCACTCATCCTGCTCTCGCCATTTTACTACGGTTATGTGATCAGGTTTTTTGCTTCAACCTGGCGCTGGGTGAGCGATATTGGCGAAAATCCGCATTATCGCACTTATAAAAGCTTTAATATACGCATACCAGATAAGTACACTATACATGGTATAGATGTTTCCTATGCTCAGGGTAATATCGATTGGCAAAAAGTAAAATCGATGGAAGATGATAGCGTACGGATCAGCTTCGCTTTTATCAAAGCAACGGAAGGTTTATTATCTGTAGATGCCTATTTTCAGCGCAACTGGAGGGAAGCAGCAAAGGCTGGTATTATCTGCGGCGCCTACCATTACTTTAAGCCTTCGAAAAATGGTCTGTGGCAGGCACGCTTTTTTTTGCAAACTGTTAAAGCAGAAAAAGGCGATCTGCCATTGGTAGTTGATGTAGAAGAATTGAACAGGGTGAGCCCTGAGCAAATGCGCAAACAGTTGAAGGATTTTTTAACCTACATAGAAAAGAAAGGCAAAATAAAACCCATTATTTATTCGGGGCTTAGCTTTTACCAGGACTACCTGCAGGGCTATTTTGACGAATACCCACTTTGGGTAGCAAAATATAACGAGGCTGAAATGGCTTCTGTAGGAAGCAAACAATGGCTTATATGGCAACATTCAGACAAGGCGACGGTTACGGGTATAAACCACACTGTCGACTTTGATGCTTTTAGTGGTGACAGTTTAGCTCTCCGCCGCCTGCTGATCAAATAAACCGCACCATCCGGAAATTCGGTGAAAACATATTATTTTAAAATCCTGGAATTGCTGTGATAGTCAAGAGGTTTTGAGCAGCGAAAATCGTTCTAAAACAAAATTTAAGCGGAATGGAAAATAAAGTGAACATCGTCAGCGACCGGGAAATGAAAATTGAATCTGAGCTAAATGTGCTGTTAGCCCTGGTTTGGAAAGTCTTTACCGATCCGGTTCATATTGCCAAATGGTGGGGCCCCGCAGGTTTTACCAATACCATCGATAAAATGGATGTTCGACACGGCGGCGAATGTGAACTCACCATGCACGGTCCCGATGGAAAAAATTATAGAAACAAGGCTGTTTATCTTGAAATAATCCCTTTCAGCAAGATTAGTTTTGACCATTTTGCTCCAAATTTTAAAACCACTATTAATTTTGAGGTTCAAAGCGATCAAACCAGAATCAGCTGGAAAATGCTTTTTGAAACAGCCGATCTGTTTAACATTGTTGTAAAAACCTTCAAAGCCGACGAAGGGCTTGAACAAAATAATACGAAATTGAAAGATCACCTCGCATCGCTAAGCTAATAAAAACAGAATTTCAGGAATTTTCAGTTGGAGTTCGATGAATGTTAATGGATAAAATTAGGCTTTGTTAAAATTTCTTCATTATTTTAGCATTTAATCAACACCAAATATCAACCAATTCTCTTTACACAAATTCGGGGCACAATGAAAACAGCAAAAATTTTATTCTGGGTATTTACAGTTTTACTGGTCGTTATGATGTTATTTTCGGCTTATGGCAGCTTATTTACACCCGAACAAACAAAGGCATTTGCCAAAACTATCAGTTTCCCGGCGTACCTTTTTCAATTGCTTGCTGTTGCAAAAATATTAGGAAGTATAACCTTATTAACACCCGGGTTTAAACGTTTGAAAGAATGGGCCTATGCAGGTTTTACCTTCGACCTTATCGGGGCATCTGATATATTTATTAATAACCACTCACCCATCGCTCAATGGGCTCCATTTTTGGGAGCCGGATTTATATTTATCATCGGTTCTTATTACTTCTATCGTAAACTAAATACGGCCGAATAATAAAACTGATGGATTTGGATACGGTTGCCACATATCTATAAATTAATTATTGAATATTCCGGGTGATAAGAAGCTCGAATAAAAATAAGCGCAATCTTATATTATTTGATGCATAAAGCGCTTTCCCGCTAATTAGAAAAACGATTTTATAGGTTCCTGCAACAAATACTGGTTTTAATAGTTAATAATTCAATAAAATAACCCAATTGTACCAGCCCATTAACAGACTTTCCGGCTATAATGACTAAAATACCCCTGATTTTTTTGCTTCTTCTAAGTATCCCTGCAATAGGCTTCGCCCAATCGGGCTGGCAATTAGCGCGGACGGATGATGGCATCATGATCTATACGCGCCGCATTCCATCTGTTAAATTTAAAGAGGTTAAAGTTGATTTTGAGATGGATGCTACTATGGACCAACTCGTTAATATACTGCAGGACATACCCAAACATAATACCTGGAGCTACGGTACCAAACGAACCTATGTGATCAGCAAAAAAGGAAAAGACACCATAATCTATTATTCCGAAATAACATTACCCTGGCCACTTAGCAATCGCGACGCAGTTATTCAGATCAGTTTTGCAAAAGATACTGTAAATAATTTATTACACATCCGGGCCAAAAGCATACCCGGTGTAATCCCCAAATACCCCGACCTGGTAAGGATACCCAATTCGCTGGCGACCTGGGAAGTATCCCAAATGCCCGGTAAGAAATTAAAAATTGAGTATATTCTTAGTGCCGACCCCGGTGGCGACCTTCCCGGCTGGCTGGTAAATATGGGCGCAACGGTTGGCCCCAATAACTCTTTCAGGAAGCTGAGGGAACAGATCGCGAAGATGAACCACCGAAAAAATAGTTAATTAATATTTAATTTTTCCTGTCAGCTATTTAATCCAAAACATTTTTTAGTTAATTTAGTTAAATTGCTGACTAAGCTAACCAAATGTCAAAGCGGATTTTGATTATCGAAGATGACGAAGACATTTTACAAGTGCTGGAAACGGTACTTGTTTATAACGAGTTTGAAGTTAACGGATTGGAACGAACAGACGATATCCTTGGAGCGGTTGAGCAATATGAACCCGACCTGGTTTTAACTGATTATCTGCTTTCAGGCACCAATGGCGGCAAAATTTGCCAGCAGCTAAAAAGCAATCCTAAAACAACCCGAATTCCGGTAATATTGATCTCGGCCTATCCCGAACTGGCAATATCACATGGCCATTTTGGCTTTGATGCTTTCATTGCAAAGCCATTTGATATCAATGAATTGGTCAACAAGATCAACGAACTCGTCAATAAATCAGCATAAACCAAAAAATAGTAATAAAAAATGGTCAGCCTCTGGTAAAATGCGGCCTGTTTCACCTATTTATTTAATTTAATCGCTATTTTACAATTTCAGAAAATAACATTTTTAAACTAATGCCGTTAACAGCTAGGCTATAAACGCCGGTAAATATTAACTGATAAAACTTTCGCTAACCTGGCAAATTTGAATTGAAGTATTGATTTGCCGCTTATACCAAGGTGAAAAGCATTCGTATGAAATACCCCTCATTAACGTTAACTTTCTTTCTTCTTCCATTCTTTGCATTTTGCCAAAATACAATTGTAAGGGGAACTATTACTGATGCACGAACAAACCAACCGCTGCCATTTGTGTCGGTAGGCTTCCCCGGGACTTCGATCGGAGCAACAAGTGATAATAATGGCAAATACCATATCGAAACCGGCAAGTCATACACGCAGTTAAAATTTAGCTTTGTAGGCTATAAGCCGGTTTTACGAACGATAGTGGCTTATAAAGACCAGGTGATCAATGTTAAATTGCAGCCAAATGTGCAAGACCTGGCAACTGTAACGATCAGATCGGGGAAGAAAACAAGGTATCGGAATAAAGACAATCCCGCTGTAGAACTGATCAGGCAGGTTATTGCCCACAAAGACTCCAACCGGATGCAGAGCTATAATTATACCGAATACCAACAATACGAAAAACTACAGTTCTCCTTTATCAATGTTTCTGACAAGTTTTTTAAAGGCAAACTGACCCACAATTACAAATTCCTTTACGACAGTCGAGATACAACAGCACTGCCGGGTAAGTCGCTATTACCAGTATACCAGGAAGAGAAAACAACCCAAACTTTCTATCGTAAAGAACCGCAAAAAACCAAAAAAGTGGTTATGGGCGAAAAGAAAGTGGATGTAGTGACATTTGTTGATGAAGAAGGTGTTAACAGTTACCTCAACAGGATGTACAATGAGGTGGATATTTATTCGAATAATATCTTCCTGATGACCAACCAGTTTTTAAGCCCGATATGCGATGCCGCACCTACCTTCTATAAATTTTTCATCACCGATACGATCGAAGTAAATAATCAAAAATTAATTGAACTGAGCTTTACCCCTCGCAATGGCAATGATATGCTTTTTGAGGGATTGATATTTGTAACACTTGACGGTAAATTTTCGGTTCAAAAAGCCAGACTATCGATCAACAAAAATATCAACCTTAACTGGGTAAAGGATATGCAGATCGACCTGGATTATGAACAAAATTCAGACGGTCGGTATCACCTGGCCAAAAGCGATATGAAGGCCAGTTTCGGTATTTCAAAAAAAGGTGACAAAGGGATCTTTGGCGAGCGGACCATCGCGTATGATCATTTTCTGATCAATACCCCAAGGGCCGACAGCACGTATGCTGGCCCCGACCTGGTTATAGTGCCCGGTGCCATGAACCGCAGTGAAGCCTTTTGGGTAAAAAGCCGCGGACGGGATACTTTGACTACTATTGAAACTAACGCCTACAAAAATATTGACAGCCTGCAAACCATCCCTTCATTCAAACACATGATGGCGGCCATTAACCTGTTTGCAGTTGGTTTTATACAAGACGGCCCTGTCGAGATCGGTCCTTTTGGCACTTTTTACAGCTATAATCCGGTTGAACGCTCGCGTGTCAAGTTTGCCTTGCGCACAACAGATACTTTCAGCACCCGCTATTACCTCGACGCCTACGGCGCCTATGGCACCGGCGACAGGAAATTCAAATACCTGCTCAGTGCTGCCTATTCGTTAAATCACCATTCGATCTATAAATTCCCGAACGATTATATCAAAGTATCTACCCAGTATGATATAAAAATACCGGGCGAAGAACTCGCTTTTGAACAGCCCGACCAGATCTACAATTCTTTTACCCGTGGCGTAAATAATAAATTCTTATACAACCAGTACTATAAAGTTGATTATGTGCATGAATTGGAAAATCATTTTTCCTATTCATTCGAGTTTAAAAGTTGGGAGCAAACACCAGCCGGATCTTTAAACTTCAGTAACACAATTAATGGTCAACCGAATAACGTTCCAAATATTACCACCTCAGAATTTGCCGTAGGTTTACGTTATGCACCTCACGAACAGATATTTCAGGGAAAACTCTACCGGATTGATATCCCCAACAAATACCCAATTATTAGTCTTACCTACCAGCAGGATATAAAAGGATTATTAGGTGGGCAATACAATTACCAGAATCTTAAAGGTCGGATTGATAAACGCTTTTATCTTTCGCAGATTGGCTATGCAGATGTTACCGTGGAAGGAAGTTACCTTTTCGGACAAGTGCCTTTCCCGTTATTGGATATTCACCAGGCCAACCAGACCTACGCTTTCGACCTGGACTCTTATAACCTGATGAACTTCCTTGAATTTGTAAGCGATCACTATGCTGATGTAAAAGTAGATTACGACCTGAATGGTTTCCTATTAAACAAACTACCCCTCATAAAAAAGCTCAAATGGCGCGAAATAATTTCATTCAAGGTGCTTTATGGTGGTTTGCGCGACGAGAACAATCCTGTCACCCATTCCAATTTATTGCAGTTCCCGCTCAACCAGAATGGCATGCCGCAAACCTTTACACTCGGCAGCAAACCTTATGTTGAAGGCGGAGTAGGTATCGGAAATATTTTAAAGATATTCCGTGTCGATTTTATCGAACGCTTCACCTATCTATCAAATCCCGGTATCTCTAAATTCGGCGTTAGAGCAAGTGCCTGGTTTGATTTTTAATGATGCTGTTGCTTCAAACACGTTTATTTTGGGATTAAAAAAAAGCTCTTTCCCATTTCTGATCTTAAAGGAAAACAAAACAGCCTTGCAAAAAAACTTGCAAAGCTGTTCTATTTTTTTCGGTATTTCTCTTTTTACAATTTCACAAAACTGCGTTCACCTACCAGTTTATCATTATTATCCACTACCTGCAGAACATAGGTGCCAGGTAACAGGTTGCTCACATCATTCTGCCAGTTAGTTTGGGTAGTGGTAGCCGTCTTAACAATAATACCTGTCGCATTTACGATCTTGATGCTATACGATGTGCTATTAGCATTCGGCTGTGCTGCCAGGTTACTACCAATAGTACCACCCGGCGAGTTGCCGTTTGTAGTCGAGCTTGTGCCGTAAGGCGGCGTAATAGCCAGGTTGATCTGCCCTTTGGAAGGATTTGGATACAACGAGATATTACTGATCAACGAGTTCGGGTTAGCATACATCAGCGTGACGATATTAGAGTAGGTGATCGCTCCATTCAGATCCTGTATTTGTAACCTGTATTGATTCGAAGTAAGTGGTGCAGTATCCCACAAATTGTAAGTACCAACACCATTTGATGGTACACCACCAACTACGTTAAAGGTTTTTCCGCCATCTGTACTGCGTTGCAGCGTGAAGTGCGTATAATTTTGTTCATTTTCAGTGAACCAGGTCAACTTAGAACCCTGAGATGTTTTTACTCCTTCAAACTGAAGCAATTGTACGGCCAGAGCCGGATCTTGCCTTAACACCAATTCGAAACGATTTGCGCCCTGGCTTGCAGTATCCGAAGTTATATTGAATGCATACGAAGAATCGCTGCGCATATCAAGCGAGTCTTTCATGAACTTATCTTTCAACCAAATCTTATAGATCTTCGGAACGGCTTGCATTTCGGTAAGATTGAGGTGGTAGATACCAGCTGCCCGTGCCGAAATATTCAAAGGAATAATGGTTTGCGTTGCGCCCGGCAAAGACATTTTATTGATCGCCAACCGAACATGATCGTTTGAAAAGCTTGCCAGTCCAAGTTTGCCATTTCCTAATTTATAAGGTGCATCTTCGATAGAAGAATAGTTCGCACCGGCACCTTCAGGGAAACCGATATATGTATCGTCTTTGTTTATAGTGTCCATAGCCATCTGCAATCGGATATGTGGCTCAACATTCGGAACCCCCAATGCGGCAATTTGCGATGGCGTACTCATAAACAGATTAAGCCCGGTTAATTGCGCAGAAGTTTTTGCCGATTCATTGAACATTAGCTGCGGGTTGCTATTTCCTGTAGCCAGCACAAAGAATCCTTCGCCACTCATCAGGTACCGGCGACCGTGGTTGGTGTAAACCCCACCCTTTTGGTAGGTATCATAATTTTGAGTCAGGGGATTAAGTTCGTAAACTGTTGTGCTTACGTTATTCTCATAAATACCAGTCGTAGTACTACCGTTATTCAATTGTTCCCAGTCAATAGAACAGGCATAAGGGTTACCCACCATATTAAAGCCGCGCACGGTAAAATTAGTGCCTGTACCTGAACCCGTATAGTTGAGCGCCGTTGAGCCAGGTGTATACCATTCAGAAACAACCACCTGGTTTTGATTTAGCGTACCAGTTGCCGTCAATGTAGCTGATACCGGAGTAGTATAAGTAGTGGATGTTTCGGTGGCTAGCGCTGCCGATGCCCGGTTGCCCCTGAAAAACCAAAGATAGCCAACACCAGCAGGTATATTAAAGGTGCCGGAAGAAGATTGACCTGTAACACCATAGTTATAAGCCGGTGTATTGTTTATGGCAGATACTCCCCAGAAGTTACCGCTGATGAAAGTAGTATTTGAAGGCGTTTGATCCTCGCGGAAAAGGTAGATAGTAGGATTTCCGGTTTTATCAAATCCACCACCGGCAGCACCGGTAAGGTAAACACTGTTTTGAATATAATTGATACTGGTTACATTGTTACCGCTTACAGTCGCTGTGTATACCGGCGACGAAGTTAAACGGTAGCCCCGGTAGCCTGCGCCTCCGGTAACATAACGCTGAACGTTTACATTGCCTGTAATGCTTGGTCCCGACATGGCTAATACCGAAGCCGAACCTGAAGCGTCAGAATTGAGTGTTAGGTTACCATTTGCGGCCAAAATTGTGGCTGCGTTAGTGCCGCTCATGGTTAGTGTTCCTATATCAGCCACGTTCATCATACCACTGGCTATCGTTTTTGTACCGATACCGCTAAATACAACGTTGTAGAATGTGGTTCCGTTGCCACCGCCGGCCGCGATCGATTGGGTTGTACCATTAAAGTTAACCGTCGGGCTGCTCAGGTTTACATAATCGCCTGCATCATTTGCTATTGTATTGGTAAAGTTTCCGGTGATATTAAGGTTACCCGATGATACTGTTTTGATACCTGTGCCTGAGAAAGCAATGCTATAATAGTTGACGCCCGATGCTAGTCCGGTAATAGCATTAGTGGTATAAACCGTTTGTGCCGCCCCCGAGTATTGTATAGTAGCCCCGGTATTATTGAAAGTTACCGAGTTGGTACCTGTAGCAGATAAGCCGGATAAGGCTGTAGCATTAGCTAAAGACAAAGTGCCACCGGTAACTGCAATGGTTGAAGTTGTGCCTGCAGTATTGGTAGTTTGGAAATAACCCGTAAGTGTGGTTGTACCACCGGTAACATTAAAGGTTGAATTTTCAGTGTATGAACCTGGTTTTGACGAGGTCAATGCAATATTGCCCGATACATTCAAATTGCTGATAGACGATGACAAAATACTGGTATAAGCATAAGCATTTGCCGTATTTGAGATGATATTGAGGCTACCCACATTAATGGTGCCTGCACCCGATAGGGTTTGCGTATAAGCATTACTTGAACTTGCATCGCTTTGTACTGTAAGTGTAGTAATGGTCAAAGAAGCACCGGTTTGAACCGCAATACCTGCAGCCTGCCCACCCAGGTTACCAATTTGCACTGTGCCTACCGTAAGAGCTCCGTCTGCGGTCAGAACTGTTGGGAAATTTGTAAATGCCCTGTTTACGCCGATATAGGCCGTTTCGCCTGCTATTGGAACGTGGTTGCTTAGCCAGTTTGTCGACACATTCCAGTCCGTGCTGGTTGTGCCTATCCAGTCATTTGACTGAATACATGACAAGGTAACCGTTGTTGTGCCGCTACCTGTAATATTGTATGCGGTAATAGTATAAGTAGTTGGAGCAAAAGTAACCGTCGGGGTGCCTGTGATTTGCCCAGTGGAGGTATTGAAACTTAAACCCGCAGGCAATGGTGCACTGATATAGTACCCACCCAAAGCTGCATATTCTTTAACCGTATTATTCGTAAAATCTGATACGTACAAGTTACCATTACCGTCGGCTACGAAACCTTCAACGTCGTTAAAACCGGAAATGGTATTTAAGAGTACGCCCGAAGAACTGTATATCTTCACCTGGTTATTGTGAGAATCGGCCACGAAAACGTCGCCTGAAGGGTCGCAGGCAATTGCCAGCGGATCCTGGTAACCCGTACTGAAAATGCCCTGGTAAACGCCGGCCGAGTTGTATTTGGTTACATAACCCTTGTTGGTACCAGTTGCATCGAGCGCGCGGTTCAATACGTAGATATTACCGGCTCCGTCAACAGCGACACCATCCGATTCATCCATGTTGGCGTTCGATATCGTTTGCAATAAAACACCAGCTGTGCTGTATTTTGTCACCGAACTGGTATAGGGCGAGGAATAATTATAGGTCGCTATGTAGAGGTTATTTGATGGGTCGATACTGATACCCAGCGGGTGACTTAAGCCGCTGACAATGGTTCCAAGGTAAGCACCTGTCGGACCATATTTGTAGATGGCGCCTGCACCGGTATCCTCAACATAACAGTTACCTGCCGAATCAAATACGATACCCTCGGCGTTGCTTATTGTTTTGCCAGTGGTGTAAGTACCCAGGTAAGTATGGGCTGAGTTCCAACGGCTAACGGTACCATTGTTATAATTGGCGACATAGATATTGCCGGAAGCGTCGATCCACATCAAACTTGGCCCGCTGAGCGTAGCACCTGTTAAAGAAACACCAGTAGATGAGTAGGAGTAACCCGTAACGGCACCGCCGGTATTGTTGGGTGTCATAGTGGTCATTGGCGCATTGAGCGTCAGTGCTACAGTAGACGGAGAATAGCTGATGATAGGTGCATGAGGGCTTACAGTGATGATTACTGTACAAGTCGAGCTTCCTGATGAATTTGTAGCCTGTATTGTAAAAGTTGTTGTTGCAAACACGGCTGTTGGGGTGCCCGAAATGACGCCAGTCGACGCGTTCAGCGATAGACCCGCAGGAAACGAACCGCCGGCTGTTATCGACCAGCTTGATGAAGCACCGCCAGTATTCGTTGGAGTTGCCGGTGTGATGGTGGTACCTACTGAATAACTTAATGTATTGGGCGAATAACTTATCACCGGACCATTATTATTAATTGAGATGGTGATCGAAGTTGTACTGCTGCCGGTAGCATTGGTTGCAGTAACGGTATAGGATGTTGAAGCCTGGGTTGCAGTAGGTGTGCCTGTAATATTACCTGTAGCAGGATCAAATGATAAACCTGAAGGTAAACCAGGGCTGATAGACCAGGTTGTAACCGGACCACCTGTATTGGTTGGCGACCATGTTGTTATTGTAGCACCAACAGAATAAGTATTTGATGCCGGCGAATAACTAATTGCCGGAGCGGTTGGGTTTACAGTTATAGATATACTCGTTGTACCGCTTCCTGCCGTGTTAGTGGCTGTTACAGTATAACTGGCTGTAGCAGAAATTGCTGTTGGTGTACCGGTAATGTTACCTGTTGTAGCATCAAAGCTTAATCCGGCAGGCAGACCTGGGCTAATAGTCCAGCTGCTGGCTGCACCACCGGTGTTAACCGGAGACCAGGTAGTGATTGCTGTTCCGGTTATATAGGTATTGCTGGATGGTGTATAACTAATGACCGGCGGAGTAGGGTTTACGCAGCTAAGGGTAATATAAGCTGTACTGGTACCTCCGCTATTGTCGGCCGAAATACTATAAGTTGTTACTGGTGAAGTGCCTGTTGGTGTACCAGAGATAACTCCGGTTGATGAATTAAAAGAAAGTCCTGCAG
>CAIPDP010000086.1 GCA_903863845.1 uncultured Mucilaginibacter sp. | reverse complement strand
GCCACAAAACATGAGGGTATCACCCAATCGGTCTACACCAGCAAACGCGCGGAAGATTCACAAGTGGGAACCTGTGTGTTTGACGTTGAGCGCGGCGTAGTAGATACGATCTGGCCGCGGCCGTGGCAAACGGATACTTGTATTGGCGACTGGCATTACAACCGGAAAATGATCGGTCATTATAAGTCGGCCAAAACGGTTGTGGATCTTTTGGCGGATATCGTTAGCAGAAATGGCAATCTGATGCTGAATTTCCCATTGCCCGCCAGCGGAATGCCCGACGATGACGAACTGAAAACTTTGGATGGTATTACCAAATGGATGGCGGTTAACAGTGAAGCTATTCATGCAACCCGTCCCTGGAAGATCTATGGCGAAAGTCCGGCAACGAAAGTCCCTACCGGCACCTCTTTCAACGAGAATAAAAGGGAATATCTTACCTATAATGATATCCGCTTTACAACCAAAGGAAAGACGCTTTATACCTTTTTTATGGGTTGGCCGCAGGAAGGGCAAGTGATCATAAAACCTCTTGCATCAGGTAGTCCGCAAAAAATCGGCAAAATTGAAAATATTGAACTTCTGGGCCATGGCAAAGTTGAATTTTCGCAGGACGCGGAAGGCTTAAAAGTAAGTTTACCCGCCCAAAAACCTTGCGACCATGCTTATGCGCTAAAATTAAGCGGAACTGATCTGACCTGATATGAAAACCCTGGTATGTACCCAACCGGGTTCGTTTGAATACTACCCGGCCCCCGACCCGGTTTTGATTCCTGGGAATGCAATTCTACGTATCAAAAACATTGGCATTTGCGGCACCGACCTGCATGCCTTTGAGGGCACTCAGCCTTATTTTGAATATCCACGCATTTTGGGCCACGAACTTGCAGCTGAAATTGTCGATATCGACGACAATTCAAACTTTAACCGTGGAGATGCGGTTACGATTATTCCCTACTTCAATTGTAGTCAATGTATAGCTTGTCGTTCGGGTAAACCCAACTGCTGTGTTCAGCTTAAGGTTTGCGGCGTACACATTGACGGCGGCATGGTTGAATATTTATCCGTCCCCATTTCGTCCTTAGTGCCCAATAGGGGTCTTGGATTTGAAGCACTCGCTTTGGTTGAGCCATTGGCTATCGGCGCCCATGGCATTCGCCGGGCGCAAATTGCTGAAGGTGAATACGTATTGATCGTTGGTGCAGGTCCTATCGGCCTTGGGACCATTGAATTTGCCAGATTAGCAGGTGCAAAAGTAATTGTAGCAGATATCAATGATTCGAGGTTACAATTTTGCCGTAGTCATTTTAATGTTGAACATACTATAAATACCAGCGAAGGGAAAACTATTGAACAATTGCTGGAGATCACCTGCGGCGACATGCCGGGTGTTGTTTTTGACGCTACCGGAAACAGGCCAGCTATCAACCAGGCCTTTCAATACCTGGCCCATGGCGGACGTTACGTACTCATAGGCTTGCAAAAAGGAGAAATCAGTTTCAGCCATCCCGAATTTCATAAACGGGAAGCCACATTGATGAGTAGCCGTAATGCAACAAGAGCAGATTTCGACAAGGTTATTGACGCGCTTTTGAAAGGACAGGTTAACCCTTTAACCTATATTACACATCGCGTGGGCTTTGATGAGGTGCAAAATAATTTCTCCAGCTGGCTCAACCCAGCGAGTAACATTATAAAGGCGATGGTTTCAATCTGAAATTCAAAGGATTGTGCAATATAATCAACACGGTGATGAGGATAATTGTACCCAATTCAGGGAACAAGCCCGGGCATTGTTTTTACGGATTTTTTTATAAAGCGTATGTTTATTGTCATTTAATCAACTATTTCGATAAAATGATAATTGCCGATTAACCTAATATTTGAATTTTGCTAAAAAAATAACTCCAAGTTAAATTAAACTTTGTAACCTATTCTATTTCAATAGGTTAAAAATTATTATATATTTGGTACACCGTTTGCCTTTTAGTTATCATATGAAAATTAACTCCTAAGCTCAAACAAAAAATGAAATCACTAATCACACTATCATTTTCAATGTTCCTGTTTACACTGGCAGTGCAGGCACAGAATAAGGTTGACAATACCATTAACAAAGCAAATAACTCTGTTAATAGCGTCAACAACAGCGTAAACAATGCAAGCGCAACGGCCAGCAATGCTGTTGGTACTGTTGGTAATACGGCAACCCAAACCAAGGCCCTCGCCGACCAGGTAGGAGGATTGTTTGGCGCCAAAAAGAAACCCGTTGGCAATGTGGTAATAAAAGTGCCCGGTATTACACGAGCCAAGATCAAACAATTGGTTGACATTGTAAAATCCTGCCCTGGGGTAAATGCCTCAAACGTTGATTATGTGTGCGATGATACAGATCAAAGCATAACGGTTGAAAACTATAAAGGCAAATTGTACGATTTCCTTGATGATATCGAAAAGAAAAACCCGCTGGTTACCGACAATAATTCAAAAGCTTCAAAAGCCGATAATAGCATCACTATTACAGGTTTATAAGTAAACAAAAGAATAGCCCTGAACTCAAATCCTTTCCTTACATAGCAGCATTTTTAGTACAGATCAATGACCTTTCCCTGCACGGGGTATACCAGTTGCAGTGAAAGGTCATTTTCTTTGGCAAGTTGCTGTTTGATGCGCTCCATATTTCGTTGCGGCGGCTTCTGATGGGTAATAATGGTTTTAAAACCAGATAAAGGAATATTGGCTATTTCTTGAAGCTGGTGTAACTCAACCAGAAGCCAATGCGGTGTTAAGTGGCCAAATAGTGCTTTGTCTGACTGCTCGCTGGGGAAGGAAACTTCGATCATGATCGCCTTTAATTTATTGGCCCGGATCAAGGGAGCGATGTTTTGCCATAAGGTTTTCAGGTGATCACTTTTTTCGATATCATCCGGTCCGGTATCACCCAGGTAAAGTAAATAACTATCACCACTTCGTACTAAAAAAGCTGTGCTGGTCAGGTTTGAATGGCTCAGCGGAAAGGCCTGTACGGTCAAATCCGTATTATCCAGCCTGGTTTCTATCTCTGGCTCCAATACCTGGTAATGGTATTTTTTCAATTGCGGAGTTTCGCCCTGGTCGCCAAAATTGGCCCAGGCTTGCCAGGTAAAATAGCGTGTTTTAAAAGTTTCGATACAAGCCGCCAGCGCATAAATATTTTTTGCGGTATCATCCGGTGAATTAAGTATCAGTCCGGCCAGGTGATCGAGATGTGAATGCGATATCAGGTACCCTTTAATATTTTGCCGAAGCACCTGTTCGGGCAGGGTATTAAACACCTTATTTTCGATCGCTTTTTCAATCCCGGCATGCAGGGTACCTGCGTCGAGGCATATGTAATGATCACTACCGGCTGGCGCCAGCATATAGGCCGAAAGATTACTTTCGTCGGCACCGCCTTTTACACCTAATGGAACGATTCGAAAAGATGGAATTTTAGTTTGGCCAAAACCAACCAGGCTTAATAACAAAGCAAAAATCAAAAAAAAGGCGCTGCGATAAAAATGGGTAATCATGTTATAAAAATAAGCATAAGCCCGATTTTACCGGCATTTATTTATTTTCGCATGATGAAATCTGGTAGCTTGGTTGCTAAAATAGTTGTCCGTTTATTTTTGTTATTGCTGATACTGGCTATAGTTCCTTTATATCAGGCGGATAGCAGTAAATTGCACAGCCTTTATTTTGTAACGCCGCACAAATGGATACTGGTATTTCCATGCCTGCTGATCGGTGGTTTTATAACACTTTTTGTGGGCTGCACCGTTCAAAAATATAGCAAAGCTGATTGGAACTGGCTATTAGTGCTCAATACCATCGTGTTGGCCGCTTATTGCGCAACTACCTATATCCGCGTGCTTCAACTGGTTAAGCCGTAGATTCAGGCTTCAGCTTTTTATCGGTAAGTTTTTTGGGTTTAAAGTCGGCACCTAATAATAATCCCCAGGGCTTCAAACTTTCCACCCTATCAAAAACAATTTTCAAAATGGCCATAACAGGAATTGCCAGGAACATGCCCGAAAGCCCCCAAAGCATTTCGCCTATAACGATGCCAATAAACGACAATAATGCATTCAGTCTGACCTTTGAGCCTACTACAACAGGTAAGATCAGGTTAGAGTCGACCAGATGTATGCCTAAAACGCCTATAGCAACCCCAAATACCTGCTGCAAGTTGCCCGTAGCAAATGTTACCAATGCACTCAGGAATAAAGCTGAAAATATACCGACATAAGGTATAATATTAAACAAACCAACGATAACTCCAAGCAGCAGCGCATACTTGATACCGATCAACAGGAACAGCGCACAGGCGATACAGGATACAATAAACATCTCGAGCAACAGACCGAGGATATATTGGCGCAATATTTTCTGTACGTTCTCTACTATATCAAACACCGTTTGCTGATGATCATCGCCGGAAACGGCTAATAAAAACTTGAATAAAAGCCGACGGTAAAGTAATATCAATAAGGCAAAGATGAGGATGAATACAAAAAACAGGATCAGTGACCCCAATTCGCCAACAGTACTGCCAACAACGTCACCACCCGATGAAATGATCTTATTGGTAGCGTCGTGTACATAGTCCATCTGCTTTTGCAAATTGATATGAAATGAGGCTTGGATCATATCCTGTATCTGCAAAATCGAACCCGATACCTGTTTGCGCAACATGGGCCAATCATCAGCCAGTTTTGTTATCTGGGAACCAATAAGGTAGATGACGCCATAAAACACAGCGATCAAACTTATGATCGCACTTGAGCCGGCAGCACCCCGGGGCAAACGTAATTTCTTTTCGAAAAATGTGGCTACGGGCAATAATAAAATGGCGAACAGGAAGCCGAATACAAGCGGATCAAGCAGATCTTTTCCAATGATCACCAGGAAACCCAGTGCGATCAAACCAATTAAAACCAGCGACAATTTTTCATAAAAAGGCGCTAAAAGCTTTCTTTCGGGCATAATGAAGGGGGTTTTTCAAATATTTTTAACAATCGATTGCTGATGAAAGATAAGGATAAATTGGGGAATTGTGATTGGTTATTTGTGATTGGGTAACGGGTATCAGGTATTGGGTATTGGGTATCAGGTGCCTATTAATTTTTCTAAGATCAGTTTGATATTATGGTCGACGGCATGTTGGGGCTGAGTGCTAAAATTTTGAGTTACCCTGTTTGCCAGGATGACATTAAATGATATGGCCCGATGACCCAAAGCCGAAGCCATCCCGTATATCCCGGCGGTTTCCATTTCGATATTGGTCATACGCTGATCACGGTAGCTAAATTTCTGCAAAACAGGTAATAGTTCGGGGAAGTTATTTTTTGCCCGGATTTGCCGGCCCTGCGGCGCGTAAAAACCGGGGGCCGTCAGGGTGATACCTTGCGGCAAACCTTTACCCATCCTGCGGAGTAAATGGTCGTCGGGTTCTGAAAAATACGGATGTAAAGTGTAGTATTGAGGCAACGCGGCGATCAAGTCATCTAAAAACTGTTGCCCGTTTACAGAATTTGAATGCTCATAATAATTCATCATGGTTTCAAACCCAACCGCAGCAGACGATACCAGCAAACTATCAACAGGAATATCCGCTTGTATCGCACCGGAAGTTCCTATCCTTATGATTGTCAGTTTTTGCAATTCTTCTTTTACCCGGCGTGTATCCAGATCAATATTTACCAGCGCATCCAGTTCATTCAATACTATATCGATATTTCCGGTGCCAATTCCTGTTGATAGCACTGTGATATGTTTACTGCCCAGGTAACCTGTATGTGTGATAAATTCGCGTTTAGACTTGCGAATTTCCACCCGATCGAAATATTTACTGATTGCGGAAACGCGTTCCGGGTCGCCTACCGTTATGATCGTCGAAGCAACGTCGCCGGGCAACAAATTCAGATGATAAACGCTACCGTTTGCATTCAGTATCAAATCTGTTTCAGAAATCCGGTTCATTATTTTAATTATCAAAGACTATCTTAACTAAACAGGTGCCGTTTGTGGAATATTAATTAAAATTGGCACTATTTAAGATTTACGAAGTTTTTAAAACTTCGTAAATCTTTTACACTGTAGGTTTAGAGCCTATTTCTCCAGATCACTTTTTATCCAATCTTCCAGCTTACTGTCCTGGTCTAATTGAGCAAGCTTCTCAATACCCTTATCTTTTTTGTGGGTAGTTTCTTTGTTATATTTTTCAATCAGCGCCTTTATCGCTGCAAGGTCTGCCTGAGTCTTATTAAAATCAGCTTTATGCTGAATAGCATATTTTGCGTAATTGCCCATGTAGATCACCAGCAATTCCGGGTTTTTGTCGGTATACTTTATCAGCGCCGAACCAAGCGTTATAGTAACATCTGGCGAACCAGTTATCCAGTTAACTACGAATGCATTAGCAGGTTTCCGGCTTTCCGGCGAGTCATTCCAGGAAGCATTTTGCAGCCAGTCGACGGTTTTTATAATATCGTCCTGGTATTTGGCATAATCTGTTTTCGCTTTTAAAACATAATTTTCAGGTACAGGTGCGTTTTGAGCGGTTGATTTGAAGCTGAATGCAATCAGGGAAAACAACAGGGCAAATAATGTTCTTTTCATGTGATTTTGGTTATTTAGGTTTAAGCATTTAAAAAACTACGATGTAAAAGCATCCAGAATCCTCATCAAAACAACGGCCTCTTCAACCGGGCATGGATTAGGCCCCTCTCCCCTGAAATAAGCGACGATCTTTTGGATCATGGGTTGCTGTATATGTTCAGGATGTATAAAGTTCTCCGTTTGTTTGCCGGCTTCATTTTCAAGGCACACCCAGGTGCCAAAAAACGGAAAGCTGATTTTACCTTCAGTACCAATGATCTCGCAAAGGTCGATCGTTTGACTTTCTGCCACATTGAAACTCCATGAACCATTGACCACAACCTTATTTTTAAATACGATCTCGCCGCATACATGGTCGTCTGCCGGATAAGTATTGGATTGGTTAAGCGAATAACCATGATATTTTTCTGGCTCGCCAAAAAAGTACAGCATCAGGTCCAATTGATGGGGTGCCAGGTCGTGAAAATATCCCCCGCCCGATAATTCGGGGTTAACGCGCCAATTGGTTTCAGCATTGGCAACCAGATCGGGCCGGATACTCTTCCACATCCTGATCTGCACCGTACGCACATCACCTACCGCCTTTTTTGCCAACAGATCCTTTACATACAAAAACATTGGCAATGCACGGCGATAATGGGCAACCGTAAGTTTTCCATTATAAGCCTCAACGGCCTCAGCCATGGCCTGCGCCTCGGCTGAAGTACGCGTAACCGGCTTTTCTACATAAACATTTAAACCTTTTTTTAATGCTGCAATGGCGTATTCGAGGTGAAAAGCGGGAGGGGTAGCTATCGAAACAGCATTTACTTCAACATCATTCAATAGTTCATCAGCATCGGCATACCATCTGTCAACGTGGTGGCGTGCTGCATAATCTGCTGCTTTAACAGCATCGCGGCGCATTACAGCTACCAGTTTACTGCCTGGTATTTTGTTGTAGGCCTGGCCGCTTTTCTTTTCGGTTACGTTGCCGCAGCCAATAATGCCCCAATTAACTTCTGTCATATATGCTAGGATGATTATAAGGGCAAAGGCCTATTTTAAAATAACTTCGATCTGGTCTAATTCCTCTTTCGCAAATTCAATATTATCCAGACATTTAAGCGAATCTGCCAGTTGCTCAGGGCGACTCGCGCCGATCAGCACGGAAGTTACCCTCTGATCTTTGAGCAACCATGCTAATGCCATTTGTGCAAGGCTTTGACCGCGTTTTAATGCGATATCATTTAGTTGTCTGATCTGGGCGATACGCTCGTCGGTTACCTGACTCAGTTGCAGGAATCCGGTTGACTTTGCTGCACGCGAATCTTCGGGTATACCGTGCAGGTATTTGTTGGTTAATAAGCCTTGTGCCAATGGCGAGAACGGAATACAGCCTACACCCTCCTGTTCAAGTACATCCAAAAGCCCGTCTTCTACCCAACGCTCGAACATCGAATATTTAGGTTGATGGATCAAACATGGTGTGCCCAGTTTGCGGAGTATCGCAATAGCTTTTGCAGCCTCATCGACAGGATAATTTGATATCCCCGCATACAAAGCCTTGCCTTGTCTTACGATCAGGTCCAAAGCCGACATGGTTTCTTCCAGCGGAGTATCCGGATCGGGACGGTGGTGATAGAAAATATCTACATAATCTAATCCCATCCTTTTCAGGCTTTGGTCCAAGCTGGCAACGAGGTATTTCTTAGAGCCCCACTCACCATAAGGTCCGTCCCACATGTGATAGCCGGCCTTGCTCGAAATGATCAGTTCATCGCGATAGCTGCTAAAATCCTGCTTCAATATGCGCCCGAAATTTTCTTCAGCCGAGCCCGGAGGCGGACCGTAGTTATTGGCCAGATCGAGATGCGTAATACCGCTGTCAAATGCCAGGTGCAATATTTTGCGGAAGTTTTCTTCAACGTCTACACCGCCGAAATTATGCCATAAGCCGAGCGACACCGCCGGCAGTTTAATACCACTACGGCCGCAACGGCGGTAGATCATGTCTTTATAACGATTTGGAGAAGCAAGATAGGTCATTGGAATTCTGATTTGTGAGCCCTAAAGTAAGGTTTTTGTTGGAATCAGAATTTGCAGCTAAAGGAATTTTTAAGAAATATTGATATTGACAGACATTTGAAGACTGGCCGACCTTTCGTTCTTTTCAAATGATCTCAGCTACTACAAAGGTACTGCCTCCAACGAATACCAAATCGTCTATGCCGGCTGCGTTTCTGGCTGCTTTGAGGGCTGCGTTTACCGAAGAGTATGCTTCACCGTTCAGTTTGAAATCAGCAGCTTGCTGTTTCAGGTTTTCTTCATCCAAACCACGGGGAATATCGGGCCTGCAGAAATAATAGGTAGCATCCTTTGGCAACATGGCGAGTATTTTTGAGATATCCTTGTCATTCACCACGCCCATTACAAAATGCAAAGCATCGTAATTAATGTTTTTGATATTTTTTAAAACTTCTGCTATCCCCTCCGGATTATGCCCGGTGTCGCAAATAACTGCAGGGTCATGACTCAATA
The DNA here is from genome assembly GCA_903863845.1 of uncultured Mucilaginibacter sp. GTDB lineage: Bacteria > Bacteroidota > Bacteroidia > Sphingobacteriales > Sphingobacteriaceae > Mucilaginibacter. The sequence continues at coordinate 24,289 of CAIPDP010000086.1, read as the reverse complement.
TATCCCAGCGTCCACGTAAACCGGTCAACTTGCTTACCTGGCTCAATGCAATAGCTACGTTTTCATCCGAAATTGCAAAACCCTGCCGCCTTAATTCCGCAACAGCTGATAGCACTGTTTTTACGTTTTTAAGCTGGTAAGTGCCGGTAAGGTCGAGTCTTAAGTCCTGAGTCCGGAGTTCTGAATCTTTTATAGTTATTGCTAAACCCACTAACCTTTTCTCCTTTCTCCTTTCTCCTTTCTCCTCCAAACTTTCACCTTTCACCTCCAAACTCCATTCCTCTGATGCGAAACTAATTGGGGCATCAACCGACTTTGCTTTACTGATAAAGATCTGCGACACTTCGGGTTGGTATTCGCCAATGATTACTGGCGTATGCGGCTTAATGATACCTGCCTTTTCGCCGGCTATCAATTGCAGGGTATCACCCAGCATATTCATGTGGTCCCAGCCGATATTGGTGATGACCGACAACAACGGATTGATCACATTAGTAGAATCCAGGCGTCCTCCCAAACCCACCTCAATAATGGCTATATCTACCTTTTCCCGGGCAAAAACATCAAATGCCATGGCGACAGTCATTTCAAAAAAGGAGGGCTTTATTTCTTCAAAATCGGCTTGATGTTTTGCAACAAATTCAACCACATAGGCCTCACTGATCATTACCCCATTAATTCGGATACGTTCCCGGAAGTCTTTTAAATGAGGGGAGGTATATAACCCGGTTTTATAACCTGCTACCTGTAAAACAGCTGCAAGCATATGCGAGGTTGAACCCTTACCGTTTGTGCCACCAATATGCACTGTTTTAAATTTATGCTGCGGGTTATCTAAACGACTGCACAATGCCAGCGTGTTGCCCAGGTCCTTTTTAAATGCCGAGGGACCATCCCGCGTAAACATCGGTAACTGGCTGTAAAGGTAGCGGAGTGTTTGTTGGTAGTTCATTCTTTTTTGGTCCATGGTCGATGGTCGATAGCATAAGTCGGAGGGTCAATAGACTAAATCATCCGATTTCGACTTTCAAAACTACAAAAAACCATGATCTATGGACTACCGTCTATCGACTATGGACCATAGCCTAACCGCCAGAAACACTACTGCAGCTTAAACACAAATGTCACAAAACCTATCTGGGTGTCCTGTGCAGATTCGAGCGCATTTAGTTTGGCGTTGAGGCAGGCGTTCTGACATTTTTGGAGCAGGTTGTTATCGCTAATCGTGGTTCCTTTGGCACCTGCAGTTGCGGAAATTACATTGCCTTGCTTATCTACATGTATTTCTACCACTATCTTGCCCCGGCTCTGATGTGAAGCGCTAACGTTAGGTGGGCTAACGAAGCTACGCTGCGCCATCTGCAAATTCCCTCCATTGCCCGAGCCGGTTCCGTCATAATTGTTAGCCAGGGTTGAACCGGTAGGCTTGCCCTGATTGCCAGGGGTATTGGTATTGCCATCGCCTTCGCCGGTACCACCATTACTTTTGCCTTTGTACAAGGCATTTTGGTTAAGGGTTGGCTTGGCTGGTTTGGATACCGGCTGGGTAGCCACTGCTTTGCTGGTGACTTTTGAATTGGCATTTACTTCAGGTGCATCCTCGGTATTTTGGGTAACCACTTTTTTGTCGCTCAGGTCCTCGTGCGATTTCTCGGGTGTAGGTTGTACCGGGGTTACTTTGGTTGGTCGGGTATGGTTTGCTTTTTCGGCGATGGAAGGTTCATCGGTACTCATATAATCACTGCCCATTCCTTTATCCGAGGTACCATAGTTGACCAATATACCCCCTGTTCCCATTTCCGGAGGCGGTACACTGGTAAAAACAACAATATAATAGCACAGCAAAGCAAATAAGGCTACGATGATGCCTGTTGCCAAAAATGCTTTCGGATAATTATTTTCCTCGCGTTGCTGAAAATCCATCTTTTTTAATGTGCAGGTGGCGTTTGGCGCAAGGCGGTTTGCGAACCCTGCTACCTAATACCTAATAACTGCTACCTAATACCTAATAACTAATAACTGATACCCAATAACTAATACCTATTTCCCCTTCGGTTCTGTCGCCAAAACCAGTTTTATATTCATTTTTTGTGCGATGTCCATGATCTCAACCACATTTTGGATCGCTACCGTACGATCTACTGATAAAACGATCGTAAGTTCCGCTGCAAGGTTTTTATAACCAAGTAACGTTTGTTGCATGTCTTCTATTTTAACTGGTTTGTTGTTAACGGTATAAACCAGGTCCTGACTAATGGTGACAGATATGGTCTTTTTAGAAACCGATTGCCCGGAAGATGATTTAGGAAGCAATAACTTGATCACGTTCGGGTTGGTAATAGCCGAAGCGATCAGGAAAAACAGCAGCAGGAAGAACATGATATCGTTCATTGCCGAGGTATGAATCTCGGCCGATATGCGCCCGTGTCTTTTTCTTAAATTCATTTGCCCGGTTCTTCTAACAGATCAATAAATTCAATAGCATCAGTTTCCAGTTTCAGGATCACCTTATCAACCATCATATTCAGGATATGATAGCCTACATAGGCAATTATACCTACCATCAGACCGGCAGCCGAAGTCACCATTTTTACATACAAACCACCAGAAATGGCGCCCATGCTGATATTATCGGTTTTAGATATATCATAAAATATCTTGATTACACCATAGATGGTACCGAGAAAGCCAAACATGGGTGCAATACCAGCTATGATACCTAAAATGGTGATATTCTTCTCCAGTTTGGATACTTCGATCTTTCCGATATTTTCGATGGCGCCTTCAATTTCTTTGATCGGGCGACCGATACGTAATAAACCTTTTTGCAACATGCGTCCGAGTGCTGAATTACTGTTACGCGAAATTGCGATAGCAGAATCGAGTTTACCGGTCAATATGCTGGTACGCACCTGGCTCATCAGGTTCGACTCGTCTTTAGCCGCTTTTCGGATGGTAAAATATCTTTCAAAAAATATGACCAGTGCAAGAACGAACAGCAGCCCGATAGGTACCATTACCCCACCGCCCTTCACTAAGAGGTCGCCGAAACGGAGGTCGTCCTGCGTGGCTACCTGCGGCAGGTGTTTACTGGTATCGGTCAGCGAATGAACCGTATCTGTGAGTATTGCTAATAGCATCATTTTACTTTTATTGGATAATATGGTATAATTGAAATATCTCCTGAATTAATTCCCGGTATCTTTTTAATACTGTCTCCTACCCTGATCGCATCTTCCTTCTTAAAATAAGTGCCGAGTGTTATTTTGTTTAGGGTGCCTGTTGAATGCTGCAACAACCGGGCTTGCAAACCTAATTTCTGATATTCGCTAATGACAGCATTAACTTTATTCAAAGTTTTAAATGCACCGGCCTGTATTTCATACCGCGTTTGGGCAAAGGTATCGATAGCAACTTGTTTTACCGATGTATCCTTTTTGACAGTTTTAACAGTATCTGGTATTTTTGCCGCCGGTGGTGGACCATTGACAATGATGGTAGTATCAACTGGCCGGCGCTTTCCAAACCATTCAGGTTTATACTGATAGGCAACGCCAAAACATAACAACGCAATAATGATGATCAGCAATATATAGATCCAGGTATTGTTCCTGGTCTTTTCTTCAAATTCTTCCTCCTGGTATTCTGTTTCCTGCTCAACAACCGGTTCAACTTCCTTATTGATACTAACTGAATCATCGCCAGCACGTTTATTTTCCGGCTCATTTACTTTTTTAGCCGCCTGATTTTCATTTACTATTGATGAACCTGAGGCAACACGGTGCGCACTTACCGGAGCAAAGCCGAAGAAAGTCGGGTCGCTATGTGCCGCGTGGCTATCAGCCTTAAAAGTTAGGGTTGAATATTCGTAGAACAGGTGCCCAAGGCCGGCGATGGCAGCACTTTGCACCAGGGCTTCCTTCTTTAAGCCTGCTGTATACTTCTCAATAAAATATTTTGCCGAAGCAGGTGATATCTTCTTTTTTTGAGATATATATTCGGCCAGGCCCTCATCTTCTTCCGAAGAGGGGTCAAAAACGATCTCGTGACGGGGAGGATAGAATTTATTTTCCTTTTCGTTAAAATAGCCATTGATGCGCTTTTGGCTAAAAAAACCTATTCCCGGCACATTAACTTCGCCTTTTAAACCCAATAACTCATTGATATAAATGGCTAAATCCATCCTAAACTGCTATAAACCAGGCTACAAGCGCCATTAAAAGTGAAATCCAACACCACCAAATATATTAAATCCGTAGTTAGGATAGTATAACCAAACCTGATTTGTTGTATTCAGAATATTATTTACTTGCCCGAAAATTGAAATACGATCGGTCACATTATATTCTACACCGCCATTGAGGTCGGCAAAACCTTTGATACTTACTGTTGTAAGTGCCGGAGGCGAGAATGGTGCTGAAGTTAATACCCTGTCGTAAGTGTTGCCACGGTAAAGTAAGGTACCATTAACACTTAATTTTTTAGTGATGTGGATCACCGTTCCGGCGGTTAGCTTAAAGCTTGGAAGGTTCCAGGGTTTAGCTTCGGTAGCGAGGGTGTAATTACGAAATTCAACTCTGCCAAAAAGATCAAAATCTTGCGATGCCCTGAAATCGAGCTCACCATTAAAGCCGGTTATTTTTGCATTGCCACCATCATAGATCACCGCAAATTTATTGTCGATACCCGAGGCATTGAAATTGCTGACCAATAAAGGCAGATTTTTTACGCTGTTGCTGAATACATCCGCTTTAAAACCCAGTCCGGGCGCAATAGTGCCTTTTAAGCCTGCGCTAAGGTCCAACTTATCAACCGAATTGATGATATTGATATTTTGCCCGATAAAAGGATTTTCGTCGGCCAGGTCACGTAATGATGTTTTGTTTACGTCGCCTTTAACCTCAACAAAAATTCGCAGGTATTTGGGTATCACCTGGTACTCAAGCTTAGCAGCGGGGAAAACAAATATTCTTTGCGAGAAACCAAATTCCTTGGCAATATTCAGGCCTGCATCTATCTTATAACTATCACCCTGGAATTTGAGGTAGGGATTTAAACGCAAAATGCTGTTATTATTAGAATAAAGGCTGTCCTTTTGTGTACTCAGATCGAGCGAACCGCCTAATCCTGCATAAAACTGCTGAATGGTTTGGTTAATGAAGCCGGTTAGTACAACATTACTTTCATGAGCCTGGAAAGCGTTGTTCCAGATATATCCATCCAGCTTGGCAGCGTAGGTAAACTCGTTGGCTTCTCCCTTATAATTTTTGGTGATCTCGCCTTCAGCGCCAATCGTATTGAAATGCTGTGCTGCCGGATTGAAAGCGCCCGGAGGGTTATTGACATCGAAACCATAAAAATCGGTACCCAGCCTGTGATAATTGATACGAGCACTAAAAGTGTTGTCGTCGGTGATGCCTTTAACAAAACCAGTTATTTCATCCGAAATTTCATTCTGTTTGTTAATGCTACCGCTTTGTGATAAATGTTTGGCAAAAGCGCCGATCTGTAATGCCTGATCCTGACCATTATCAATATAAGCTTCGCCGTAAGTCGTCTTAAAATTACCGATGCCGATTCGGGCATAGTTATTGGATGGAATAGAATCTTCCTCTTTAGGCATCTTCATCGCTTCCAATTGCTTGATATCGGTATTGCGCTCCAGGCGTTTATCAAGTGTGATATAAGTCAGTGGCGCTTTGAATGGCGTCTTGTCAGAAAGATCGGGGTTCAGGCGTATCTTGACAGCATCTGCTAAAACCGGTTTATAAGCCGTGGTCACCACGATCTCTTCCGATAAACTATTGCCATTTTGGCCCTGAGCGGCACCGCCCTTTTTAGCCGTATCAATCGTTGGGGCTTTATCGGATTTTTTTGCTGCTACAGGATTGCTTGACTTAACTGCGGCAGGTTTGGTAGATTTATTGGTTTTTTTCTTACTGGATTCTTTGGTCTGTGCATCAGCATTAGCAACAAAGAATACCATTGTTAAGGCAAAAAACGTATAGATTAATTTGTGTCTCATTTGTCTTATCCTCTGTGCTTAGTTATTCTTTGTTGTATCAGGTTTAGCATCGTCTGCTGTATCAGTATCAGCTTTTTGCCGCGTTCCAGTATCAATTTTACCCTTCCGTTTGGCTCCGCCTAAGGCCTCAAGCTTTTGCTGCGCGATTGGCAGGATATCGTCATTTCCTTTGTAATTTTCTACAATACTTTGCAGGGTTGCTTTAGCCTGAAAATCGTCTTTCAATCCCACATAGTCATCCGAAAGCAGGATAAAGGTTTTGGCTACCCAATAATCATAGTTTGGCAATTCTTTTACCAGATCGAAACAGGTTTTTTGTGAAGCTTTGTATTTGCCTCTCCGGTATTCAATATTGGCAATATTATACTTAGCTTCCGCAGCATCAATGGTTTTTGTATTGGTCACCGTATAATCGAATTGTTTAATAGCCGATGTAGTATCACCTTTTTGCAGGTAAGCCAACCCGGCATACAGGCCTGTTTTGTACTTATCTTCCTGGGATGATTTCTCATATTCACGCACCAGTTGAGCGTATTTAAGGGCATCATCCGGTGAGCTCATTTTGGCATAGCATAAAAGCAGGTTATTGATAGCGAAAGAATAATCGGCTTTATATTCTGATGTTGTTTCTAATTTTTTAAGATAAACAACAGCATCATTATAACGCTTTTGAGCCAGGAACAATTTAGCCATGCTGATGAGCGACTTCTCGGTATAGGCGCTGGTCCAGTCGTTTAAGATCACATTATAATCGGGCACGGCATCATTTGGCCGGCCTAAAGCAACCAGACTCTCGGCCCGTATAAACCTTGCCTGTTTATCATAAATAGGCTTATTAGGGAACTTATCAAAATAAGCGCTCACTGCCTGTACGGTTCCATTGGCATCGCCTCTTAAATAAAGGCTATTGGCAGCATTAAACATGATACCTTCCTGTTCTGACGCAGAATAGTTGCCTATCGGGGTTGATGCCGCGTAGTTGATAAAGGTTTGTGCATCGCCTTTGTCAGTATATATTTTCTCGATCTGTTTCAGCGACTGTTTCGCCTCATCGGTAGAAGGGTAATCTGAAATAACTTTTTTGAACGATATAATAGCCTGGTCGTCGTTACCTGCATTATAGTCGATCAGACCCATGGTAACCAGCGCCCTTGGAATGTAGCTGCTACGCGGATATTTTTCGATCATCGATAACAGGTCGGCTTTGGCCGTTGTGCCATCATTTTTGAGGAAATAGGTATAAGCGATCTCGAATGAAGCATCATCGGCATAATCAGAATTCGGGAACAAATTCAGCACATCGGTCAGGGTGCTGATCTTGGAATCGGGATTACCCTGCAAACCTTGTATCATACCCCGCTGAAACAGCGCATAATCCTCACCCTTGCTATGCTGGGCAATGATGCGATCATAATATTCCCGGGCCTGAGAATAACTTTTAAGTACAAAATAGCTGTCGCCCAGGCGGGTTACTGCGTCATTGATGGTGTTTTTATCGGTTTCACCACCTTTCAAAAACCTTTCGAAATAGGTGGCAGCTTTTCGGTATTGTTCGGCCCCGAAGGCAGCATAGCCCAGGCCATAGTTCGCATAATTATAAACCGGCAGCTGACTGGCATAATCCATATCCAAAAAACGTTCGAAATTCTCTACTGATTCGCCGTATTTGCGTACCTCATAGCCAGCTTCTGCCATCCAGTATACGGTGAGTGCTTCTACCTTTTTGTCCATCGGATATTTAAGCGACCGGAGGAAAATACCGATCGCATTTTCAAAAGCACGTTCGTTGTAAAATTCTAGTCCGCGGAAATAGGTAACTTTTTGATAGGCCGTTTTTGCACTGGCCGATTTGTTCGGAATAGGCTCCAGGATATCAACTGCTTCCTTATAGTTATGCGAATTAAGCAACTCCTCGCCCAGCAAGGTCTTCATTTCATCGTTTCGGACCGAACGTGAATAATTTTTCAGATACAAGCGTGTGGCATCGAGTGCAGCGGTGTTAAAATCTAGTTCGTAAGATAATTTTGCATATTCATACAAAGCATCTTCCTGCAACTGAGGGTCGAAATTAAGTTTAGAAGCAACAAAAAATGCATTACGTGCACTTTGCTTGTTATTCATTTTCAAGAACACATTACCCAGCGTGTAGTTTCCATTCTGGCTATAACTATCATTTTGATCGACCAGCTTCACCAGTTCGCGGGCGGCTTTTGAATAATTAGCCACTTTGTAATTGGCATAGCCCATCTGGTAACTATCCTGGGTGTTTTGCGTGCGCCCTTTATCGCCAGCTTCAAACTGGTTATAATAAGCAACCGCATTCTTATAGTCGGCGTTGGCAAAATATGAGGCGGCAACAACACGCAGCATTTCGGTCTCGTGTTGTTGGTGAGTAGCTTTCAGGATCGGCACAGCGTAGCTAAGTACGTCGTTGTATCGGCGGTCGAGAAAATAAATTGCCGTAATATAATAGGGATAGCTGCTTTCGTATTTCTTTGTTTTTTTGATACGTTCAAAATTTACCAAAGCCAGGTGGTAATCTTTGTTCAGGTAGGCGATGTACGCAAAATAATAAGTGGCATCAATGGTATAAGGCGAATCGGCATTCTTCACTTCACCAAACAGCAACTGGGCTTTGTTGAATTCATTTGTTGCGAAATAGGCGTAGCCTTTCCGGAATTTATATTCGGTATTCTCAGTTCCGTTCAAATCACCGGCGGCTACTTTATCAAACCATTCAAGTGATTCTTTGTACTTTTCCTGTTTAAAGTAATAGCTGCCAATTTCAAAATAGGCTAATTTGGTGAGCGGGTTTTCCGGGTGATCGTAGATGAATTTCTGAAACAGGCTCTCGGCATCATCGTTACCTAACTCTAAAGCACAAAATGCTTCATAATATTGAGCGTTCTCTTTTACCAGCGATAATTGCGACTCGTAGCGGGTTTCTGTTGAAGTAACAAGACCCAACTTTTCGATCTGTCGGAATTGCTCGGCAGCGGCAACATATTTACCTTTAGCCATTAAATCAAGGGCGGTATGGTAAGTACGGTATACCTGGTACGAAGGGTCTTGCTGAGCGACGGCAGCTAAGGCGAAAAATAAAGGAAAGAACAGGCAGACGTATTTCAGTTTACTCATAGCGCGAGATATAATATGCGAAATTAGTTATATCGCAAAAATGCAATCCACACAAGTAATTCACAAATGTCAACAACACTTTTAATTAATGAACGTGGGTGCTTTAAGCCTATTATTGGTGTGGAAAACTTTGCAAAGTTAGGCCTGCAATATCCGCCCGGCATTCTTAAACGACATGACAAATAACCGATTGAAAATAATTTTGTTTTGGCTGCTTGCATTAATATTTGCCAGTAATGCAAGCATGGCGCAAATAAATGATAGTACGCTATTAATGAAAGACGAAAAGCCGGATTTCAGCACGAATACCTTTCATATCATTAGAGTCGAAGATGAACGGGCCGCACCAAAAGAAACAGCAAGACTGCTGTTATTGAATAATAGCGGAACGAGTATCTCCAGGGTTTTCCATTTACAGGGTGGAGATGTGTTTGCCATTAAAAATTTCATTAATCGTAATTTCAGCCAGACAGATACATTAAGACCTATAGTGCTAACTTTGAAGCAATATCAACTTACTGAAACATCGGCTTCAAATAATGAGATAGCCGGAAATTTGGTGATCGAATGTCAGTTCGGGTTACAGCGAGAATACGGGGTAGTAACACCGCTGATTTCTTACAAAGGGGGATACCATTATACCCGTGCTGCCGGGCAAAAAGAAGTGCCCCCAACGATCTTGCGACGAGGTATTATTAATGCAATGTCTTTTTTTAATAACTGGCTTAAACAGCATATAAATAGCGATATCCGGTTAGCCAGGGCAGTAAAAGTTAACTTTACCGATTATACCGAGCAGCCTGAAGGAGATACCATTTACTATTCGGCACTGCGCCCGATAACCTGGGCGGATTTTCAGGATAAGCCCCGCGCCGGAAATTTTGAAGCCGAAGTTTTTACAGGTATTGGTTTTAACGAACAAACTGTAGTAGAAAATGGTTTGATCAAACTAACGATAGCAGTTAAGGTTTACCTGCCAAAAAGCGCAGCATGGGCGAAAGGCGACAAAGATTCTTACGCTTTGGATCACGAACAAAGGCATTTTGATATCGCAAAAATTATAGGTGAGCATTTTAAGCAGAAAATCGCAGCTATGGTTCTGGCAGTTTGGGACTATGATGGCTTCATAAATGAGCAATACCTGGAGACGTTACGCGAACAAACGCGCATGCAAAATCAGTATGATCGTGAAACAAGGCATGGCATGGACCGTGAGGAGCAGGAAATATGGGATAAACGTATAGATACTGAGCTAAAATTGTTGCGCGTAAAATAATTTACATATTTGCTTTTTCCGCTTTTAAAAGCATTCCCTTAATAAACCATTATGACCGATATAGCCACCCGAATAATTGAATTCAACAAGGGCCGCCTTCCTGAACCACTGCAACTGAAATACGAAGCTATGGCCGAAAGTATGTTTAGGTTTTTCCGGGGCACCTGCCATTTGTTTTATGAAGATCTTAATCAAAAGGAGGATTTCCCGGATTCGCCTCCTGTTTGGATCTGCGGCGACATGCATATCGAGAATTTGGGCAGTTTTAAAGGGGATAATCGCCAGGTTTATTTTGATCTGAATGATTTTGATGAGGCCATTCTTGCCCCCTGCCTTTGGGAAATTGCCCGAATGCTGACAAGCATCCTGCTTGCTTTTAAAGAGTTGGAATTATCTGAAACAGAGGCTTTAAATATTACCAGGCAATTTATCGACGTTTATGCCAAAACGCTGGCTAAAGGAAAGACCATTAATCTGGATGCGCGAACAGCGGATGGTATCGTTAGCGAGTTTTTGCAGCAGGTTGAAAAACGTAAACAAAAGGAATTGCTTAAAAAGCGCACGTTCTTGTCGAAAAAAGGCAAACTTTTATTATCAACTGATTATCCAAAACACCTTCAGCTAAACCCCGATCTGAAAGTTGAATTGCTATCGCATATGGAACAATACCTTTTGCAAAATGCTACGTTATTGGACGATTATCGAGTGAAAGACGTTGTTTTCAGGCTGGCAGGTACCGGCAGCCTGGGTGTAAAAAGGTATGTATTTCTTTTGCAAAACAAGGTTAAAACTTCAAAATACCTGTTTTTGGATATGAAACAAGCGCTACCTTCCGCTTTGAAACCTTATGTAAGTGTTAAACAACCCCAATGGGCAAGTGAAGCCGAGCGGGTAATGGCACTGAAATTTAGGATGCAGGCTGTTTCGCCGGCGCTTCAAGGCTGCACCTTATTTAAAGGCGACAGTTTTGTATTAGAAGAAATGCAACCCAGCGAGGATCGCATCGATTTTGAACAGATCAAAAATAGTTATAAGGATATCAATAGAGTGATCGTGGATATGGCCGAACTTGCTGCTTCATCGCAATTGAGAAGTACCGGCCGTCAAGGATCAACGATTGCAGATAAAATTATCGCATTGGGTAAAAATCATGCCTGGCATGAGCCATTGCTCAAATATGCTTGCGCCTATGCCGAACAGGTTAAAAAGGACTTTAATGAATACCTGGCATTTCATAAAAAAGGAGCATTTAAGGAATAAAAACTTAGTCGGCAGTAAGGTGGATCCCTACCATGTCTAAAAGTTCAGCAATATCGAAGGGCTTTGCCAGAAAATCATCGGGAGCACCAATATTTAATGGCAGGTGGTCAAATACCTGATGGCTGGCTGAGATCAGGATAACCGGTATTTCTTTCGTTGTGCTGTTCCGTTTTAATTGCATACAAAGATCCCGTCCATCTATGTCACCCAGCATGATATCCAGCAAAATCAGGTCGGGTTTAGAATCTCTTACAGCGTCAAAAAGCAAATTGCCGTCAGCTAGCGTCGTCACATGATAACCAAAGTCGACCAGGATCATTTTCATGACCGCCAGAATATCCTCATTATCATCTACAATTAATATCCGGCTCATGGCAATTACTCAAACCTATATAAATAAAGACATCAGTCACAATTGCTGTACCAAAAAGGCTGCCGATTTGCCTGAGCTTGTTAACAAATGGTGTTTTTAATTTTACCTAAGCTAAATGAGAGAAATTTAGGTGCACAAAAAAAAATCGAGCGTTTAAAATTCAAATTGGGGAGGGCATGTTTTTGTCGTCAAAATAGGATTATATCGATATTTAGGGAGCAATTGTATACCAAATGGTACAAAAAATCAGGGCCTACTTTTTGGAAGTTTACCGATCGTTGATCTTAACATAGCTCGCTTTACGGCATTTCGCGCAAAAATACCTGCGAACCAGTATAAAAAACAAAGCATGTTTAACAAACCAATTGCGATGCAGTTGAAAATGAAAGGATGATCCGCAACGCGGACAGTAATAAATCTTTGGGGATTTAATGGAATCTGCCAAGCTAAAAGTGTTAATGTGAATTTAAATGGGGTCAAAGTTAAAAAAAATAGAGGGAATGCAAACCCTTCGACCGACTAATGAAAATTACTGAAAGCCTAACGCCAGATATAGTACTTATGGCGACACTGATAACAAAAATATCTTCTTACGGGCAGCCAATAGCAAACGGTTTTAATAAACAAAGCCCGTTTAACCCGGTGACCGAGTTCAACTTTGCATTTTGGGCACAAAGGCAATTTGGAGATTGCCTGACTTTGCAATTGCTGGTTCCCTATAGACGTGTTCATGATATTGTCAACCATCAATTTAAGAAATTTCAACTCAAATTTACCGATTTGAGGATCTAAATCACACGAAATCAAGTTATTAAACTGTTATCGCGATGTTAATTTACTAGTAAATCATTTTTGTATCTCTGGATATGCCATCAGGGAAAGCTACAAACCAAGCTGGTAACACAAACAAACGTAGAATTGATTTCCATTATTAAAATGCCTCACCCAAACCAACTACCAAAGCGCGGTAGCCTTCGCTAAAGCCATAATCGATCGCGATATTGGTATCTGATCGCTTGTTGAATTTAATTCTGAGGCCAGCACCTCCTGCCGGGCGCCAATAATTAAAACTATCATTGTCAGGATAGCTTACTGAATTCACATTGGCAAAAACTACAAAACCCAGCAAGCCATTGGTGCTTAGGTCTCGCCGGTATTCGGTTTCGAAATAAAGGAGACTTTTTCCGCGGTAGCGGTTTTGTTCGATACCCCTCCCCGACCGCTGATAAGGGTCCCAGCCTATACTTGGCAGATTAAGATAAGGTATTCCAGCACCAAAAGTTGTCCAGTAATAACTCCAGAAAGCTAAAAGGTTTCGTTCGCTGGTTTTTGAAAAGGAAATGTATTTACGGAGATCTATGTAGACCGATTGCCAGTTGGCATTGCTGCCCAAAGCCCTTGAATTCATTCGGTAAACCAGGTCGGCATAAATACCCGGCAAGGGATTCAGATCGTTATTTCTCGAATCGTAAAGGATATTTCCGGTGATGCCAGATGAAAATGAATTATTATCTGATGATGTGCCGTAGGGGTATCCGGTAAATTTGCTCAGCGCATTTGGGTTGTTTGTTTCAATATCAAGGTAATAATCCATTGCATAACCCAAACCAGCATAAAAATAGGGTTCGATACGTTTTAGGGCACTCTGATAAAAACGAATGTATTTATAGTTGATCGTAAAATTATTGAACCCAGGCGATTGTCCACCTAATCCCCAGGTATCTTGCGGATAATACAAAAACCGCGAATCGCCCTGTACGAGCCAATTATTATTTTTTGTCCAGATATTTGAGCGTAACGGCAGGCCAAACCTTCCGGTAAAATTAAAATAGGGCGTAAATGAAACCGACGAAATATAAGTACTGTCTCGATCGCCCAGATAAAAACCAGCAGTAGTAGCTGTAAACAAGGCCAGGCCACCGCCAGGGATACTGTTGGAAACGGGTAGCAATGAGAAATACACTCTTCGTTTCTGTTCATATTTCAATGGGCTCGGTCGGATATGCAATTCTGTTTTTGCAACATCGATGAGGTCGCGTTTACCGCTTGTATCTATCTGTCTGCTATGGTCGATAGCTTTTTGGGCAAAGGAGCATTGAGAAATTGAAAGTAAAAAAATCAGTAAATAATATATTCTCATGTACGTTATTACCGATCCTTCAATAAAAAAACCGGATCATTTGCTAAAGAAACGCAAAAAAACAGGGTAACATATCCGCCACCTTGCATTTTTAATAAATTTTGAAATTATTTGAAAAAGTCGAGCACAGCGACCGAGAATTGGCTATTGGAGGAAGCTGTATTATGATCGCCTGGTACATATACCAATTTTGATTCCGGGATCATGTTTTGTAAAGCCGTTTCCGATCCGTTTTCTTTGTCTTCGGTACCACGGATGATCAAAACCGGTATTCGTACCCGGGCCAGTTGTTTCGGGCTTGTGGTGGGTTGCCATTTTTGCTGCAGGGCAAGTGATTCATTGTCAAAATGCTCACTATGGATATATTTCATCATACCATCAACATCATGAAAACTGGTATCGCCTTTTATCGACAGGTAGGCATGTATCCTTCTGGGCCATTGCGGATCGGTATAACCATCGCCCATACCACCCATTACCGCTTTGTTAACCCGTTTGTCAAGGATCAGCAAACTTGAAACGATGATCGAACCTCTCGAATAACCCACCAGGTCATAGCTCTTGATCCCTAACTCGCTTACCAGCTTCATCACGTCTTTCGCTTCAGCATTATCAGCATAAGCGCGGTCGTTATGCGGTTTGTCCGACCTGCCATTACCAGGCAAATCCATTGCGATCACCCGGTAACCCCGGGCAAGCAGATCGGCATACAGTTTACCCCGCTTCCAGCCCTGGCTGTTACCGGTAAAACCATGAATAAGTACAACGGGGAAACCTTCACCTTTCACTTCGTAATAGATCTTTACGCTGTCCGCTGCCATAAAATAACGTCCGCTATCTATAGGCATGGCCAAAGCCAACCGGCAAATGAACGTCAGCAAAAAGATCAGCGAAATACGGGCAAATCTCATGGTTTGGAGGGTTTTATTTTTGCTAAAATAATTATTTGAAAATCAATTGTAATACGCTTGCTTTATTAATTGATTTTGTATATTTGGTTATAAGCCCTTTTACCCACTAAATAATACGATATGAAAAAAGTTAAGGATATCCTTGCCCGCAAGGGAGGCGCCGCTATCAGTATCGACGCCGAAACATCCGTATTGGACGCACTTCGCCTGATGGATGATAAAAATATAGGTTCGGTGATCGTAACCGAAAATGGAGAATACCTTGGCTTGCTGACGGAACGCGACTACGCCCGTAAAGTTATCCTGAAAGGAAAATCGTCTGACGAAACTACCGTGCGTGAAATTATGAGTACCGGACTGCCGCATATTATCCCCGAAAATACTGTAGAGACCTGCATGCATATCATGAGCGAGAACAATATCCGCTACCTGCCGGTTTTCAGGAATGACAAGCTATGCGGCATCATATCAATTAATGACCTGGTGACAGAAACTATCCTTACCCACCTGGAAACGATAGAGCATTTGAAAAGCTATATACATTCCTGAGTTGGGATTTAGGTATTGCATTTTTGTTTGAAGCGCAATTGGTAATTCGCGCAAGCAGCCTGTTTTTTTCAATCAGGATAGCTACTGATAATGGTTATCATTATTTGCTGTATTTTTTATTTTATATGCGCTAATTCTTAATATTGGCGATGCCTATAACTATTCGCCATGCCACCTCCGAAAATATTCCGACTTTAACGGAACTGATCGCTCTTTCAGCCCGTGGGCTTAGCTCGGGTTACTATACTGCTGCCCAAACTGAGAGTGCCATTAAATACGTTTTTGGTGTAGATACCCAATTAATAGCTGATGCTACCTACTTTGTAGTGGAGGATAAGGAGCAAATAATCGCATGTGGCGGCTGGAGCAAACGCAATACGCTTTATGGCGGCGACCAGTTTAAGACCGAAGCCGACCCACTACTTGATCCGAAAAAAGATGCCGCCCGGGTACGTGCATTTTTCGTCCATCCGGGGTATGCGAGGCGTGGTGTTGGCCAGTTATTATTAAAAGCCTGCGAAGATGCGGCTTTGGCAAATGGATTCAACCGGATAGAAATGGGTGCTACATTACCCGGTGTTCCGTTTTATGCGAGAATGGGTTACCAGGCGCTCAAAGAAATCAATTTAGCCTTGCCTGATGGCGAAGTAATGGGCATAGTAAGGATGGGAAGGAATATCGGATAATTTCGATCTCAAAATTCTTCGTCCAAACGATAACTTTAATCTGGGGTCGATATTTTGACATTGTGCTAAACCATCTCTGGCAAAAGGTGTCAAAAAACGGTTATGAAAAAGCTATTAATTTCCATATTCTGGCTGCTCACACTCCAATGTTCGGCAACCGAAATAAAATCGAATATCATAGTAGATGGCATACGTCGTGACTTTATCGTTTATATGCCAGCCGGACTTGATAGCAACAATACTTACCCTGCGATCATTTCCCTTCATGGCAGATTGGGTACTGCTGAAGGACAACTTAAATTTGCCGATTTCAGAGCTTTGGCAGAGCGTGAAAAATTTATCATTATTTGCCCTCAGGGTATCAATCGCAGCTGGAACGATGGACGTGGTACGCCCGCCCATCAAAAAGGCATAGACGATGTTAAGTTTATCGACGAATTGATCGACCACCTGATCAATAAGTATCATGCCGACAGCAAACGCATATACCTGGCGGGCATGTCAAATGGTGGATTCATGTCCTCTCGCCTGGCCTGCCAATTAAACAGCAAGATCGCAGCTATCGCCGTTGTTGGGGCTTCGATGGACAAAAACGAAGGATATCAAGCCCGGTGGCCTATGCCGGTAATGTATATTCAGGGCACCAATGATCCGCTGGTTCCATTTTCAGGTGGCCGCATGAAAAATGGCACCGGGGGTGAGATATACGGGCATGAAGAAGTTTTAAAGGCTTGGACGAGCGTGAATGGCTGTAATTTAACACCGACCATAACCGATCTACCAGCATTAGTGACAGATGGAACAAGTATCCGTAAGGAAGTCTTCTTGGGGCCATCAGGAATACAAGTGGTTGGATATACCATATTTCAGGGTGGGCACACATGGCCCGGCGGTACCCAGTACCTTCCCAAAGCTATTATCGGCAGCCTTAGTAACAACATGAATGCCTGTAATGCCATTTGGGATTTCTTTAAACAATATCACAAGAATTAGCGCTTATTTAATTTCCGATTGGAGATTTGACCCTTGCGGCAAAAAACAAATCACTATTTTGCCTTCCGGAAATTTAATTATAAAGCATGAAAGCAACTTTCGGGTTTTAAATCGTCCCTGATCCAGGTAGCTTTGTTCTGCAAAAATTACCCAAATGGAAACTCAGGAAAATATCAACTATAAGCGCATTGCGGAAGCCATCAATTATTTGCGGTTAAATTTCAGGTCGCAACCCAACCTGGACGAAGTTGCCGAAAAAGTACACCTGAGTCCTTTCCATTTTCAGCGAATGTTTACCGAATGGGCAGGTATTAGTCCTAAAAAATTCCTCCAATACCTTAGTGTCGAATATGCCAAGAGTCTATTAAAAGAAAAACAAGCCACCCTTTTTGATGCAACATTCGAGACAGGACTTTCAGGTACCGGCCGCCTGCACGATCTGTTCATCAATATCGAGGGCATGACCCCGGCCGAATACAAGAATGGAGGTCAATCTTTAAGAATCAATTACAGTTTTTCTGAAACTATTTTCGGTACGATCCTGGCAGCTTCAACAACAAAGGGTATCTGTTACCTTGCTTTTGTTGATGAAGCAGAAGATGCATTCGAAGATTTAAAATCCCACTTCCCGGGTGCCGCTTTCATCCCGAAAACCGACGATTTCCAAAAAGATGCCTTATTGATCTTTCAACAGGACTGGTCGAAATTGCCTGCTATCAAATTACATTTAAAAGGCACTAATTTTCAGTTAAAGGTTTGGGAAACGCTGCTTAAAATACCATTTGGCGCTTTGCAGACTTATGGCAGCCTTGCGCAGGAAATAAATGCGCCCAATGCCAGCCGGGCAGTTGGCACAGCTATAGGCGATAATCCGGTGGCCTTCCTTATTCCTTGCCACCGGGTGATTCGGTCGACCGGCGAGCTGGGTGGCTACCATTGGGGTCTGACGCGAAAAACGGCCATCATTGGCTGGGAAGCAGCCCAATTGCATAGAGAGGCTGTTTAAAACTATTTCTGTAAAAGTGCTTTTAGATAGTAAATACTGAAGCTTATTGCGATATTTACCAGACATTGCGATCCTATGCTAAAGCGTTCAATTTTATTTGCTTTGCTGTTATTGGCTACACTCGCCTCTAAAGCACAGGTATCTGACACAGCTTTATATAACAAGCTTGGCAATTTCGACCTGGCGACTTTGAACGGCGATTCCTATTCTGCATTGCTCATCGGCGAGCAGATCCTGCCCGATACTTCAAAACTTGGCACAGTTTCTAAGATCAACTTTTACGCGAAACTCGCGAAAACCTATGACGAAGCTGAACAGGACGATAAGGCTATTTACTACTATGAAAAGGTTGCTGCGGCGGCACCGGGCTATTTTGTGGTACAACGCGCCCTTGGTTTGTTATACAACGCGAAAGCAGAAAATATTCAGTTAAAACTTTATATTGCTCCGAAAACTGACCCCTCTTACAGCAAACTTTACGAGCGTTATATAACGGCAGTGCGGAAGACTTTGCCTCTCCTTGAAAAAGCGCAAGCCTGCGACCCGGATGATGATACACTCGACCTGATCCATACGCTTTATCAGAATATTGGCGATGATAACGGCTACAATGGATTTACACAACGAATTCCCGAACTGGCTGCCAAATGTGTGGATCTATTGGAGGATAAATAGGGGGTGGTTAATGGGTATCAGGGATTGGGTATCAGGGATTGGGAGTATTTCAAATAGCAATGGGAAGGCTAAATAGTAAAATGAATGACCATCTTTCCAAAAAATAACCACTACAAGTTGAATTACGCTATTAAGACTTAGTTTTCATTACTATTTTCAACGCCATAACGGACAGCTGGCGCGAGGATATCGATATTGATATCTTTTAGATTTTTAAATTTGATGCAATACCCGGTAACGCTGGCCTTGCCTAATGCTGCTCCAAATGTTTGGGCCAAATAGGTCTTATCTTTGATACCCATAATATAGACGGAGATCCCGCTGGTATTGGCACTGAAACCGATCTGGAAAAATTCCCTGGTTTTGCCATTCGCATATTTAATGGTATAAGAGCCATATCCGATATTTGGGTTATTTACAATTTTGTTTTCCGCGTCTTTTCCACTGTCAAACCACAATTTACGCCCAGGTAATACTTGCTGCAAAAACAAACGTAGTTGTTGCAAATCCTCCCGTTATTTTTCAGGCTGGGTTGTTATGTAGGCTACTATCTGTTCCTTAACGTCAATCACAGCATTAAAAGAATTTTATTTGATCACTCGGAATTATAAAGCTCGTATTAATTTAATTCAATCACTAATCTTTTTATTTCAAGCTAATCCGCAAAGCGCTGGTTTCCAAATCATCCCAAACCCAAATGAAGATTGACAAAAGACAAATGACAAATGACAGCGCAGCGAAATGACGCGCAGCAAATGACCAATGACGCGCAGCAAAATGACAGTGCAGCGAAATAACCAATGACGTGCAGCGAAATGACGCGCAGCAAATGACAAATATCAAATCTCCTTTCTCATTTCCCGATCTAAACCCTATCTTTGCCCATGCAAGAAAAAATCCTTATTCTTGATTTCGGCTCACAGTTCACACAACTCATCGCGCGCCGGGTCAGGGAGCTCAATATCTATTGTGAGATCCACCCCTTCAATCATTTTCCTGAAGTTGATAACAGTGTAAAAGGTATCATTTTATCTGGTAGCCCCTATTCTGTACGCCAGGATGATGCACCGCGTTTCGATTTCGCCAAATTCCACAACACACTTCCTATTCTTGGTGTTTGTTATGGTGCGCAGAATATTGCGCATTTCAATGGCGGCGAGGTGATGAAATCAAGCACCCGTGAATATGGTCGCGCTAACTTGAATTATATCGAAAATGGAAATCCGCTTTTCAAACAGGTACCCGAAGGCTCACAGGTTTGGATGTCGCACGCCGATACCATTGTTAGCATCGGCGAAGACTTTGAAATTATTGCCAGTACCGATACCGTAAAAGTAGCTGCTTTTCAGATCAAAAACACCCAAACTTACGGCATACAATTTCACCCCGAAGTAACCCACAGTATCGACGGTAAGCAATTGCTCGAAAACTTTTTGGTCGACATTTGTGGTTGCGCACAGGGTTGGACACCGGATTCTTTCATAGAAACAACGGTAGCAGGTTTGAAAGAAAAATTAGCTGATGACAAAGTTGTATTAGGCTTATCTGGCGGCGTTGATTCCTCGGTTGCAGCGGTATTACTGCACCATGCGATCGGCAAAAACCTCTATTGCATATTTGTCGACAACGGATTGTTGCGCAAAGATGAGTTTGAATCCGTTTTGGATTCCTACAAACATATGGGCCTCAACGTAAAAGGTGTTGATGCTAAACAACGTTTTTATGATGCGCTGGCAGGTTTAACAGATCCGGAAAAGAAACGCAAAGCCATCGGCAGGGTATTTATAGAAGTTTTTGATGACGAAGCACACCAGGTACAAGATGTAAAATGGCTGGGACAAGGCACCATCTATCCAGATGTGATCGAATCTGTTTCAGTAAAGGGACCATCGGCGACCATCAAATCACACCACAATGTGGGCGGCTTGCCGGATTTCATGAAACTGAAAGTAGTTGAGCCACTGAATACTTTGTTTAAAGACGAGGTACGTAAAGTTGGCAAAGCATTAGGCATTGATCCAAATATTTTAGGTCGACATCCATTTCCGGGTCCGGGACTGGCAATCAGGATATTAGGAGAGGTTACGCCACAAAAAGTGCAGATATTACAGGAGGCCGATGCAATTTACATCAACAATTTGCGATCGGCTGGTGTTTATGATAAAGTTTGGCAGGCCGGCACTATTTACCTGCCGGTACAGTCGGTAGGTGTTATGGGCGATGAACGTACTTACGAAAACGTTGTTTGCCTTCGTGCAGTTGAATCGTTGGACGGAATGACAGCTGATTGGTGCCATTTGCCTTATGATCTGCTGGCGAAAATTTCCAACGAGATCATTAACAATGTAAAGGGAATAAACCGGGTAGTATATGACATCAGCTCGAAACCACCTGCCACTATTGAGTGGGAATAAGTGGTTATTAATAGCATTTTTAGCTCTTACTGCTTCGGCTTGCTCGCCAAGGGTTAATCCGGTAATATCAACTACACCAAAAGTTGAGCATACAGAGCTCAAAAAAGCCCCTGATGAGGAACACATAAAAGCATCTTCACCCACAAAAAGTATTGCACTATTATTACCGCTCGAATTGGACAACCTCAATTCGGGCGGCCAATACAACAGCACTACGCTTTCGCACGCCGATCTTGCCCTCGATTTTTACCAGGGTTTTAAAATGGCTATCGACACGCTCGCGTCGAAGGGCTATAATTACAAAATACAGCTATTTGATACCAAAGACCAGCCTTCGGAAGCGCAGCAATTGGCTTATAATGCTACCATCCGAAGCAGCAATTTGGTCATAGGTCCCGTTTTCCCTGATGATCTGCATGCCTTTGCTGATATCCTATCCGGTCCGCCTAAACTGATCGTCTCCCCGCTTTCACCGGCATCGCCTGCCCATATCAAAAACAATAACCTTGTGACCGTAGCAACACCGCTTGAATACCATGCCCGTGCTGCAGCAAAGTTTATTGACGAGCGTTATAAGGCAAAAAAAGTATTTATTTTGAAGTCTGGCTACAGTGAGGAGAATGTATATATCACACCCTTTAAAAATGAGCTGGATAGCATAACAAAAAATCATACAAAGATCGTTGCCACGGTGATACAGCATGGGCAACTGGAGGGGCTAATATCTCAATTGTCAAATAATGAAGAAAATATTTTTGTTGTCCCATCCACTAACCAGGCTTTTCTGGAAGTAACCCTAAGATCGCTTGATTCGCTATCGAAAAAATATAAAGTTACCCTGTTTGGTCACCCCAGCTGGAGCAAATTTTCTTACCTTAAGCCAGAATTGCTTCAGGATATGAAAACCCATATAACTTCGACTGATAAAGCCGACCGAAAATCGGCAAGAGCGAAGGAATTTATCCGCGATTATATCCAATTGTACCATACCGAACCTAATTATTATGCCATGATGGGCTATGATGAAGGTCTTTTTTTCGGCAGCCTGTTAAATACCGGAAATGCAGCGGAATTAGATAAAACAGAATTTAAAGGTTTACTGAACCGGTATCAATTCGTCAAAAAATCGGGTCAGGGATGGATCAACACCCATGTTAATGTGCTGCATTACGAAAACCTCGAACTTAAACGGGTAGAATGAAGGCACTTAACCAGCTCAAAACCTTTCAGCGAATTTTAGGTGATTATCCCGCAGATACACCCTTATACAAATTTCTACCGGGCTTTTTCCGGCAGAACAAACAAATGGGCTCTACTGACAGGAAGGTAGCAAGCCGATTGATCTACAATTATTTCCGCCTGGGTAAAGCACTTGATAACACACCTATTGACGAACGGCTGGTTGTCGCGGAGTTTTTGTGTAATAGTCAATCTAACTCCTTCCTCCAACATTTTAAACCCGATTGGGCCCTTTGTGCTGGTTTTTCGATCGCTGAAAAAATCAAGCTGGTAACAATTGCTTATCCTTCGTTCAAACTGCGTGATGTGTTTCCATGGACTGATAGCCTGTCGGATGGTATTGATAAAAGCGCCTTTTTGGAGTCCTTTTTCATTCAACCCGATTTGTTTATTCGCATTCGCAATAACTACGAGAACCTGGTAAAAAGCACTTTGGTTAAAGAAAATATTGCTTTTAAAGATGAGGGAGATAATTGCTTTTCGCTCCCTAACGGAACAAGACTTGATGTACTTTTCCCACAACAAAATTGGTTCGAGGTGCAGGACCATTCATCTCAGCAAACCGCAAAATGGTTCAAACCTAAAAGCGGCGAAGCCTGGTGGGATGCCTGTGCTGCTTCAGGTGGAAAGTCCCTCCTGCTGCACGAACAACAACATGATCTCAAATTGGTTGTATCGGATATTCGTGAATCGGTATTAGCTAACCTCGACGAGCGTTTTCGAAACGCCGGCCTTTTACGTTACCAGAAGAAAGTATTAGATCTAACCAACAACGTAGATCCGGAACTTCATAACTATGAGTTTGATGGCATTATCCTTGATGCACCCTGCAGCGGGTCGGGAACCTGGGGACGAACCCCTGAAATGATCAGCCAATTTCAGTCGCAGAAAATCCGTTTTTTCCAGCGGTTACAGCAAAATATTGCCTCAAATGTCATTAAATACCTTAAACCCGGCAAACCATTGATCTATATTACCTGCTCGGTTTTTAAAGAAGAAAATGAAGATGTGGTTAAATTTATAGTTAAAGAATTAAGCATGAAACTGGAAGAACAAACCTTACTTAAAGGCTACGAGCATAAGGCGGATACCATGTTTGTTGCGAGACTGATTAGAATTGTTTAATTTGAAAATTTGGCAATTTATAAATTTGTTGATTTGAAAATTTGGCCAAAATATTCATCGCAACTGGACTTCGGCTAAAGGGTAGCCCCTACGGGGCAAAAAACCATTTTCGCATTTTTTTTTCTACAAAGGGGTAGCCCCGATGGGGCATTTTTGGGTTTTGTCCATTGATATGCCAAACTAACAGAAATAATTATTACCCTGATTGGGCTAACCTTTGAAACCTCAGGGGAAGCAAGAAAAAGAATTGCCCCGTAGGGGCTACCCCTTTGTATCACCAGAAGTACGAAAAAAAGAATTGCTCCGTAGGAGCTACCCCTTTGTAACACCATATGTACAAAAAAAAGAATTGCCCCGTAGGGGCTACCTATTTGTAACCTCCGGGGAAGTAAGAAAAAAAATTGCCCCGTCGGGGCTTCCTATTTGTAACATCCAGAAGTACCAAAAAAAGACTTGATCAGTCGGAGCTACCCCTTTGT
>CAIPDP010000085.1 GCA_903863845.1 uncultured Mucilaginibacter sp. | reverse complement strand
GGCATCGACCTGGCATTAAAACAGCCTGAGCAAACCAAAGCATTAAAAATAAGATTTAATGACCTCAACAAATTTTGTGCTCATATAGATTCTTTTGAAAATCTCGAATTTTTGGTGATCGAAAGTAATAAATGGTTAGTAACCAATTTTGATGGCAAAATTGATCCGAACACTGTAACTACAATTAGCCTACCGTCGAACATCGATGCATTAAAGAATCTCAGAATCTTGTTACTCATGAACTGCTACCTTGATGAATTACCAGCCCGAATATCATTGTTGAATAACCTGAAATCGATAAAACTTTCATATACTAAGAAGGCAAGTCTACCTGTTGAACTGGCTAAGATAAAATCGTTAAAAAGTCTCAAAGAGATTGATCTTACTAATTCAATGATTACTCCCAGCCTGTTAAAAAAAGCATTTAATGAGGTTCCAAATGTTAAATTAACGGTGTTGCACCCAGATGAAGAACCTAAATATTGACCAAACAAACAATGTCCATTATGAATAGATAGTTCAGCGTTGTTGTTAAATATTCCATTAATGGGATAGTCAACTATTCGGTACCGAAGGACTAAAACGGATTCCCCCAACCTCGCCAGAGAGTATTACCGGAATTATTTCAAAATATACGCCCTCAAAATAGTAATATGACCGATACATTTTATATTGGAGCTTATTGGTATCAAAGAAAGCAATTGCTTGATGAAATTATTGAACCGTCTATAGCGACGTTAAAGGGTCTTCAAGAATTTGACGACCAATTTGGAAATTTATATGAGTTAGGCAGGAGTAGAAAGCATGCACTGGAACGTAAAATTTCAATCACGCCAGAATATATTCGAAAACTCTATTTGAAAAATGTAAAGAAAAATGATCTGGATGTTAGTGGTTATAACACGATAGGATTTAGATTATCTGCCTGGACAGGTCATCAAGATTATGAGTCGAGTAAAATTTCATTAAATGTAGGTATTAATTCCGAAAAATTTGTTAATCGCTGCTTAATTAGTATTCCATCTGAAGGTATTGCCAGAGGACGATTATTGCAGATTAAAAAGGTTAAACAAATCTTTGACCTTATCATAGAAATTTGGAATCCCGATTATGCAGTCTTAACTTCAAGAGATTTGTTAGAAGCTTTAGATATTATGAACGAAGTGGGATGGGTTACTTATGTCAAGAAGTTATGGCGAAAACCCAAAATCAGCACCAAAGTTTTACATGAACATGATTATTTGGGCGGACATCTTTTTTACTTGAATACAACTGATGATCAAGCTTATGATTATAGTTTAATAAATGAATTATTACCATTGAAAAATGTCTTGTCCTGAAACAAGAAACGCGCTATTCGAAGTCTGCTGTCTCAGACTAAACGCATACTTATCCGTTTTAAAAACAACTGATAAGGTTTACAATTATATCACCGCGAAACAGACAATATCGATACTATTAATAATTATTTCATTTTACTCTTATGGCTTCCCTGTTATTGATAAGTTCGGGAACGGAGTCGCAACAAGTATAAAAAGCATTGATATTACAGCTGAATCCTTTATGAAAGGCAACGGGTTGTTCAAGACCCTGAAAGGATACGTTAATAAATTAGGGGCATTTCAAGGTGGTACAAGAGGCGGCGTATCAATCGATGCGGACGATATTACCAGCAAAGTTCTTGATGTCGCAATACAACCCGGAAAAGTTACAACAGCTCAATGGGAACAGCTAAACAATGCCCTGAAATATGCGAAAGATAACAATGTTCAACTAAATTTCAAGTTTGTAAAGTAGCGAATATCAAAGCATGAAAACAGCATCGATTTATCAAGTAAATCACAAAGGCTATATCATTTATGGTCACAAAAAAACAGTTAACGGGCTTAAAATAGCATCGGAGCCTTACTTTAACCTTCCTGATTCACAGGCTAATCCTGACATAATTGGCAATGCTATTAAAGCTTCTCTATATAATGATGATGAAGTCAAAGCGCCTAATCCTAAAGATTGGAAACAAGTAGAAAGAGACCTGTTAAAAAATGTCGGTTTGAAGTCAATTAAAGAATTAGAAAGTCACTCAAATAAGTATGTTTCGATAAAAGAAGATGGTCAAAACATAACCTTCACTCCATCTCGTCCATCCGATAAGCCAGATAAGGGGTTCTTAAATAAGGATAAAAGCGAGGCGGTTTCTATAGCTTGTCAAGCCACAAATCAGGAGATTGGTGAAGCATTGAATTAGGCTTTTAGCAGATGTGGTTAAACATTAATCAATAGATTATGAAAAATAAACGCTCCCGCGAGTTTAGCGTAGCGTAGCTCGTGGTTTTGTACAGGGCAAGCTTTTAGCTTGCACAGTTAAAAACTGAAAATGCTTCCTTTTTCACGGGCTTTGGCATCGCGTAGCAAGCCATCAAGAGCGTAAAGGACACTGTCCCTGTAAGGTTTAGAAAGCGAGTTGAGATCATTCCGGCTAACATTTCCAATACAACTATTACAACCAATACAACAACTACAACAAAAACTCCCCTTAATACACCCTCGCTTTACACGCTTTTTTGATCAAACGACTTCTGCGGGTAAAATAATAATCCCAGTAAATTCCTACTAACTTCATGTCCGTACAATTTGGTTATTTATTATATGAGCATACAACGCCAAAATGGTTTAATTATTTCTAAACTTTTTATTTAACAAGTTAATATTTTAGTCGAAATGCCTGTTTAAAATACCATTTCAGCATAAGCTGAAAAACATAGCAAAATTAAGCGAAAAGTTTGATCAAAATTTTCATTTTTTAGTTTTCCACAGGCACAATATGTTGTAAAACAGTTATTTAAACCGAACAATTAATAATAATGAGCACTGACTCCACAGGGTGTGGAAAAAAGCAAATTGAATCGGGTTATAATGAATAATAAATTTGATTAAAAACCCCTAAGGATTTTTTAACGCTACAATAACAATTTAGATATATAACAATGGGCAAGAACTCCTCAAAAAAAATGGCCGGTGCCGGCGGAAAAGGACTGGAAGTGCAGAGACACTTCAGCAAAGACGGAAAGAACGTTTACGATCTCTTTAATTACGAGCGACGTTCATCAGTGATACGCAATCCCTCGGGTGATGCGGTATTTGAAATGAAGGATGTTGAAGTACCTGCCTCATGGTCGCAGGTTGCAACTGATATTCTCGCCCAAAAATATTTCCGTAAGGCCGGGGTTCCGCAAGCCGACGGTACTACGGGTTCTGAAAAAAGCATTAAACAAGTGGCCCATCGTATGGCCAATTGCTGGAAAGACTGGGGTATGCGTTATGGCTATTT
>CAIPDP010000084.1 GCA_903863845.1 uncultured Mucilaginibacter sp. | reverse complement strand
TTTGTAACACATGCATTTCCCAAAAACAACTTGCCCCGTAGGGGCTACCCCTTTGTAACACATGCATTTCCCAAAAACAACTTGCCCCGTAGGGGCTACCCCTTTGTAACACATGCATTTCCCAAAAACAACTTGCCCCGTAGGGGCTACCCCTTTGTAACCTCCGTAGAAGCAAGAAAAAGAATTGCCCCGTAGGGGCTATCCCTTGACTCGATATGTTTTTTTGCTAAATTTGGATATAATCTTATCGCTATGGCTAATACCTATACACAATTGTATATCCACTGTGTTTTTGCAGTTAAGTATCGAATGGCAGTTATTCATACTTCATGGGAAGAACGTTTACATCAATACATTACCGGAACTATACAAAACAACGGGCATAAACTTTTAGCAATAAATTCTGTTCCCGACCATTTGCATTTATTTGTCGGACTTAATCCCAAACAATCTATATCTGATATGATGCGCCTTGTAAAAGGCGACAGTTCCGAATTTGTGAACAAAGAAAGATTCACTCAAACAAAATTTCAATGGCAGGAAGGCTTCGGAGCGTTTAGTAACAGTCGCTCACAAATAGATAGTGTCGTTAAATATATCTTAAACCAAAAACAACATCATTCAAAAAAGACCTTCCATCAGGAATATCTGGAAATTTTAAAAGACTACGCTGTCGATTTCAACGAAAAATATCTATTCCACGAATTGTTGGAAAGTTGATAACAAAAAAGGATTGGCGTCTTACAAAGGGGTAGCCCCTACGGTGCAAAATACATTTTTCGAATTTATTTTTTCTACAAAGGGATTGCCCCGATGGGGCAAAAAACCATTTTCGCATTTTTTTCTACAAAGGGGTTGCCCCGATGGGGCATTTTACAGTTTTGTATAATAAGCGCAAAACGTTATTCTAATTATCGCTAAAATTCATTATTCAGCCCCATCTACATCCTATTTTCAAATTGAACCAACCTGAAATTAGCCTATTTTCAAATTAAAGATGCGTATTGCTCCGGAATAGCTTTATCGCTATCGCCAGCAATATCACACCAAAGGCTTTCCGCAATATACTGAGTCCGGATTTACCAAGTAACTTTTCCAGCCATTTCACATTTTTTAATACAAGGTAAACTATTGTGGTATTTAATGCGATACCGATCACGATGTTTTGGGTTTGGTATTGCGACTTCAATGACAACAGGGTGGTCATAGTGCCAGCACCTGCGATTAGGGGGAAAGCCAAAGGAACAATAGAGGCTGTTTCAGCCGTTTCTTCGCGAAAAAACTTGATGCCTAATATCATCTCCATAGCAATAAAAAAAATCACCAGCGAGCCGGCAATGGCAAATGAAGCTACATCGATACCGATCAGGCTTAGTAAACCATTACCTGCGTAAAGGAAACCGATCATTAAAACCAGTACCGCAATTGAAGCTTTTTCGGATTGAATATGGCCTGTTTTTTGTCGCAATTCGATGATGACCGGGATTGCTCCAATAATATCAATGATGGCAAAAAGAATCATCGTTACTGATATGATCTCTTTTAAATTGAAAGGATTCATAAAAAAATTTGTTTGCCTTACAGCAGAGTTTAGGTTACAAAGGTATCAAATTAAAATCCGGGGATAAAATCAAAGCAGGGCACCCCCGTTCGTTATGCTGAAGAAAAGCAATCATCTATAAAAAAAGCGGCTCCGGAATAATCCGGAGCCGCTTTCTCATTGCAAATCAAATATCTAAAAACTATTGCTTTTCGAAATCTACAGCTGTTGGCAGAATATCTCCTCCAGAGCCAAGTTTGCTCCGTTTTTTACTATATCCAAAATAAATTACAAGGCCTACGACCATCCACAAACCTGCGCTCATCAGTGTTTCCTTTGGTAAGCCGATGATCATTAAGGTACAAACAATAATTCCTAATATCGGTACTAAAGGAACAAGCGGCGTTTTAAACGGACGAACCAGGTTGGGTTCTTTTTTACGCAGTATGATCACTCCGAAACAAACAAGCACAAAAGCAAACAGCGTGCCTATTGATGTAAGGTCGCCCGCTACGCTTCCCGGCACGAAGGCAGCAAACGCGCCCACGAACACAAAAAGAATGATATTGCTTTTGTAAGGAGTTTTAAATTTAGGGTGAAGATCGGAGAATATTTTTGGCAACAGTCCATCGTGAGACATGGTATAAAACACCCTCGACTGGCCCATCAGCATCACCAGGATCACTGAAGAAAAACCAGCAAGGATAGCTATGGTTACCAAAGTCGACAGCCATGTATAACCAGCCATATAATGACTTATAGCGTAAGCTACGGAAGCTTCTTTACCTGATTTCATGAAATCGGTATAGGGAGCAACACCGGTTAGTACCCATGAGAACAGGATGTAGAGTATAGTACAAACTACTAATGAGCCAAGGATACCGATAGGCATATCGCGGCTTGGATTTTTAGCCTCTTGCGCTGCTGTTGACACCGCATCAAAGCCGATGAACGCAAAGAAAACTACACCCGCGCCGCTGATTATTCCACCCCAGCCATGATTAAAAAATGGCAAATAAGAATAGGTTGACCCGTCCTGTAATTTGATATCCGGTGCATTCGAAGGGATAAGGTAAGGTGTATGATTAACAGGGTTGATAAACTGCCAGCCCACTGCAATGAATACCAAAACAATGGCCACTTTGATAAACACGATGATACCGTTAACCAATGCTGATTCCTGTGTGCCTTTGATCAAAAGTGCGGATATGATAACCAGTATCAGTAATGCAGGAAGGTTTGCATAGCCATGTACACTATGCCCATTGATCAGCACAGATTCCATTGGCGAATGGCTCCATTCATAAGGTATCTTCCCACCGAGGAGCTTATTGGCATATTCGCTCCAGCTGATCGATACGGTTGCCGCCCCTAAGGCGTATTCAAGTATTAGCGCCCAACCAATGATCCAGGCAATAATTTCGCCCATTGTTGCATAAGCATAGGTGTATGCGCTACCTGCAATTGGGATTATTGAAGCAAATTCTGCATAACAAAGACCAGCGAAAGCACAGCCTATTGCTGCTACAATAAACGAAAGTGTTACAGCCGAACCGGCATGTTCGCCGGCAGCAGCAGCGGTTCTTACAAATAATCCGGCGCCGATAATTGCACCGATACCCAGCGCAATAAGGCTTCCTGCTCCAAGCGTCCTTTTCAGACTGCCTTCTGTGTCTTTGGCCGTTAATTGCGCAATTGATTTTTTTACAAATACACTCATTATAAGATCAGTTTTGTTAATTGAGATTAATCAGTTTTCCCAAACGTAGTTAATTTTATTCAAATCCGAAAGAAACGTGTTATAACAAAAGAATTAAGCTTTTTTAGATCTTTTTGGCAACAAAAAAGGCCTCTTAGGAGGCCTTTTCGTTAAATATTGAGGATTCATTATCCTTTTTTGTCAATCTTCATCACCTGAACCGGTTTCGATTGCAGCACGATCTCTTTTTTAACCGGTTCGTGGAACATTGCGGCGGTTGTTTTGCCTGCATTTGCATTCAAGTGCGGTGCTATAACCAGGGAAACGATCGACATCAACTTGATCAGGATGTTCATCGATGGACCTGAAGTGTCTTTGAATGGATCACCTACGGTATCACCTGTTACCGAAGCTTTGTGTGGTTCTGATTTTTTATAAAACATCTCGCCGTTGATCTCAACACCTTTTTCAAAAGATTTCTTTGCGTTATCCCATGCACCGCCGGCATTGCTCTGAAAGATACCCATCAGTACGCCAGAAACAGTAACACCCGCCAGCAAACCACCTAAAACCTCGGGGCCGAAGATGAAACCTACAATGATCGGTGTGATCAATGCGATCAAACCCGGAGCAACCATCTCGCGGATAGAAGCTTTTGTTGAGATTGCCACACATTTTTCATACTCAGGCTTAGCCTTGTATTCCATAATACCCGGTATTTCGCGGAACTGACGCCTAACTTCTTCCACCATCGCCATAGCTGCACGACCTACTGCCGAAATAGCCAAAGCCGAGAATATGAATGGGATCATACCACCTACAAATAATCCAGCTAAAACAGGCGCTTTGTAAATATCAATATGCTCGATACCGGCAACACCAACAAAGGCCGCAAATAAAGCCAGTGAAGTTAATGCTGCCGAAGCAATTGCAAAACCTTTACCGGTTGCAGCAGTAGTATTACCCACAGCGTCCAGGTTATCTGTACGGTGACGTACTTCTTCAGGTAAGCGGCTCATTTCAGCAATACCGCCTGCGTTATCAGCAATTGGGCCGAATGCGTCTATGGATAATTGCATGGCAGTAGTGGCCATCATACCTGCAGCGGCGATAGAAACGCCATAAAGACCTGCGAAGTAATATGAACCATAAATACCGGCTGCCAATACCAGGATAGGCGCAACCGTTGATTCCATACCTACTGCCAAACCACCGATGATATTAGTAGCGTGACCAGTTGAAGACTGGCGAATGATACCCAATACCGGGCGTTTGCCCATGGCGGTATAATATTCAGTGATCATAGACATCAGCGTACCTACTACTAAACCAACAAGGATAGCACTATAAACGCCAGCGCGGGTAAAGTGAGAAGCACCGTCTTTCAAGATACCTGCAGCGCTTTCGTCGCGAACCATGTGCAAATCGTCTGCTGGTAGCATCCATTGTACCAAAAAGTAAGTTGCAATTGCTGTCAGAATGATTGACGCCCAGTTGCCTATATTCAAGGCCTTTTGAACGCTGTCAGTCTCATTTTTGATTTTTACGAAGTATGAACCTACGATAGAGAACAGCAGACCCAAACCTGCGATCACCATCGGTAGTAATACCGGAGCAATACCGCCAAAGTTATCATGTGATACGATCTCGCGACCCAAAACCATCGTTGCAAGCATTGTTGCCACATAAGAGCCAAACAAGTCGGCACCCATACCTGCAACGTCACCTACGTTATCACCTACGTTATCGGCGATAGTAGCAGGGTTACGCACATCATCTTCAGGGATACCTGCTTCAACTTTACCTACAAGGTCGGCACCTACGTCAGCAGCTTTGGTATAGATACCACCGCCAACACGCGCAAATAAAGCAATCGACTCAGCACCTAATGAAAAACCTGCTAAAACTTCCAGTGCTTTTTTCATGGCATCGCCGTTGATATTAGCACCGGTTACGTTTTTAACGTACATGGTATAAAAAATGATGAACAGCGAACCTAAGCCGATAACTGCCAAACCGGCAACACCAAGGCCCATTACGGTTCCGCCAGTGAAAGACACGTTTAATGCCTTAGCCAGGCTGGTACGCGCTGCCTGTGTGGTACGTACGTTAGCTTTGGTTGCGATACGCATACCGATGAAACCTGCAAATGCAGATAAGAATGCACCGGTAATGAACGAGATCGCAATGATCCAGCTTGAATCTGCTACGGTAGTGCCCGACCATGCCAGCAGCAAAGCGGCTACTACGACGAAATAGCTCAATATTTTCCATTCAGCTTTTAGGAAAGCCATAGCGCCATCAGCGATATAGCCCGAAAGCTCGGTCATGGCGGCATCGCCAGTTTCCTGTTTGTTCACCCAGGCCGACTTACCGATCATAAAAACGATACCGATAAGACCCATCACGGGGATGAAGTAAATTAAATTATTGTACAAAAAATCCATATTAGATATTTGGTTTATAAGTGATTGTAATCAAGTGCAATTAGGTGCAATATAATCAGGCTGCGAAAATAAGAAATTTAATTTCTTTGTGACACATAGCGCAATTATAATTTTTTAAATAGCTTAGGCCTTTAAACCGCTTACAGTGTATGATGGAAGATAAAAAACAGCCCCAAATGAAGCACGAACTCGGCCTGCTCGACGGCACCATGCTGGTAGCAGGGTCGATGATCGGTTCGGGTATATTTATAGTAAGCGCAGATATCACGCGTAATGTGGGGTCGGCGGGCTGGCTGATCGCCGTATGGCTGATCACCGGCTTTATGACCTTGACTGCCGCATTGAGCTATGGTGAGCTAAGTGGCATGTTCCCCAAAGCCGGCGGACAATACATTTACCTGCAGGAAGCCTACAATAAATTAATTGGCTTTTTATATGGCTGGAGCTTTTTCGCTGTCATTCAAACCGGTACGATTGCGGCTGTAGGTGTGGCGTTTTCGAAATTTACAGCCTATCTTATACCAGCAGTTAGCGAAGACAACATCCTTTTTCAGGCCGGTTTTGTTAAGATTAGTGCTGCCCAATTAGTTTCTATCGGCGTAATACTCATACTTACTTATATCAATACCCGGGGTGTTAAAAGCGGCAAGATCATCCAAACCACTTTTACCCTGACTAAATTGTTAAGCCTTTTTGGTTTGATCATATTTGGCTTTTTTGCCTTGAACAGCGGCACCTGGCACCTCAACTGGAGCAATGCCTGGTCGCTGCACCAACTGAAAACTGATGGCAGTTTTGTGGAGTATACCACAGTAGCGGCTTTTGGCGCCATTGCGGCGTCGATGGTGGGTTCGATCTTTAGCAGTGATTCGTGGAATAGCGTGACTTTTATAGCGGGCGAAATGCGCAATCCAAAACGCGATGTTGCACTGAGTCTTTTTTTTGGCACCATGATCGTTACCCTGATCTATGTTTCGGCCAATGTGATGTATACCTCGGTTTTGCCTTTGCATGATATTGCCACCGCCGAAAAAGACCGGGTAGCAGTGGCCGCGTCGCATGTTATCTTCGGGCATGCCGGCACTTATGTTATAGCGATCATGATCATGATTTCCACCTTTGGCTGCAATAACGGGCTTATTTTTGCCGGTGCCAGGGTTTATTATACAATGGCCAAAGACGGTCTCTTCTTTAAACGTATCGGTACTTTAAACAAATTTGCTGTACCCGAGTTCGGCTTGTGGATACAGGCATTGGTTGCATCGGTTTTGTGCCTGAGCGGAAAATATGGCGACTTACTCGACATGATCTCCTTCGTAGTGGTTGTTTTTTATGTGCTTACCATTATCGGGATCTATAAATTGCGTATCACCAAACCTGAGATCGAGCGTCCTTACAAAGCGTTTGGATACCCGGTTTTGCCGGCCATTTACATTTTGATGGGTACAGCCTTTTGCATCCTGTTGCTGGTTTACAAGCAGACTTATACACTGTCGGGACTCGGGATAGTATTAGCGGGTATACCACTTTATTTTATAGCGAAAAGAAACCTGGGTAATGAAGGCGAGAACGCTGCTGACAATTAGTCTTTTATTTTTTGGGGGATCACTTGCTGCCCAAACACTCAATTCTAAACTGCAGGCCGCCTTTAACCGTTTGCAGGCCGATAGTCAGTGTAAGTACGCATCAGTTTCGCTTACGGTACTTGATGCAAAAACAGGCGAAACAGTTTTCACCGCCAACCCCAATATGGGCCTGGCAACCGCTTCAACGCTAAAAACTATAACTACAATCACCGCATTTAATATCCTTGGAAAAGATTTCCGCTTTCAAACGCAATTCGGTTATACGGGGTCGATTGACGCTAACGGCACACTAAACGGCGATATCATCATCAAAGGCAGTGGCGACCCAACTCTCGGAAGCTGGCGCTATGAGGGGCATCATGAAAAGGATATCATCAATCAATTCGTAATTGCATTGCAAAAGGCAGGCATAAAAAAGATCAATGGGCGGATAATCGGCGACGACGCTGCATTTGGCACTCAATCTGTTCCCGATGGCTGGATATGGATGGATGTAGGCAATTATTATGGTGCTGGGACATCAGCTTTATGCTGGCGTGAAAACCAGTTTGATATCAAGCTAAAAACTGGACCCATCAATCGGCCTATCGGTATTTCACGCACGGTTCCCCCTGTACCTTACCTTGATTTCAGAACTGAACTCATCAATGCTCCTGCCGGTACAGGAGATAATGCCTACGCCTACCTGCCCGTTGGAGGCAAAGTGATGTACCTGCGGGGAACCTATGCAGAAGATGAAGAAAAAAAAGCTATTTCTGTCGCCTTACCGGATCCAGCTTACGACGCAGCATTCCGCTTGTCAGACACGCTGCAACGGCTGGGAATTATTGTTGGTGGTACTGCCGAATCAACTTCGACGCTCAATGCCAAAAATCAACCTTTGCCCGTAATAACGCAAAATCTAGCAACGATCCAATCGCCCTCGTTGGGCCAGATCGTTTACTGGCTCAATCGCAAAAGTATTAATCTGTATGCTGAACAATTACTAAAAACCATCGCCTGGAAAGAGGGGAAACCTGCAACAACGGATAATGGTGTAGCAGCAGAGCAAAATTTCTGGAAAGCTAAGGGCATCGACCCCCGTTCGTTGAATATAGTTGACGGAAGCGGACTTTCCCCCGGCACAAGAGTAAGTACCCTGACGCTTGCGTCGATATTAAGGTCGGCTAAGGGAAGCGATTGGTTCAATGAATTTTACGAGAGTTTGCCGGTTTTTAACAATATGAAAATGAAAAGCGGCAGCATTCTCAATGTGCTTACCTATGCCGGTTACCAGACGCATAACGGTCGCGACTTGTGTTTTTCAATAATGGTGAATAATTATAATGGATCTTCAAGCGGTGTTAAAGAGAAGATATTTAGGGCATTGGATGAGTTGAAGTAAATAACTATCCCCTAAGGCCGGAAAGATAAAACCAAACTTACGAAGTTTTAAAAACTTCGTAAGTTTCCATCGTTTTCTAATGTGAAATTTGGATTTGTTTGACAACTTTAGTCAACGTAAACTATTTCGAAGGCAACATGAACCAATTTATTTTAGCTTTAAAGTCTAACAAACTAAATGTTGATATTCATCAGCATTCAGCCTTTCAGATCGTAATTACCGACGATACTCCATTTGATTCGATCATTAACGGCAACCTGAATAGCCGAATCTTCGGCTTTCTTATCAAACCACAGGTGCCGCACCATTGTCAGGCAGATCACAGCATTTTAAATATCATCAATATTGAGCCTTATTCTTCGTTAGGATCATACATTGCGACAAAATTATTAAGTGAATCGGATGCGCATATTTTCAGATCGCGGGAAGAAATCAACAAATTTTTTAATGTTAACCAGGGCACATTCGATATAAATCAAATTCTGAGATCTTTATCCGATTCCTCAGCAACCGCATTCAGCGATGAACGTGTTTTAAAAACCATTTCGTTTATTAACGCCAACTATAACCAACGAAAAATTGCCCTTCAGGCACTGGCCGATATGACTTTTCTTTCGCCTTCAAGACTAGGGGCATTGTTTAAACAACAAACCGGTAGCAGTATCTCGAAGTATTTATTATGGACCAGACTCAGACACGCGATTTATGGTGCTTTGAATGACAAAAAAAAGACGCTGACTACCATTGCCTATGAAAACGGCTTTTATGATTTACCCCAGTTTAACAGGTATATGTATGAAATGCTCGGGGTACCACCCAAGGGATTGAAACACAATAGTGATTTGATACAAGTATTAACAAGGTAGATGATCAATATTTACTTATAAATTTTCAATCCAAAAAATCAAATATAAAAAAATGAAGACTTTAATTAAAGTTTTAGCGATAATAGCAAGTTTGCCATTGTTCGCATTGGGTGCAGCAGCAATGTTTTCACCAACAAGCATGTATGAAATGCTAAATTTAAAGCCACAGGGCGTTTTTGGTATCAATACGGTGCGAAGTGATATCGGAGGCATGCTGATCGGCAGTGCTGTAATGATTTGGCTCGGCCTTTGGAAACAAAACAATTTTTGGTTCAGGTCTACCATATTGGTAATGGCAACCCTATTGGTTGGAAGAACCATCAGCACGATCGTCGACGGCTTTACCACAGCGGCGATACCTGCTATTGCGGTGGAGACTTATACAATAGTTGTTCTTTATATAGCGATCAAAGTATCTGAAAGTGATAATAAATGATATTTGATCGCCAGAAGTATAAAACCAAACTTACGAAGTTTTAAAAACTTCGTAAGTTTCCATGGGCTTGCACTTCAAATGATACCGTGTAAAACAGCACCCTTCTCCCCCATTTTATCTACTAATTTCTCAACAGCCGGGTCTTTTTCCAGGACAGGCGCATGATGTGGTTTGATGCGGGAATCAATGATCAGTGGACCCTGGCAGCCCCAATGTTTGTTTTCGGTGAAGCTATTGATCCCGTAAATATCATGGGAAGGGTTGCTCCGCGTAAAAGTTACCCAAACAAAATTATTAAGATTTGCTGCTGTAAATTCCGCATCATTACAAAGTACGATGATTGGCAAGCCCTCCAGTTCCATTTCTCCCAGGTGTTCCTGTAAAATCTCGAGGATCAGCGGCATATCACTGCTTTTGATGTTATTAGGTATTTCAACCGCCAGGATGCCAGGCATCACTATTTTGAATTTTTCGATCGGTCGGGGCAGACTGAAATGCGCGGGTACCTCGTTCCACAATTCACGACGAATCGCGCCTGCTGCCGCAACAGCAAGTTTACTTCCGGTATTGAGCCCGCTTCCACTGTAATCGAGTGTGTCGATGGTGGTATTGGTATAGAAATGCAGGTCGGTCGTTAAATCTATTCTTTGCAGGATATGCTTTAAAAACCCACCGATATCATTAACATTCAATGCGGGATCATCGCCATTGGCAGCTATAAAAAGGTATTTGGCCAGGCTCAATTGATTAGTGCCCAAAATATGGTTGGCGATCGTCAGTATTTCCTGTGGGCGGCGGTTATCGAGGTAAGGCGTGTATCGCTCACTGCCAATAGCGAAAAGCAAAGGGTGGACGCCGGCAGCGTCTACTGCGTTAACAGCCTTTAAACCGGGTATCTCATTTTCAATTGCCGCCCCCGTGATCTCGTGTATCAAGGTCCCGAAACTAGTATCTTCCTGAGGTGGCCGGCCTACAACGGTGAACGACCAAATAGCATCTTTACGATGGTAAACGTTATGCACCTTCATCAACGGAAACTCGTGTTTCAGGCTATAATAACCCAGATGGTCGCCAAAAGGACCCTCGGGTTTATTTTCTTGCGGCATTACCGTGCCGGTGATCACAAAATCGGCATCTGCCGAAATGCAAAAACCTTCATCATCATAAAAATACCTGAAACGTCGTTTGCCTAACGCACCTGCAAAAGTCATTTCCGACAAACCTTCAGGCAATGGCATCACCGCCGCTACCGGGTGCGAAGGTGGCCCACCTACAAATATGCTCACTTTCAAGGGCTGACCTTTTGCGTTTGCTTTGGTTTGATGGATGCCGATTCCCCGGTGCAATTGGTAATGCAGGCCGATCTCCTTATCCTGTACATAATCATTGCCACCCAGTTGGATGCGGTACATGCCTAAATTGGCATTCATTATTCCAGGCTTGTCGATATCTTCGGTGTATACCTGGGGCATTGTAACAAAAGGACCACCGTCTTTAGGCCAGTTGACGATCTGGGGTATATCGCTGATCTTAGCTTTACCAAAACTTATGGGCGCCGCCGCTCCCACTTTTTTGGGCAAGGCCGACAATGCAGTCAAACCAACATGGGCGTACTGCAATGGGTGTTTAATGGCTTTGATAGGATCGTTTTTGAGTTCGATCAGCGTTTTGATCTGCTCGATGGTATCCCGAAAAATAAACTTCGAACGTTCGATCGTACCAAAAAGATTGGAAACGGCAGAGAATTTACTCCCTTTAACATTTTCAAATAATATAGCCGGGCCTCCATGCTCAAATACACGCAGGTGGATGGCGGCCATTTGCAGGTAGGGATCAACCTCCTCTTTTATCCGGATTAAATGACCATGTTTTTCCAGGTCGGTGATGCAGGCATGTAAGCTAGGGTACGCCATTTTAGGCAATAAAATTTATCGCCAAAAATAGGGAAAAGTTAAGGCAACAGCATGGGCTATTGTCATGCCAGGCTAATCTCTTTATCAAGATATACGTCCTGGAGGGCATTCAGCAGTTCAACACCCTCTTTAAACGGACGCTTAAATGCGCGGCGACCTACAATAAGGCCCATTCCCCCTGCCCTTTTATTGATCACTGCATTGCGTACGGTGTCAGCCAGGTCTTCACGCCCCATGGATTCGCCACCTGAATTGATCAAGCCGGCCCTGCCCATATAACAATTCGCCAATTGGTAGCGCACCATATCAATCGGATGATCAGAACTTAATTCGTTATACATCAGCGGGTCGCTTTTAGCAAAATTGATAGCTGTAAAGCCGCCGTTTACATCGGGCATCTTTTGTTTGATGATGTCAGCCTGTATCGTAACACCCAGGTGATTGGCCTGGCCAGTGATATCGGCAGCGGTTTCATAATTGATATTGTCCTTTTTGAAGGCATTGTTACGGGTATAGCACCAAAGAACCGTAACCATACCCAATTCATGCGCCTCCTCAAATGCTTTCGAAACTTCTACAATCTGCCTATCGGAATTCTCCGAACCAAAATAAATGGTCGCCCCTACTGCAGCCGCACCCAGGTTCCATGCATCTCTGACCGAACCAAACATCACCTGGTCGTATTTGGTAGGATAAGTAAGCAACTCATTATGATTGATCTTAACCAGAAAAGGAATTTTATGTGCGTATTTACGCGACATGATCGCCAGGTTTCCAAATGTGGTAGCAACGGCGTTTGACCCGGCTTCGATCGCCAGTTTGATGATATTTTCTGGATCGAAGTAGAGTGGGTTTTTAGCAAACGAAGCACCGGCTGTATGCTCTATGCCCTGGTCGACAGGCAAAATTGACAAATAGCCGGTGCCAGCCAATCGGCCTGTGTTATAAATGGCTGCCATGTTGCGCAAAACCTGAGGGTTACGGTTACTTCCCACAAATACCCTGTCGATAAAATCAGGCGAGGGCACGTGCAGGTGTGCCTTGTCTATCGTCTGACATTGATGATTTAAAAGGTCGTCCGCTTCAGACCCCAATAGTTCGATGATATGCTGTGATGGCATGGTTTTAATTGGCTAATAAGTCTATTGGTAATTAACGTTAAAATAGGGCTATTGTTGGAATATTTTTGTTATGTCATCAATTTTGTTTCAACACCTATTGAACAAACTTTATTTTTACCTTAGCGCCTAATAATTCAGCCTATGTCGGTAATTATTTTTACTGTCATCATTCTTATTGGTTCCTATCTTGCCGGCTTGTTAGGTTCGCTAACCGGACTTGGAGGCGGTTTTATCATCATTCCTTTGTTAACCCTGGTATTGCATGTGGATATCCACTATGCCATCGGCGCATCCATTGTATCTGTTATCGCAACTTCCTCGGGAGCTGCGGCGGCCTATGTAAAAGAGGGGCTGACCAATATCAGGATCGGCATGTTCCTTGAAATAGCCACCACTGCAGGAGCATTTACCGGAGCCGTCCTTTCTATTTATGTACCGGCCAATTATATTGCTATCCTTTTTGGTGCGATACTTATTTTCTCGGCCATATTATCATTACGGGAAAAGATCGATCATATAGTGCAGCACCAATCGCCACTTGCTGACAAACTAAAACTCAAAGGCACCTATCCCGACCAGGGCGAAATGGTGGCCTACGGTGTCACTAATATTGTTGGCGGTTTTATGATGATGATCTTCGCCGGGCTGATCTCGGGATTGCTGGGTATTGGTTCAGGTGCTTTAAAAGTTGTCGCCATGGACAATATCATGCGTATACCCTTCAAAGTATCTACGACTACCAGTAATTTCATGATCGGTGTTACCGCAGCAGCAAGTGCTGTAGTTTATATTCAAAGGGGATATATTAATCCGGGTATTGCCATGCCGGTAGTTATTGGTGTACTGATCGGTGCCCTCAGTGGTGCTAAAATTTTGGTAAAAAGCACCTCATCTGTTTGGTTGAGGTGGTTGTTTGCTATAATAATAACTGTAATTGCTGTGCAAATGATCTACCACGGGATTAGGGAGGAGATATGATAGTTCATGGATCGTGGTTCAAAGATCATGGTTGGGGCTGTCGTCAGCGAGATCATATCTAAGAAATTAAATACTATGAACTATGATCAATGAACCATGAACCAAAAAAAATGAACGAAACGCAAGAAAAAAACAAGGGGGGCTTCAAAGATACCGATATGCAGGCCGTGATCGGCTGGATATTGCGTATTGGTGTTTTTGTTTCTATGAGTGTGGTTGTAGCGGGTGGTATTTTATATTTAATACGACACGGGCACAGCACACCCGAATTTGGCAGTTTCCATAGTGTGCCACATTTTATTAGTACACCCGAAGGAGTAATAGAAGGCGTACAAAATGGCCGGGGGCAGGCTATCATTCAGTTGGGCATCATTATTCTTATTATTACCCCTGTACTTCGTGTAGCGTTCGCCATTGTGGGTTTTGCAATGGAGAAAGACAAGCTTTATACTTTTATTTCGTTAGTGGTCCTTACCATCATTGTCGTATGTATGCTTACAGGCAGGATAGGTTGATCAGTCTTTAATTCTCGTTACCAGCACCTCCTAAACGTTTCTGCTCATCAAGCGTTGTATTGCGTTTCCGTGCCGAAGTTTTACCAAATCGGTAAGTGAAGGTCGCCGAAATAAATCTTGAACCGACTTTATCCTTCTCGGTAATATTAAGATTGGCGTAACTAGTTTGATATAAATTATAATTGGTATTGAATATATCTGAAACAACCAACTTCAAACTTCCTTTATTCTTAAACAAAGAGTAACTAAAGCCAGCATCCATATCATAGAGCTTTTTATATTGGCTAATGTTGTAAAAAGTTGCGGATTCGTAATTGTTCAATAATTGCAGGCTCAGGCGCGGGCTGATCTTAAACGTTTGGCTTAGGTAAATATCAGCGGCATTGGTTTGCTTTGGAGGAATCGTATCATTAAGATACGCGAACTTTTCATGGTACACACCCACGTCAGCAGATACGTTCCACCAGGGGGTAACATCAAGCGGGACACTGAAACTTAACTCATATTGAAACCGCGTTGCCAGGTTAGCCTTTGTATTGATATACACTTTGCTAACATCATTCTGCTCAAATATGGTGTTAAAATAATTATCGGTTTTTATATAATTCAGGTCAATACGGTAAGTATTAAACAGCAGGTCAGAGATCGAATAGGTATTGATGTAATCTGGTTTCAGAAATGGGTTTCCTGTACTGTAATAAAACTGGTCCACATAACCTACAAACGGATTTAGGTCCTGATAATTAGGGCGATTGATATTGCGCCTGTAGAAAACAGTCAGTTCGTTGTTTTTGCTAAGCTCCTGGCTCAGTTGAATAGTGGGGAAAAAATTAAGGTAGCTGCTATCAGCCAGGCGGCTTGGGTTAACTGAAAAAGCGCTGTTCGACGTGCGCTCGCCACGCAA
Organism: uncultured Mucilaginibacter sp.; assembly: GCA_903863845.1. Taxonomy (GTDB): domain Bacteria; phylum Bacteroidota; class Bacteroidia; order Sphingobacteriales; family Sphingobacteriaceae; genus Mucilaginibacter. Next base: position 8,997 of record CAIPDP010000084.1, on the reverse strand, counting down.
TCCCAGAAACAAGCTGGTTTTATCAAACTTGGTCTCCATTTGCATGTAGGCTGCATCGATACGCTCATTATAAATAAAATGATCGGTAAGGGCATCAACGATCTGATAGTTTCCACCAATCAGTTGTTCAAAATTTATCTGGTTATCACTTCTAACTTTACTGCTTTTGATGCCGAGCGAAAAAGTTGTTTCTTTTGATAATTTCTGACTAAAATCGAGCCTGGCCGACTGTATGGTAATGCGGGAAGGCGATCGGTCCATATAATTAATTGGAGCGCTATTTTGTAGCCCCGCTGAATTAAAAAAATCATTTTCAAGTACCTCAGCCGAACTGCGGTTATAGTCGGTATAATCACCATTGAAGGTAAGCACACTATTTCCATCCTTGTCTAACTTGCCGGTATAATTCAGGTTATAGCTGAAATTATTGATATCACGCTTAATATTAGAGTGGGAGTTGATATTGGAATCAAGCTGACCATTGGTTGAAATACTCGTATTGTTTTGCTTATTGAAAGTAATATTATTATCAAAACCATTGATCAAAAAGCCAATTGTTTGCCCTTTTCCAAGTTTATAATCAGAGCCGATGCTAAAATTATTACCAAGGGTTGTTACCATCGCCAGATAATTTAGTCCAAAGTCGTATAGCTGCCCGCCTTGCCCGATCGTACGGTCGTTGCTAATAGTGTGGGGCACTTTGTTGTCCTGAAAACCATAGCTCACATACAGGTTCAGCTTTTCTGTGCGCAGATTGTAATTCACAGAAGTACTTAATTTGTATTTATCGCCAACTGCGGCAGTCTGGCTCACAGAAGCATTTGAACCGATATTGCTATTTTTTTTCAGTATAATATTAATCATACCGCCTGCAGCCGAAGCTTCATATTTTCCACCGGGATTATCGATCAATTCAATCTTGCTGATACTGCTGCTTTGCAGGCTTTTTAAATAGTTCACCAGTTCATCGCCTGAAAGTTGTAAAGGCTTCCCGTCGATAGCTATCAATGCCTTTTGTCCGCCACGGTAAAGTATCTCATCATCATTTACACGTACTCCGGGTGATGTGCCCAACACATCGTATAGGGAAGCCCCGGCCGCCATAACATTTTGGTCGAGGTTAAGTATCTTTTTATCGGAGCGTACCTCAACGTAATCTTTTTTCCCAGTAACAACTATTTCAGCCAGATTTTTTGGGCTGCGGCTCAGCATGATCAGCCCTGCGTCAATATCTGTTCCGGCACTTACCTGGAAGGGACCAGCATAATTTTTGTTATAATTAAGTAAGGTGACAAATACCAGATAGTTACCGGCTTGCAATCCAGAGAAACTGAATAAACCCGTTTTACCGCTTATGGTGCCTTTTACGACCGACGAATCCCGAGCATTCAGCAACATAATAGTTGCTGCTTCGGCGGGTGCTGATTGTTCAATAGTTACTTTACCGTGAATAGCCGTTGAGCTTGTTTGAGCCCAGGCTGCCGGATAGGCAATCGTAAAAAAAACGGTCAATAAACATCCGGCAATTAGTTTCATTAATGATGGAGAGTAAAGGTTTGGTCGATAAATATTATTTAAAACCGTCGCAATATAATAACTTAACGGCAGAAAATCATAAAAATAATCGCCAGGTTTTAACATTAGATTAATAAAGCGCAATTAGATAATTGTAATTTAAGGCCTGGTTTAATAAATTTATTTAATTGAATATTTCGTCTTTTGCCGGGTTCATACGTTCATTTTAGTACACTAAAAAGAGCTGCAAAATGGTTAGCAAAATAATTGTAATTTCGAGGCAAAACTTAATTTAATTCACCTATTACTATTTCATGAGAAAACTATTTTTTGTTTTGTTAACGGTATTGTCAACCTCGGCCCTGGCGCAAACTGAGCCGCTGGCTTATGCAGCCGCCGTTAGTAAATTTACCTCATTATACAACAGCAACAAACCCGACAGTATTTATAAAATGTTTGGCGGTCCAATGAAAGCCGCTTTAACAGCCGATGCCTGGAAAAATGCCGAATCGCAATTAAAAAGCCAGTTAGGTACGCTGCTACAAAACAGTTTCATCAAATTTGAGTCGCCGATAGCTTATTATACTTCGGCGTTTCAAAACGCAAGTCTGTCCATGAGTATTTCATTGGACAAAGACAATCAGATCATCGGGCTGCTTTTTAAACCCAATACCCAGCCGCAACCGATCGCTGATAAACAAATGGACCCATCGCTGGTAGAATCGGCGATCACACAAAAAATAGCAACGGGGATAGTTGTAGGTACCTTAACCGTGCCAAAAGATGTTTCTGGCAAGATACCTGTTGTGCTGATCATTGCCGGATCGGGGCCGACAGACCGCAATGGCAACAGCTCAAAATTAGACCTTAATTCGAACACCTACCGCGAATTAGCTGAAGAACTGGGCAAAAACGGGATCGCAAGTTTAAGATATGATAAGCGGGGTGTGGGTGCAAGCCAAACTACCATCAAAGAAGCGGATACCCGTTTCGACGATTTTGTAGATGATGCTGTGGGATGGATACAAATGCTTGCAGATGACCAGCGCTTCTCGAAAGTGATCGTACTTGGCCATAGTGAGGGTTCGCTGGTGGGTATGCTGGCATGCCGCGACGAGCCGGTGAAGGGCTTTATTTCGTTGGCAGGTGCGGGAGACAGGGCTGATAAAATACTGACCGATCAGCTAAAAAATCGCTCGCAAACAGTGCAGGATAATTTCAAAACCCTGCTTGATAGTATGAAAAAAGGCAAAACGATAGACAATGTCGACCCGGGTCTATGGTTTATTGCCAGGCCTACAATACAGCGTTACCTGATGTCGTGGTTCAGGTACGAACCGCAGCGGGTTATCCATTTGGTTAAAGTACCTACACTGATCATCCAGGGTAATACCGATTTGCAGGTGAGTGTTGATAATGCTGAAAAACTGAAAAAGAACAAGTCAGATGCTCAGCTGATCATTATCCCGAACATGAATCATATCCTGAAGGATGCCCCGGCAGACCGTGATCAGAATCTGGCCACCTATCAAAAACCCGAATTACCGCTGAAAGCCGAATTGGTGCCGGATATCGTGAAGTTTATCAATGGGATCAATTGAGTGCGGAATGCGGATGGACGAATGCGGAATGAGTGGGTTGTGTATTATTTAACGTATCTGTTGAGGATTAACCAACATAGAGCAATAACCTGCTAAAACACCAATACCAATAGGGATTACAATTTTTGTATTTGAATTTATAAGATCATTTAAGGGAGTCATATCGTGATAAAAAAAATAAGTTTCCTGATGCTGTTACTGGTGGTCGTGCTGGGTAGCTGTAAAAAAGATTCGGTCGGTCCGATCAACGGTAGTGTGGATGATACCGCCTTTAATGAATATGAAAAACATTTCCTGGATGAATTCTGGAAGCTGAATCCCGATTGGGCCACTGGCGTCGGTTACCATAAATACGATAGTATTTTGCTGGTGCCGGATAAAAAATACCGCGATAAGCTGGTGAATTTCGCTAAAGTTCAATTGGATTCGCTGGGAAAATTCACTCCTGCAAATTTTCTGCAAACCAACAAGATGGATTATGCCATCCTGCAAAATCAAATGAATTATTTGCAATGGCAGGTACAACAATTGAAACAGTTTGAATGGAATCCTGCGTCTTATAATGTCATTGGATCTTTCGCTTATATTTTAAATGAGCACTATGCGCCGCTGCCCAAACGGCTGACCAGCTTTTATGAAAAAATGGCCAATGTGCCGGCCTATTACAAAGAGGCTGAAAAGAACTTAAAAAATCCGGTGCTCGACCTAACCAATCTGGCAGTTGAGCAGCACCTGGGTGGTATAAGCGTATTTGAAGCTGATTTTGCCGATTCGCTTAAAAAAACGACGATCCCCGAAGCTACAAAAAAGCTGATGCTCGACCGGGCGAAACTGGCTGCTGATGCTATCAAAGGCTATGCTGATTTTCTGAAGAATTTTAAAAATGACCACCCGCGAAGTTTCCGCTTAGGGAAGGACCTGTACGAAGACAAATTCAAATACGAGATACAATCATCCAAAACAGCCCAGCAGGTTTATAATGCGGCGGTGGATCGCAAGCGGGCAATCCATAACGAAATGGTCAAAATCAGCATCAAACTATGGCCAAAATATTTCGGCACTGCACCCATGCCGGCCGACACCCTGGAACTGATCGGCAAAATGATCGACACGTTATCGGTGAAGCATGTTAAGCCCGAGGATTTCCAATCGGCTATTGTTAACGAACTGCCTAAGTTGAGAGCATTCGTCACCCAAAAAGACCTCCTGACCCTCGATCCAACCAAACCGCTTGAAGTTAGAAAAGAGCCTGGTTATATGGCGGGCGTTGCCGGTGCTTCCATGAGCTCTCCTGGTCCTTATGATTCAGGGCAAAATTCTTATTTCAATGTAGGGAGCCTGAGCGGGTGGTCGCCTGAACGGGCAGAAAGCTATTTGCGCGAATACAACCAGTATATCTTGCAGATCCTTTGTATACATGAGGCTATACCGGGCCATTATGTGCAGTTAGATTATGCCAATAAATCGCCCAGCCTGATCAAATCTATTTTTGGTAACACTGCAATGGTAGAAGGTTGGGCCGTGTATAGCGAGCAAATGATGCTGGATGCAGGGTATGGCGATAATTCGCCGGAAATGTGGCTCATGTGGTATAAATGGAACCTGAGATCGGTATGCAATACCATACTCGATTACAGTGTACATTGCCTCAATATGCCAAAACAAAGCGCCATAGCCTTACTTACCCGCGAAGCTTTCCAGCAACAGGCAGAGGCCGATGGTAAATGGAACCGCGTAAGTGTTACCAGTGTGCAACTTGATAGTTATTATACCGGCTATAAAGAAATAATGGACCTGCGTGCCGACTGGAAAAGCAAAACCGGTGACCAGTACAAACTCAAAGATTTTAATGAGAAATTCCTGAGCTATGGCAATGCCCCGGTAAAACTGATCCGCGATGCAATGATGGCGAAGGAACAGGTGGCGGTTAAGAATTAGTTGGTCTTGGTTGTATTAGTTGTACTGGTTGTATTAGTTGTATAAGTTGTATTGGTTGTCCCGAAACCTATCGGGACAACCAATACAACTATCCCGATAGCTATCGGGACAACCAGATCAAAACCTATACCCCAAATTGATCAAGCAATTACGGGGTTGTCCCGGCCATTTGTATACATTGTTGTAGGCGCCAGTCCAATAGGTTTGGTTACTGATGTTATTGATGATGGCTGCAGCCACAAAATGATGGAAATGGTATTGCAGGCCCCCTTTGAAAACAAGGTAGGATGGCAGGGTAATGCTGGGGTCGAGGGTGGTTCTGGCGCCTTCATAGGAATGCCCGGCCGTTATGGCAAGACCCTTTAAAAAACCGTGATCAAAGGAATATTTCAGCCATGAGCCGCTTGAATTTAAGGGCGAATTTTCAACCCGCACCCCCACCTGTGCCGGTACAAGGCTGCTGATCACTTTGGCATCACAATACGAATAAAATAACGACAAACTTAAACCCGGTAAAATATCGCCGTTTACTTCGGCTTCTACTCCTCTCGATCGGTCTTCGCCCTGCTGCACGAACAAATTGGGATTGCTGATATCATTGGCATTAACTGCAACATTATGTAAAGTAAGTTGATAGGCTGCCAGGGTAGCACTCAGTTTATTATCGAATAAATCAGCCTTTAAACCACTTTCCAGCAACGAACTGGTTACCGGCTTAAATGGAGCATTAAAAACCTGCACGCTGGTTGTTGCCTCATACGGATCAAAACCATTGTTATAGGTCGCATAAATGTTCAGATCAGGTCTTAATGCATATACAACACCTATCCTTGGCAAAAAAACCTTATTACTTTCTCCGCCAGTAGTATCGTCACGTTTGTAAAATTCTTCACGGAGGCTAAACAGCACCTTTAATTTCCCATAGTCAAACTGATCCTGCACATATACCCCCTGCGTGTGGTATATAGATGCATCTACATCGGTGCCATCAAAATCAAAATCAGAAGCCTGATAAGTATTAACCGGTTGCGGTATGTATTGCGGATTTTTAAGGCTAAAAGTACCAACTATACCATTACCTGCTCCAAACTGTGGCAGCTCTTCGTATTGCTGATTTAATGCCACGGTACTTTTTACATAATCGTAACCAAGCAATAACTGGTGATTTATTTTCCCGGTTTGAAACTTATAAGTTAAATAATTGGTAAGGGTATTGGTTACAGTATGGTAGGTCCAGTTGGTAAAGTAAAGCGTTACCGAATCGGCGGTGATATAATTATTCAACCCATGATCGGCAACATTTTGATGGGTATTATAATTAAGATAGCCACTGGTAAAACTTAAATTTTTGCTGATCCGGTAGGAGGCAGTCAAAATTGATGCGATATCCGTCTCATGCAGGTAATCGCCGGGTTGGGTCAACGACAACGAGATAGGTGTATTGGTCAGCGATGGGTCGTTATCAAAACCAGGCTGACCACGGTCAAGCACCGAATTGGTATGTGAATAAGAGAAATCAAAATTCAGTTTTAGCCGATCATTCGGGATATAACTTAAGGAAGGTGCCAGTTCAAACGATTTGGCAAAAAACTGGCTCCTGAACGATCTGGTGCTGTCAAAACCTGCATTAAAACGGTATAGCAATGTTTTGGATGTATTGATCGGCCCGGTCAGGTCGGCCTGCACCCTGAAATGGTTCCAGCTTCCCCCATACAACTCAATATCTGCCGCCGCCTTATCCAGAGGCTTTTTGGTGACCAGATTAATGGTGCCGCCCGGATCGCAATTGCCGTACAAAGTCGAAGTTGGCCCTTTTACCAATTCGATCCGCTCAATATTAACCAGCATGCTACTGGTATACGTAGTATTGTAACTACGCAGACCGTTGATATCATGGGCATTATCGGCATGAAACCCTCTTATAGCATATTCGTCATAGCCCGAATACTGGCTCAGTCCGGGTACCTCCTCCAGTGCATCTTTTAAGGTAAACTCCATTTTATCCTGCAAAACTTCGCGGGTTACAGCAGTAATAGATTGGGGTATGTCAATAACGGGCATTTTCGTTTTGTTACCATAGAAGGAATAATCGCTTTTATAAGATCGTCCTGATCGTCCGGTTACTTCAACCGTTTGTAACTGATTTAATTTTACATTCAATTTAATGATACCAAGATTGTTGATCCTGCCATTCTCAATCTCAATTGCTTTGATTAAAGTTTCAAAACCCACGGAGCTAATTTCGAGGCTATCGCGTAAAGCCTGTAAATGCTCCAATGAAAAGTTTCCAACATCATCGGAATAGGTAATAATATTGGCTTTTTTGAGCCTGACGGTAGCATGTACCAGGGGTTTACCATTGGCAGAACTTATAGTCCCTTTCAGTATCCCGGTTTGGGCCGCTGAAAAAAATGGCAAAGCAAAAACCAAAAGGGTAAGCAGGCTGCCAGAAAAATTTATTTTATTCATAAAACCTTGGGAACGATAATTGACTCCCGCGTGCAAAATAAGCAGTTTTAAGTGTTAAGAACAGGCCATTCAACCTCCTGTCTGAAAACTTCATAAAAAGTTAACGAAAAGTTATTCCTGCCCTCAGCCGACTGCCTAAAAAATATAGCCCAGATTAAACATGCCGTTGCGGGGCTGGCCCGGCCATTTGTTGACATTGTTATAGGCGCCAATCCAATAAGTTTGGTTGGTGATATTATAAAGGTTGAAGGCAATCCGGTAGTGTTTATGGGTATAATGTATACCGCCGTTGATCACCAGGTAAGCCGGCAGATTTGTATCAGGATCGAGTGTAGCCCGCTCGCCTACCTGGCTATGGCCGGCTGATAGACCAAATCCTTTCAGAAACCCTGTTTTAAAAGTATATTTTATCCAGCTGCCACTTTCGTTTTGCGGCGCATTTGCTACCCGGGTCCCTATTTGGGCCGCTATCTTACTTTGCGTAACGATGGCGATGCAATGCGCGTAACTCAGATCGATGCTGAGATTGGGCAGGACATTTCCACTGGCTTCGGCTTCAATACCGCGCGAACGATTTTCGCCCTGCTGCACATACAGGTTGGGATTAGATGGGTCGTTGGCATTACCGGCTACATTTTGTAGCAGCAATTGATAAACTGCAAGCGAGGCAAAAAGCCTGTTATTAAAGAAATTGCCTTTTATCCCGGTTTCAGCAAGGTGACTGGTATTGGGCTTCAATGGTGTATTAAAAACCTGTGCACCCGGTGATGCTTCAAAAGGATCAAAACCGTTGTTATAGGTGCCGTATACACTTAGGTTAGGCTGAATCGTATAAACTAAGCCTATCCTTGGCAAAAAAACCGTTTCATTCAAATTGCTGCCATCATCGGCTAAATAATGTTCCTGCCGTAAACTAGCCAAAAAGTTCCATTTACCTACCGAGGCCTGATCCTGAACATAAATTCCTGCTGTATGGTAGACATTACCATCAACATCCGATTCATCATTATTAAAGGTTGATAGCTGATAGCTACTGACCGGCCGGGGCAAATATTGCGGATTTTTTAAGCTGAAAGTGCCCACAATTCCATTTCCGGCACCATATTGTGGCAACTCGTCATATTGCTGGTTCAAATTTACCGCAGTTCTGATAAAATCAAAGCCCGCCAATAACTGGTGGTTCACTTTGCCTGTCTTCACTTTATAAGTAAAATAGTTGGTCAGGGTATTGGTATTGGTATGGTATTGGTAATTGGTATAGTAAAGGGATACTGAATCGGGCGTGATGTAGTTGTTAAAACCGTGACTGGCTACACTTTGCCGGGTAGTGTAATTAAGGTAGCCGATGTTATAAGTAAGTTTTTTAATGATCTTCCAGGAGCCGGAAATGATCGTGGCAAGATCCGTTTCGTGCAGGTTGTCGCCTGCCTGGCTGAGGGTAAGACCGATCGGGGTAGCCAACAAATTATTATTT
>CAIPDP010000083.1 GCA_903863845.1 uncultured Mucilaginibacter sp. | reverse complement strand
TGTCTTCGATCAAGGTGATCTTTTCATCCTCCGCCAGTTCGAGGCGGGCAAGGTTAGCTACTTTATCTACGGTCTCTTTATCAATATGCATGCGCTAAAACTTCTTTTTGATATTTTCAAAAACCCTTTGTTTCAAATCATCTGCATCCTCAGGGCCAAGGCCACTGGTGTCAATGGGTTTGTGCACAAATATATGACAATTGCCCGGTTTGCTGCCAAATTTAAGCCCATCATCCCACAAAACCTGCCAGGCATCGATGATCGTAACCGGCACTATCGGTACACCGGCCTCAATGGCCAGGCGAAAAGGTCCGTTTTTAAAAGCTTGTAAAGCTGGCGGATAGTCGTCGGCAATGCCCCCCTCAGGGAAGATGATCAAAGTAGTACCCTCTGCAAGTTTTTGAGCCGCCCTTTTAAAGGCCCGGTAGGATGACATTTTGCTTTCGCGATTAACGGCAATATCAATGGTGCGAAAAAAAAGACTGGTTACAGCACTTTCACTAAGTTCTTCTTTACCCATAAAGCAGCAGTCGCCGGTGATCAAAGCACACATGGCCGAAATATCGATATTCGAAGTATGGTTAGGACAAACTACATAAGTTTTACGCCAATCAACCGGCACCTCGTATTCAAAACGGTAAAAAATACCCGCCAGGGCCGAGCTGGCTTTGGCGATACTGCGTCGCATGGTAACGATCCGGGGGTAACGGCTAACATCGCTGGCCAAAAAGTACAGGTAGGGATAACATAAAAGGTAAAGTAGTGCAACGCACATCCGGTAAACATGCACGTGCAGCTTCTTTAGTATCAGTTTCATTGCTACCAAAATTATAAAAATAATGGGATTGAGCCTTTGGCGAAATTTTACCCGAACTTAAATTTTTACCCTACCCAACTCAAAAAATACTTACTTTCGCGCCATTATGGAAACTGTTGTTAGTGGTATTCGGTCTACAGGTAAATTGCACCTGGGTAACTATTATGGAGCCGTACAAAATTTCGTGAAAATGCAGCACGAATACAATTGCTATTTTTTTATTGCCGATCTGCATTCATTAACCACGCACCCTACGCCGGAGGATCTGCACGGTAACATCAAACAGGTTTTGGTAGAATACCTTGCTGCGGGTCTTGATCCGGAAAAGGTAACCTTATATGTACAGTCGGATGTACCGGAAATTGCCGAGTTATACCTTTACCTGAATATGAATGCCTATTTAGGTGAGTTGGAACGCAGTACTTCTTTTAAAGATAAAGTACGTGCACAGCCGGATAATGTGAATGCCGGCTTACTTACCTACCCTGTATTGATGGCTGCCGATATCATCATTCACAAAGCAGTAAAAGTGCCGGTAGGCAAGGACCAGGAGCAACATTTGGAAATGGCACGCACCTTTGCCAACCGATTTAACAGGCTATATAATAAGGATTATTTCCCTGAGCCTTATGCCTTCAGCTTTAGCGAGAACCTGGTGAAAATACCGGGTTTGGACGGCAAGGGTAAAATGGGAAAATCTGAAGGTGAAGGCAACGCTGTTTATTTGTCGGACTCGCCGGAAGTGATCCGCAAAAAAGTGATGCGTGCGGTTACCGACAGTGGCCCCACGATTGAAAACCAGGCTAAACCCCAGGAAATACAAAACCTGTTCGACCTGCTGAAAGTGGTATCTGCACCCGATACCTACCAGCATTTCGATCATTTATACAATACCTGCCAGGTTCGCTACGGCGATCTGAAGAAGCAACTGGCCGAGGATATGATCATCGCTACCGCCCCTATCCGTGAAAAAATAAATGCCATCGCTGCCGACGCTCCGTACCTGCGCCAGGTTGCCCGTCATGGTGCTATTAAGGCCCGTGAAAGCGCATCCAAAACGATCAAAGAAGTAAGAGAGATTATCGGCTTCAGGAGTTTCTGATTGGTGCATGGATCATAGTTCATGGTTTTGCGGCAGCTATTTTTGGAAATTGCTTTTTATGCTTTGTTGTGAGCTATTGGTCAAAAATGTATCTTAGTCGGGTACAGATTTTGAAATTAGCTTACTGTACCATTAACCATGAACCATGAACTAACGATGATTCATGAACCATGTACTATAAACTATTAACCAAGAACTAAGAAATGCATATCGCAATTGTAGGAAACATAGGCGCCGGAAAAACCACATTGACCGAATTACTGGCCAAAAATTACGGCTGGGAACCTGTTTTTGAAGCGGTGGACAATAATCCTTACCTGGAGGATTTTTACAGCGACATGAAACGCTGGAGTTTCAACCTGCAGATCTACTTCCTGAACAGTCGTTTCAGGCAGATCGTTGATATTCAGCAGAGCAAAAGCAATATCATACAAGACCGTACCATTTACGAAGATGCCTACATCTTTGCCGAAAACCTGCATGATATGGGCCTGATGACCACCCGCGATTATGAAAACTATGCGGCGATATTCGGCAACATCACGTCCTTTATCAAACCACCCGATCTGTTGGTATACCTTAAAGCATCCGTTCCTACGCTGGTAAATAATATTCAGCGCCGTGGTCGCGAATATGAGATCGGTATTCGCCTCGATTACCTTTCAAAACTCAATGAGAAATACGAGAAATGGATCAAAAACTATAAACTCGGCAAACTGCTCGTCCTCGATAAAGACAAACTCGATTTCGCCAATAATGTAGAAGACATGGCTGCTATTGTGGAGAAGATTGAGCGGGAGATCAATGGGTTGTTTTAGTTTAGTTGAATTGGTTGTACTGGTTGTAGTAGTTGTATTGGTTGAAGTACTCTATGGTTCAAAAATTAAGTTCCGGTTCAGCAAATTCAGTCTTCATAAAATTTAAACCATGTTCCGATTAGGTAATGCCCACGGTCGCTATGTTTTGGGTCTCTTATGTCTGATCTTAGCAATTTCTGCAATTGCTATTCCGTCTATTAGTTCTAAAGTTGACGATTGGAAGGTGCTTGATTTGGGAGTGTTCAGGATTTCTATCCCAAAAGACTGGAAATATAAAAAAGTGGAAGGAGAAGACTCATTTATCGGGTATATTTTAGGTCCTGGGGTTGATTTTTCTTTCGATTATAGTGATCATGGCTATGCAAATAGTTTGATTCAAACGGAAGCAGAATATCTAAAAAATGAAGAATGGCTAAGAGGCTGTCCTTTATACAAACCAGGAATTATTTACACGGCAAATTTTAATGTCGCAAATGAAAAAGCCAGGCAAATGAAGGAGAAAGGAATAACCGATTCCTCATTAGTAAAAGTTGAAGGCGATCCTTGTTTCAATGCAAAAAAACAAATTAATAAACCTACGCCAACGCAATCGATCAAATATCCAACTGCAGACTATATCGGCGTTTTAATTTATAAAGGCGACACAACGAATGTACCTGTTGTTATACCTCTGAAAATAAAGAAACATAATTTTAAAATTGATACCACTGAAAAATATATTGTTAAAACTATTTGGCCCAAGAAAGCAAGTGATGGCTTAACAGGCATTTTTGTACGCAGTCGTAAATCAAGTTTCAATTTTAAAATGAGTGCCTATAATCTTTCGGCAAAAGATCAGGAACTTGCGCTCAAGTCTTTTAAAACTATTGTTTTTACTGATAAATGAAAATCCTCGGTCTCATCCCTGCCCGTTTTGCCTCCACCCGCTTCCCGGGTAAGCCTTTGGTTGATATTGCCGGTAAAAGCATGATCCAGCGGGTGTTTGAGCAGGCTAAAAAATGCGGTCAGTTGGATGAGGTGGTGGTGGCTACGGACGATGAACGTATTTTAAACCATGTGCTGGAATTCGGTGGCAACGCAGTAATGACTTCTACTGAACATCAAAGCGGAACCGACCGCTGTGCGGAAGTAAGTTTACAATACCCGGATTACGACGTCATCATCAATATACAGGGTGATGAACCTTTTATTGATCCTGAGCAGATCGGCAAGGTGATTTCCTGCTTTGACTCGCCGGACACACAACTGGCAACGCTGGTCAAAAAAATCGGTAGTGAGCAGGAATTATTTAATCCGAACTCGCCCAAAGTTATCATCAATAAAAATTCCGAAGCGATCTATTTCTCGCGCCTGCCCCTGCCCTATATCCGCGGTCAGGAACAGGAGAACTGGCTTCAGCACTTTACTTTTTTCAAGCATATCGGCATCTACGGTTACAGGGCCGATATTTTACACCAGGCAACCAAACTCCCGGTATCATCTCTCGAAAAAGCCGAAAGTCTGGAGCAATTGCGCTGGATTGAAAATGGCTATAAAATTAAAGTTGCAGAAACTGATCTGGAAACTTATGCCATCGACACACCGGAGGATATTGTTAATTTGAAAATTTGGTAATTTGAAGATTTGAAAATGGCTGTTTAGTATTTTAGCTAATACAACCACTACAACTATCCCGATAGCTATCGGGACAACCATCTCTACCAGGCAGCCTCTTCAAACACCAGTTTAAATGACTATCTTTAATTTCTAAACTTCCTAAATGAAAACTTCCAGGCTTCTTCTGATCGCCGTTATTTTTTTGACGATGCCTATTTGCAGGTTGTTTGCTCAAAACATCAATGAAAGCTATGTTATCAACAATAACAACGACACGATCAAATGTGAAATAAAAGTGCTTTTTTTTGGTTCAGTAAAATACAAACCCTTATCGGCAAGCAATAACAAGTACATTTTAGCCTCGCCTTCTGCTATCAAAGAATATCACATAGCAGGAAATGCAAACTCTTTCGTTGCAATTGCACTTGCAGACGAAGGCAAGATCGGATACATATCGATCCTGGAAAAAGGGAGAATTAATTTGTATCAAAAGATCACTTCCAATGAAAATGGCTACTCCCAAATTAGCAGCATTTTTACTCGGTGGTATGTTAGTAAAGATTACGCGCCACTACAAAAGCTAAAATCAACTACAGTTTATAACGGCGGTGCCCAGGATGACCAAACGATCACAAAAAAATCAAAAGAATATTTCCTTGAACTGATAGCTGATGACGGACCGCTTTTCGAAAAATTCAGGGCGGAAACTGATTTCAGCTATAGCAAGTTGCAATATTATGTACACCAATACAATCTGGATAAGTTGAATTGAAAATTTGAAAATTTGAAAATTAATGCCCGGCCATCTTTTTAATTTGAAGATTTGAGAATTTGAAGATTTGAAAATTAATGCCCTACCATCTGCAAATTTTCAAATTATCGAATTGGCATCTTCAAATTTTCAAATTCTCAAATCCTCAAATCGATTATCCACAACCAAAACCTTTTCAACAATTGTGACCGGTCTGGTCGGAGTACCAAAATTTTTGCTACTTTTGTATCCCGTACACAAACAGCCGGAAACGGTTCAAAAACCGGTTCCAAAATAACTGATCATCATGACCAAATACATTTTTGTGACGGGCGGCGTTACTTCGTCGTTAGGGAAAGGCATTATTTCAGCCTCTTTAGCTAAGCTCCTCCAGTCCCGCGGGTACCGTGTTACCATCCAAAAATTCGACCCCTATATCAACATCGATCCGGGTACATTGAATCCTTACGAACATGGCGAATGCTATGTAACCGAAGATGGTGCCGAGACCGATCTGGACCTTGGTCACTACGAACGTTTCCTGAACACACCAACATCACAGGCTAATAACATTACTACTGGTCGCATTTACCAGAATGTGATCAATAAAGAGCGTGAAGGTGCCTTTTTGGGAAAAACGGTACAAGTAGTACCTCATATTACCGACGAGATCAAAAGAAATATCCGCATCCTGGGCGAAAGCGGCGATTATGATATCGTGATCACCGAGATCGGTGGCACGGTAGGCGATATCGAGTCGCTGCCCTTTGTGGAAGCAGTTCGCCAGTTCAGGTGGGAGATCGGCCAGAGCAATTCTCTGGTGATTCATTTAACGCTGATCCCCTTCCTGGCAGCAGCAGGTGAATTAAAGACCAAACCCACCCAGCACTCTGTAAAGATGCTTTTGGAATACGGTATTCAACCCGATATCCTGGTTTGCCGTACCGAGCACCCGATCAACCTCGATATCCGCAAAAAAATTGCACTGTTTTGTAACGTTAATATAAACGCGGTAATTGAAAGCATCGACGCATCTACCATATACGATGTTCCTTTACTGATGCTGAAAGAGCAACTGGATAAAACCGTGCTTACCAAGCTTAAACTGCCAAATAAAAACGAGCCCGACCTGGAAAGCTGGAAAGACTTTTTGGGAAGATTAAAGAACCCAACATCGGAAGTCAGGATCGGACTGGTAGGAAAATACGTCGAATTGCCGGATGCTTATAAATCGATCACTGAATCATTTATCCATGCAGGTGCTAAAAACGAATGCAAGGTACGTGTAGAGTACATTCCATCGGAACAATTAACGCCCGAAAATGCAGTAGATCGTCTGCAAAACCTCGACGGTGTACTGGTTGCGCCAGGTTTTGGCGAACGTGGTTTTGAAGGCAAAATTGAAGCGATCCGCTATGTGCGCGAAAATAATATACCATTTTTTGGTATTTGCCTTGGTATGCAATGTGCCGTCGTAGAGTTTGGTCGCCATGTACTGGGATTGAAAAACGCCAGCAGTACCGAAATGAATGAGCACACGCCGCATCCGGTTATTGCGATGATGGAAGAGCAGAAAAAGGTGAAGAACAAAGGGGGCACCATGCGTTTGGGTTCTTATGCCTGCGAACTGAAAAAAGGCAGCAAAGCAGCAGCCATTTACGGCAAATCGCGCATCAATGAGCGTCACCGCCACCGTTATGAATTCAATAACAACTATCTGAAACAATACGAAGAAGCTGGTTTTGTACCCTCGGGGATCAATCCTGACAACGGATTGGTAGAGATCATCGAACTTAAAAAACACCCTTTTTTCATCGGCGGACAGTTTCACCCCGAATTAAAATCAACAGTTGCTAATCCTCACCCACTTTTTGTTAACTTTGTCGCCGCTTCGCTGGAGTATGCCCGCAAGAAGTAATAAAGTACGCTAATTAACAATGGATAAGAATACAATAACAGGATTTATTCTGATCGTTCTGATCATGATAGGCTCCTACTTTTTATTGAAGCCTTCGGATGCGGAGATCAAAAAGGAAAAGCATTTACAGGATTCGATCGCCCTGGCTAAGGCAGGTGCTAAAGATCGCGCCGCAATAAAAACTGATACTTCGAAGAAGATCACTGCTGTTGATACGGCTGCTTTAAAAGGCATACCTTTTGGACTTGCGTCTTCAGGTACCGAAAAATTTATTACGCTGGAGAACCAGGAATTACTGGTTAAACTGAGCAATAAAGGTGGTCGCGTTTACTCGGTCGAGTTGAAAAACTACAAGACCTACGACAAAAAACCACTTATTTTATTTGATGGTGACGAGAATAACAGTTTCGGCCTAAACCTAAGGGTGCAGGACAAACCGGTTAACACCAACGATTATTTCTTTACCAGCAGCACACAAAACCTGAGTGTGGCCGCGAAAGATTCGGCTTCGGTAACCCTGCGTCTGAGCTATAGCGCTACTCAGTTCATCGATTACATCTATACCTTAAAAGGCACCGGGTTTAAGCTTGGTCTCACCATCAAAACTACAGGTCTGGATAACGTTATTGCCAACAGTAATACCCTGAACCTGAATTGGGCCGCAAGTATGCGCAAACAGGAAAAGGACATTAAACTGGACCGTACCTATTCGACGCTATTTTACCTAAATACCGACAATGATGTTGACTACCTGAGCGAAGGCAAAGACGATCAGAAAAATATTATCGACAAAAAAATTCAGTGGGTAGCCTTCAAAGAACACTTTTTCTCGGGCGTGCTGATCTCAAAGCAAGGAGCCGACAAATCCGATCTATCGGTTAGTACAGATGCCACAGAAAGCAACCATGTGAAGCAAATGAAAGCCAATCTGGCTTTTACCCGCAGTGCCGACGGCAGTCTGCCATTAGAGTTTTATTTCGGCCCTAACCAGTTTAGTTTACTGACGGATCAAGGGCACGGCCTGGATAAGATCGTTAATCTTGGCTGGGGTCCATTGAAATACATCAACCGTTATGCTACCATCCCTATCTTCAATTTATTGAAGAAATTCAATTGGAACTATGGTTTTGTGATCCTGGCATTGACGGTTATTTTAAAATTGGTGCTATCACCACTTACCTACAAATCGTACCTGTCAATGGCTAAGATGCGTATCCTGAAACCGGAGATGGACGAGATCAAAGCAAAAGTTGGCGAGGATAATCCTACCCTGCTGCAACAGGAATACATGAAATTGTATAAGAAAGCCGGCGTTAACCCGCTCGGAGGGTGTTTGCCGCTATTGCTGCAAATGCCTATCGTTATCGCTTTCTTCCGCTTTTTCCCGAGTTTGTTTGAATTGCGCGGGCAGAGCTTTTTGTGGATGCATGACCTTTCCACCTACGACTCGGTGATCACCTTTTCGCCGATCTTTGGTACCGACCACATCAGCTTAATGTGTTTGCTGATGACCATTTCGACCTTGGTTTATACCTATTTTAATAACCAGATATCAGGTGCAACCGGGCAGATGAAATATATCGGCTATATCACGCCGATCATCTTCCTGATCACGTTGAACAGTTATCCTGCTGGCCTGAACTATTATTATTTCCTGGCCAACATGTTCACTTTCTTACAACAATACCTCATTCGTTTGATGGTTGACGACAAGAAGATACACGCCCAGATACAGGAAAACAAAAAGAAACCAGAAGACAAGAAAAAGAAATCAGGCTTTCAGGCACGTATGGAAGAAATGATGCGCCAGCAACAGCAGGTGAAGAAGAAATAATTTTTGTTTTAACGTTGAAATGTTGCAAGGTTGAAACGTTAAAAGACATAGAAACATATTTGTAAACCCGGTTAATTACTAGCCGGGTTTATTTTTTGTTATTAAAAACATTACAACCTTTCAACGTTCCAACCTTCCAACAAAAAAAGTAAATTTGAACCCATGTACGCCATCGTCGATATAGAGACCACCGGTGGTCATGCCAATGCCAATGGCATAACCGAAGTGGCTATTTGTTTGCATGATGGCAAAAAAGTTACTCAGCGTTACAGCACCCTGGTAAATCCCAGGCAGGACATCCCGGTTTACATCAGGGCACTCACTGGTATCACCAACGAAATGGTGCAGGAGGCCCCGCCTTTCGACGAGGTTGCGGCGGATATCTATCACCTCTTGCATGGCAAAATATTTGTCGCTCATAATGTTAATTTCGATTATTCCTTTATCCGCCATCACTTATTATCGGCGGGCTATGAACTGCAATCGCCTAAATTATGTACGGTAAGATTGGGTCGTAAAATTATGCCCGGACTCCCTTCTTACAGTCTTGGTAAATTCTGTCATTACCTGGGTATTCCTAACGATGCCCGGCACCGGGCCGCCGGCGATGCGGAGGCTACGGCAACGCTTTTTACGCTGTTGCTACAACAGGATACCGGCAACCATGTGCAGGCAATGCTGAAGCAAAAGTCGAAGGACCAAACCCTGCCGCCCAACCTGCCTAAAGAAGATATCGACAAATTATCCTATACCCCCGGCGTCTATTATTTTCACAACGAGAAGGGCAAAGTGATCTATGTAGGCAAAGCGCGCAATGTAAAAAAACGGGTTTTGAGTCATTTTTCGGGTAACAATGCCGGATATCAACGCCAGGAATTTTTGAAGAACATTTACCATATCAGCTACCAGGACTGCGGCACCGAGCTGGTAGCCTTTGTACTGGAAGCTATTGAGATTAAACGACTCTGGCCCAAATATAACCGCTCATTAAAGCGATACGAACACAGTTTTGGGATCTATTGCTTCGAGGACCAGCGCGGCTATATGCGCCTGGCAGTAGATAAAAGGCGTAAACATGCCGCCCCGCTTTATACCTGTAACTCGCTGCTTGATGGCCGGAATATCCTATTGCGGCTGATTGATGATTTTGAATTGTGCCCTAAACTATGCTTTATCCAAACCAATACGGAGCTATGCAGTGGGGCCAACGGGCCGGTTTGCGCCTGCGAAGGGATCGAAAACCCGGATAGCTATAACGAGAAAGTACAATGGGCCATTGATAAACTGAAAGATACGTTGCCAACTTTTGCGGTACGCGATGAGGGCCGTAGGAACGACGAGCACAGTTGCATCCTAATCGAAAAAGGGCAGTTTTATGGCATGGGCTACGTCTCGCATAACCTGGCAGTAAACGGACTGGACGACTTGAAAAACCACCTAACCCCCTATCCGGGCAATGACTATATCCGGAATATGGTTTCTAATTACGCGATGAAGTATCCGGAGCGGATGTTGGTGTTTGCGTAACTTTTAAACTTACGAAGTTTTAAAAACTTCGTAAGTTTTCCCACAAGGTAATTTACGAATTTTCAAAAACTTCGTAAATTTATCGGAGTGAAAGCCTTATCAGATTCATACTATCATTTATACAATCGAGGTAATAATAAAGAACTTATTTTCTTCGAAGATCAAAATTACGTTTTCTTTCTGCTGCAGTTTAAAAAGCACGTTTCTCCTTTCTGTAATGTTTATGCATATTGTTTAATGCCTAATCATTTCCATTTTTTTGTACGAATAAACGATGAACTACTTTTTGAGAAAGGAATTAAAAATTTCTTTATTTCCTATACAAAGGCAATAAATAAACGATACGACCGGGTTGGTAGTTTGTTTCAGGGTAGGTATAAGGTTTCCGAAATAACATCGGACAGTTATTTCACTACTATAATCAACTATATACATCAAAATCCGGTCATCGCTGCCTTGGTTGCAAATATGGAAGATTACAAATACTCATCTTACCCTGCTTATCTTTCGAACAAAGAAACAAATTTGAAAAAACAAGAAGTGTTAGATTGGTTTGGCGGATTGGAAAGCTTTATTGAACATCATAAGATGTCTTTAGATGAAAAGGAAATAAGCCGACGACTTAAGCTATGGGTCCGATGCTAAAACTTACGAGTTTTTAAAACTTCGTAAGTTTTGGAGAAGACAGTACCGCATGACAGATTTACGAAGTTTTAAAAACTTCGTAAATCTTACATGTCTCTTTATTTAGTATTATAGCAGGATCGTATTAAATCACCCCCGCCTTCAGCAACTCCATTTCCTTTTTGCAATTTGAGTGCTTTAGCTCTTGCTGCTTCGGCAAAATCTTCACTTTTTGAAGCGTAGATAATCGAACGCGAAGCGTTAACGATCAAACCGCAATCTTTGGTGATGCTGTATTTTTTTTAGAGGTTATTAAACCACTCGTTTCTAATATTTATTGTTTCGCTTACAATAGTATCAACACCTAATTTGAGTTCTCTCAATTTGTCACAAAGTAAGTCACCATCAATAAGATCAATCGGTGGAGCCCCATCTCTTGTGGCCTCTTTTACTGCTTCTCTGATAAATGAACCAGTAGTAATAAACAACCCTTTGTCGGCTCGGCCCTGCATCGCCCCCCTAAAGTCTCTGATTTGACTTGGAGTTACCGATCCTTTATATCGTTTACATTGAAAAATCACGTGAAAACTTAGCAGGCCGCTTACCCGAACTATACCTTTGCCATCAATTCCACCGTCCCCAACTTTTCCTGTAACTTCTACCTGAAAAAAACCACTTTCTCTCAAAAGACGTTGCGCCAACCTTTCAAAGGCAGCAGGAGAAATATTATAAAGAATATTTAAAAGGTGCTCTTTCCATTGTTCTGCATCATTAACCTCTTCATCTATCTCGATTTCAACCTGATCGCTGTTAATTCTGGCTTGCTTTTCTTTCGGTTCAACATTTTTATTTTGATCCCTAACAAACTTAACAATCTCATTTTGGTCTAATTTCGAAATATCAATATCCGATTTAGATAAAGCCCAAATTCCACGGGACGAGTTTTCAAGTAAGCCAAATTTTTTTAAATAGGTCCTACTCCATGCCAACCGATATTCAACTTCTCCTAATGTTCCTTCTTCGTTGTGAGATATTTGCAAAACCTCATCTGGTAAATTGGCGATTTCAAATACTTTGCTATTAATTTCCTCAACGCTTCCAGAACCCCCTAATCTTTTTAAAGCATTGACTGTAGGGATAATTAGTTCATCATAAGTGGGTATATTGCTAATTGACTTCTTTCTTGCCATCGATCTTGGAAGGATTTTTTGGTTAAAACTTTTTTGAATTTAACATTTACAAACGGCATTATTTTGCTTCATGCTAAAACTTACGAAGTTTTAAAAACTTCGTAAGTTTAGGAGCGAGTCAATATTTTGCTGCTTTTCGGTTAGTTCGGTACCGCATGACAGATTTACGAAGTTTTAAAAACTTCGTAAATCTTACATTTCTCGTTATTTAGTGTTTAGCAGGATTATTTTAAATCACGCCCGCCTTTACCAACTCCACTTCCATTTCCTGTTGTAGTTTAAGCGCTTCAGCTCTAGCTGCTTCGGCAAAATCCTCGCCGTTTGACGCGTAGATGATCGAGCGCGATGCATTAACGATCAATCCGCAGTTTTTTGTTATGCCGTATTGGCACACCTCCTGCAGGTTGCCGCCCTGCGCGCCAACGCCGGGCACCAGCAGGAAATTATCAGGTGCAAATTTGCGGATATTGCTAAACTCGGTGCTTTTGGTTGCACCTACCACAAACATGATACGATCGGCACCGGCCCAGGTATTGGCTTTTTGGATGACAGTTTCATAAAGCGTTTGTCCATCTACATCAAGGTATTGAAAATCCTTGCTCCCCACCGAGGACGTAAGCGCAAGCAGGATCACCCACTTACCTTCAAAGGCCAGGAATGGCGTTACACTATCATTGCCCATATATGGCGCGACAGTTATGGCATCAAAATCCATCCCCGCAGCGTTTCTATCAAAAAACGTCCGGGCATACATGCCAGAGGTGTTGCCGATATCACCACGTTTTGCGTCAATGATACTGAGACAATCTTTCGGAAGGTATTCGCTTGTTTTGATCAGGCTTTGCAGACCCGGAACACCATGGCGTTCGTAAAAAGCCGCATTAGGCTTGTAAGCGATACAAAGATCACGTGTAGCATCAATAATCCTTTTATTGAACTCAAATATCGGATCAGCGTAGCCTTCTTTGATGAATGAGGGAATCTTTTCGATATCAGTATCGAGTCCGACACATAAAAACGACTTCTTTTGTTTGATCTGCTGGATAAGTTGCTGGCGCGAAAGCATGTATGAGAATTAAATAATCGGCTGCAAAACTAAACAATAAGCAAGGTGTTACCAACTAAAGATATTTTTTCAAAATTTTTGATATATAAAATTTAATGACTAAAATTGCAACGTTATCCTTTGAATTTTTCTTGCACTAAAGAAACAATTTAAAATTCCACTGTACTCATTAAGTTTTAGATGTTGCATAGACAAGTTGCAGGTTAATTTCTCTTAAAAATTTTATTTCCTTTTGAACTATTTTTTATATCATGTTTGATACAACAGAATTGAACGATAAGCTCGTTTCGGAGTTGCGTGACATTGCCAGAAGCCTGGGTATAGCCGAGGCTGATGATCTCAGAAAGGCTCAACTTATCGAAAATATAATCCAGCAACAGCAGTTGATCGAAGCTGCCCGCGCACAACAAGCCGCCGTAGAAAGCATTTATGCCGAACCTGCTGCAACGGCTAAAGCTACCGAAAGCAGCGACAACGAAAAGCCCCGTAAAAGAGCCCGTACACTTAAATCTGCTAGCAGCAAGCCCAGAGTAGAAGTTCCGCTGGACGACACCAACCTTTTTGACGAACCTGATGAAGAAGCCCGTACCGAAGAAGCGGAAGAAGAGGCGCCGGCATTTACACCCTCAGCCGAACAACCCGGACAGGAAGATGCTCCGGTAAAATCAGAAGAGGTAGTTGCAGAAACAAAGCCGGTTAAATTTGAGCGCCGCTTCAACAACGGACAAAATAATACAAAGACACCTGACCCTGCGATCAACCTCGATTTCGATAATGTGATCGTTAACGAGGGTGTACTGGAAATTATGCCTGACGGTTATGGATTTTTAAGATCGTCTGACTACAATTACCTTACGTCGCCCGATGATATCTATGTATCCCAATCGCAGATCAAATTGTTTGGTTTAAAAACCGGCGATACTGTGCGTGGAAGTATCCGCCCTCCAAAAGAAGGTGAAAAATATTTCCCCTTGGTGCGCGTAGAAGCCATCAATGGCCGTGTACCGGCCGAAGTACGCGACCGTGTGCCATTTGACCACTTAACCCCTTTATTCCCATCGGAAAGGCTTGAATTGTTCACCGATATGAACAATTATTCCACCCGTATCATGGACCTGTTCTCGCCTATAGGCAAAGGACAACGCGGTTTGATCGTGGCGCAGCCTAAAACCGGTAAAACCATGTTGCTGAAAGACGTAGCCAATGCTATCGCTAAAAACCACCCTGAAGTTTACCTGATTATCCTATTGATAGACGAACGTCCGGAAGAAGTTACCGATATGGCCCGCAGCGTACGTGCTGAAGTTGTTTCATCAACTTTTGACGAACCGGCCGAACGCCATGTAAAAATAGCCAATATCGTTTTGGAAAAAGCAAAACGTATGGTTGAATGCGGCCACGACGTTGTTATCCTGCTCGACTCGATCACCCGTCTGGCACGTGCATACAATACCGTTGCTCCTGCTTCCGGTAAAATATTATCGGGTGGTGTTGATGCAAATGCATTGCACAAACCAAAACGTTTCTTCGGTGCGGCCCGTAATATTGAGGATGGCGGTTCATTGACCATCATTGCTACAGCTTTGACAGAAACAGGTTCGAAAATGGATGAGGTTATCTTTGAAGAGTTTAAAGGTACCGGTAACATGGAATTGCAACTCGACCGTAAATTGTCCAACAAACGTATTTTCCCTGCGATCGATATTACCGCTTCAAGTACACGTCGCGACGATCTGTTGCTCGACCGTGATACCCTGCAGCGCGTTTGGATCCTGCGTAACCACCTGGCGGATATGAATTCACAGGAAGCTATGGAATTCCTGCAAAGCCAGATACGAGGCACTAAAACAAACGAGGAATTCCTCATTTCGATGAATTCGTAATTGTTCATAGTCCATAGTCAATGGTCCATAGCCTTTTTCAATGCCAAATGACCTATGACAAATGACCTATGACAAATGACGCGCAGCAAATGACCAATGACCACCCATGAAGAAGCGCATTCGTAAACACGTTCCCAACGCCATAACCTGTGCAAACCTGTTCAGTGGCTGTGTTGGTATCGTGTTTGCATTTCAGGAAAATTTGGTTTATGCGGCCTATGCCCTGTTTCTGGCGGCGATATTCGACTTTTTTGATGGTTTTGCCTCGCGGGTTTTGAAAGCATTTTCAGGGATAGGCAAAGACCTTGATTCGCTGGCCGATATGGTAAGCTTTGGATTTTTACCTTCGGCTATTTTGTATGAGCTGTTTTTACAATCGCCAACTATTCCTAATTTAAGTCCCTATATCAATTACGCAGCCTTCCTGATCTCGGTATTTTCGGCTTTGCGTTTAGCCAAATTCAATAATGATACCCGGCAGGCTGATAGCTTTATCGGCTTACCGACACCGGCTAATGCCATATTGATCGCATCCCTGCCTATGATTCTGGCACAACACAATAGTTTTTCGAATATCATTTTAAACCCCTGGGTATTGGCAGTATTTGTAGTGCTAATGTGTATGCTGCTTGTGGCCGAGATACCATTGATGTCCTTGAAGTTCAAAAACACCGATTTCAATAAAAATATCTATCGCTATTTATTACTCCTGTTTTCGGCTATATTGATTCTATTTTTTAAATTTGCCGCAGTTCCGGTGATCATATTTATTTATATCACCTTATCGCTCATTCAATACAAATTCTCCAATGACAAAATTCCAGGCTGAAATTGATGTAATGCCCAAAAAAGAGATACTCGACCCACAAGGTAAAGCAGTTACAGGAAGCATGAAAAACCTCGGCCTGTCTGAGATCCATAATGTGCGTATCGGCAAACATATTTCGCTTGAAATTGAGGCTGAAAATGAGACCATTGCACATGAAAAAGTTGAACAAGCCTGTAAGAGTCTGCTGGCCAACCTCATCATGGAAAGCTATAGCTTTAAGATAGAAAAAGTTTAAAGTTCTGCTTCTTTTTCGGCCCTCAAACGGGTAAGTTCGGGTATATTGCCGTTGATCAGTTCATTTGCGCGGTCAAATTTCTCGCGTATCAAATCAGGGTCACTGGCACCAGCCTTGCATAAATGCTCAACGTCCTGTAAAAGTTCCTGGGAAAGTAACATCCCGAAAAATCCCATCGATGGTTTCAGTTTATGTGCCGATGAAGCCGCCGCCGCCCAATCACCGGCTTTGATCGCAGTCTCGATGCTTTCCAGCATTTCGGGTGCCTGTTGCAATAACATGTCGATAGACTCAATAATAAATTCATTGCTGCCATCGGCTATTTCATATAGGAAGGTTAAATCAAGATCTTTGTTAGCCTGGGTCACTGGAAATTTGGGTTTATAAGATGTAGCAAAATTAAAACATTTTTACGGTCAAGTCGCTTTTAAGTTCACTTTTCAAGTCAGAAATCTTCTTTTGAAAAACCGGGTGCACAAAATTGGGAGCGATCTCATTCAATGGAGCAAGCGTAAACATCCTGTTGTGTAATTCGGGGTGCGGTACTACAAGGTTCGGCTCATTGATCTTTTGATCGCCATAAAAAAGGATATCGATGTCGATGATCCTTGATCCCCATTTTACTTCCCGCTTGCGACCCATGATAGTTTCAATACCAAGCAGTTTTTCCAATAATAGGCCTGGATGAAGATCAGTTTTTAAATAGAGCACCTGGTTAAGGTAATCAGGTTCATCGGTTTTACCCCAGGATTGGGTTTCATATACCGACGAAGCCTGAATAACCTTCGCAACAGTTTCACCGATCAAGCTTCTTGCCTGCCGCAAGTAGCTTATCCGGTCGCCTAAATTACTCCCCAATAGCAAATAAACCCCAATCATTGTTGTAACAAATATTATGCAATAGGCTCTTAATATTATACATGGCTATTGCTAAGTTTGCATAGTTATAAAGTTTAATATACTTAATGAAACAATTCTTCAAATTTGTTTTTGCCTCGATGCTAGGCTTCTTCCTTTCAAGCCTGATCATCATCATCGTTGTTGTTGTGCTGATTGTAGGAATTGTTGATGCGGCGAGCAGCGAAAAGCACGTCGAGGTAGAGGAAAACTCGGTATTACATATCAATTTTAGCAGCGCCATACCTGAGCGCACACCCAATAACCCACTTGCCGGGCTTGGATTTCTTGGACTAGATGGTGAAAAAGCCCTCGGTTTAAATGATATCCTTGCCAGCATTAAAAGGGCAAAATCCGACCATAATATCAAAGGTATTTATCTTGATGAAAGTTATATGCTTTCGGGACAGGCCACCGCCGAGGAAATACGCAATGCTTTGATCGATTTTAAACATTCAGGTAAATTCATTATCGCCTACTCTGAAGTTTATACACAGGGATTTTATTACCTGGCTTCTGTAGCTGATAAAATTTATATTAATCCAAAAGGAATATTCGAATTCCGCGGATTCAGTAGCGAAATCACCTTCCTGAAAGGCGCATTGGATAAACTGGGCATCGAAGCACAGGTGATCAAAGTGGGCACTTATAAAAGCGCTGTCGAACCATATGTATTGACAAAGATGAGCGACGCCAATCGCTTGCAGGTCAAGTCATACCTGGGTTCGTTATATGACCACTTTCTTTCGGGAATTAGCTTTGAGCGCAGGGTAAGTAAAGATTCGTTATTCAGCATTGCCAATAACTTAAAGATCCAATTTCCGGAGGATGCCCTGCACTACAAACTGGTTGATGGCTTAAAACACCGCGACGAAGTACTCGACGAATTGCGGGAACGTACCAATATCGGAAGCAAAGCCGAACTGCATAATGTTGAGCTTGCAGATTACAGCGGAAGCACCGATAAAACCGATAAAAAAGAAACGAAGAACCAGATAGCCGTAATATATGCCTCGGGCGAGATCACCGGCGGCGACGGCGACGATAATACCATAGGATCTGACCGTATATCAGAATCATTGCGCAAGGCCAGGCTCGACGATAAAATTAAAGCGGTAGTGCTGCGGGTAAATTCTCCGGGCGGCAGCTCGCTGGCATCAGATGTTATCTGGCGCGAAGTTTATCTGACCAAAAAAGTTAAACCGATCATCGTTTCTATGGGCGATCTGGCAGCGTCTGGCGGTTATTATATTTCATGTGCAGCAGATTCGATCATAGCCGAACCAAATACGATAACGGGATCGATCGGCATTTTTGCCATTTTGCCAAATATGCAGAAGCTATTTAACGACAAACTGGGCATTACCTTCGACGGCGTTAAAACAGGCAAGTACGCCGACCTGGGTAACCTTAGCCGTCCGCTTTCGCCTGAAGAAAGGGCTATCCTGCAAAACGAAGTTAACCGCGGATACGACGAATTTACCAAAGCTGTGGCTAATGGTCGCCATAAAACACAGGCCTATATCAACAGTATCGGGCAAGGGCGTGTTTGGACCGGCACACAGGCCATCCAGATAGGTTTGGTTGACCGGCTGGGCAATATTAATGATGCCATAAAATCGGCTGCCAAAAAAGCGGGTATCAAGAATTATGAGTTGGAAACCTATCCCGAACAAAAAGGGCTTTTCAGCAAGCTGGGCAATAATTTAAGCGAACAAATGCGCATCCATGCGGTAAAGTCTGAATTGGGCGAAAATTATATCTATTACCAGCAACTAAAAGGCCTCTCTACCATGATGCGTACGCCGCAGATGCGTTTGCCTTATGATGTGGTGATTCACTAAATATTGGTCATTTGCTTCGCGTCATTGGTCATTCGTCATTCGTCATTGGTCATTTGCTTCGCGTCATTGGTCATTCGTCATTGGTCATTTGCTTCGCGTCATTGGTCATTCGTCATTGGTCATTGGTAATTAGAAAAGGCTATGGACTATGGACTATGGACTAATCACTCAACGACAATCTATGAACCATGATCTATCATCCATGAACTATTCGTATTTTCGTGCCGATCGATGGAAAATAAACCAATAGCCCGTACGCTCCGCCTTTTATCGCAGTTGATGGAACTGCATGACGAGAATCCTTTCAAGATCAAGTCGGTTGCCAATGCAGCATTTAAAGTTGATAAACTTCCTTTCCAGATAGCTGCAAAAAGCCTTGCCGAGATGGAGAAGATAGATGGCATCGGCAAAAGTACTGCCGGCAAGATCCAGGAATTTATAGAGACCGGGCATATCACCGAACTGCAAACCCTGCTTGAACAAACCCCGGAAGGGATTGTTGAAATGCTTGGCATTAAAGGCATCGGCCCGAAAAAGATCGTCACCATTTGGAAGGAACTCGGTATTGAAACGGTTGGTGAATTGTATTACGCCTGTAACGAGAACCGTTTGATCGAAGCGAAAGGCTTTGGCTTGAAAACCCAGGAAGATATCGCCAGGGTGATCGAATTTAAAATGGCCAGCAACGGCAAATTCCTATATGCCAGGGTGGAGGCTGAAGCTAACGAACTTTTACGCAAACTAAAAGAACTTTTGCCCGCGGCTTTACTCAGCTTTACCCGTGAATACCGTCGCTGTTGCGAGATCATCGAAAACTTATCCATTTTAATCGGAACAGACGAACCTGACAAAACGATTGAATTGATAGGCGGTGCTAGTATGCTGAATGACCTTTTAAACACTGGAACAGTAATCAGTGGCAGAAGCGCGAACGGCCTCTCAGTAAATATAAAGCTGGTTCGATCGAACTTGTTTTACAAAGAACTGTTCTTACAAACAGGTACTGAAGAGTTTAACCAGGCATTTTCACTGCGACTGCCATCAATTGATGAAACCCTAAGCGAAGAAGCAATATTTGAGCAGGCCGGATTTGATTTTATACTGGCCGAGTTACGCGAGGATAGCACTTTTATTGCAAAAGCGGCCAGCCATACCTTACCAAAGCTGATCACTTATGCCGATCTGAAGGGTACCCTACACAACCACAGCACCTGGAGCGACGGCGTTAATACGCTGGAGGAAATGGCCCTATATTGCCGTGATAACCTGAAACTGCAATACCTGGGTATGTGCGACCATAGCCGCAGCGCTTTTTATGCCAGTGGTTTGAGCATTGAGAAAGTACTGCAACAACAGGAGGAAATAGATAGCCTCAACAGAAAACTGAGCAATTTTCTTATTTTTAAAGGAATAGAGTCCGATATTTTGAATGATGGTTCGCTAGATTACCCGGATGAAATTTTGCAGCGATTTGATTTTATCGTAGCATCTGTGCATTCCAATTTGAAAATGGATAAGAAAAAGGCAACAGCCCGCGTTATAAAGGCTGTCGAAAATCCGTATACCACTATATTGGGTCATCCTACCGGCAGGTTGTTGTTGAGCCGCAAGGGATATGATCTTGATTTTAAAAAAGTGATCGATGCCTGTGCGTCCAATGGTGTAGTGATCGAGGTAAACGCAAACCCGCTCCGGCTCGACCTAGACTGGCGCTGGCACCAATATGCGCTGGAAAAGGGTGTCATGTTATCAATTAACCCCGATGCACACCGCACCGAAGGCTTTTTAGATATGCACTATGGTATTTTAGCTGCAAGAAAAGGGGGATTATACAAGGAAATGTGCCTGAACGCCTTAACTTTGGCCGAGATCAAAAAAGTATTTGAATTGAAAAAAATAAAATAACAGGAAGTTCGGATACTCGATAAGCACATTCCGAAATCGACATTCCGAAATCCGAAATATAAACCATGCTGACAGACAAAGTACGCGCCATACAGCAAACCCAAAAACCTCCTGCCATACTGGTTATTGGCGACCTGATGATCGACCATTATGTATGGGGCGATGCAACACGTCTGTCGCCCGAGGCACCGGTACCGATCGTTAATGTAAAAAATGAATCGACTACACTTGGTGGTGCTGCAAATGTGGCCCAAAACCTGGTGGCTCTTGGTGCAAGTGTTACGCTTGGCGGTATTGTCGGCGACGATGCATTTGCCACGCAGCTGAAAGAAATTATGGCGCAGGAAGGTTTAACTACGGATGCCATAGTGACGGATAAACATCGCCCAACGACGGTTAAGACGCGTGTATTGGCGGGCAGTCACCAATTAGTTCGGGTCGATCGTGAGGTTACCGATGCTTTATCGGCCGGGTTGGAAGAAGAATTGCTGAATAAACTCAGTCATTTCATCAATGAGGCGGATATCGTACTGTTCTCAGATTATGGAAAAGGACTGTTTTCTGCTGAATTTACCCATCGTTTGATCAAACTGGCAAAAAGCAAATACAAAAAAGTTATTGTTGATCCGAAAGGATTGGATTACGCAAAATATAAGGGTGCATTTATCATTAAGCCCAATCGCAAGGAGCTTGCTGAAGCGGCAAAAACCGGTGCAGTAAAAACTGTAGAAGACCTGCAAAGGGCAGCTAAAGTGATATTTAAGCAAACCGAAGCTGAGTACCTGGTGGTTACCTTATCTGAAGAAGGCATGGTGATCGTCGATGAGATTGGCTACCAGCTTTTGCCGGTCAAAGCAACGGCTGTATTTGACGTGACCGGCGCCGGCGATACGGTTTTAGCCACCATGGCCTATTTTATTGCAAGCGGCCTGAACATTGAAGAAGCCTGCGAACTGGCCAATCATGCTGCCGCCATCGTTATACGCCGCGTTGGCAGCGCTACAACTACGATCGAAGAAATTATTGCGGATATTGAGGGATAGGGGTGTTAGGTATTAGGTATCAGGTATTAGGGATTGGATATTAGGCATTAGAGCAATACTAAACTGATAGGAGTCCACCAATTTAACGATTCAACAAATCAACAACTCACTAATTCACTAATTCACTAATTATATAACATGGTTATTGAAGAACTAAAAGATCACCAGCAATTGATACAACGTGTTATCGATGGGCAAACACGGGATATTGAAACAGCTTGTCAGATTATGGTTTCGACCTTAATGAACGGCAATAAAGTTTTGCTGGCCGGTAATGGTGGCAGTGCAGCGGATGCACAACATATAGCTGCCGAACTGAGCGGCAGGTTTGTGAAGGAAAGAAAAGCTTTACCGGGTATCGCCTTAACCGTTGATACTTCGGCTTTGACTTCAATAGCGAATGATTATGGTTATGATCATGTATTTTCGCGGCAATTAGAAGCTTTGGCGCAGCCTGGAGATCTGTTTATTGGTATCTCTACCAGTGGTAATAGCCAGGGCATTTTAAATGCACTGGAAACAGCCAGGACCATCGGCTGTAAAACCTTGGGGTTTTCAGGACGTAATGGAGGTAAAATGACAGGTCTTTGCGACCTGAATATTATCGTACCCTCAGAAATAACAGCCCGTATACAGGAAATGCATATCCTCATCGGTCACATACTTTGCAAGGCTGTTGATAATGCTTTTTAATGAACTTAGAGAGACTTACGAAGTTTATAAAACTTCGTAAGTCTTATATTATAGCGATATGAGACACAACATCGAAAAAACACTACTCGCCAAAATTTGCTATCTGCCTCAAATGCGGTCGCAAGTTGCTGCCTGGCAACAGGAAGGCAAAAAAGTAGTTTTTACCAATGGTGTTTTTGACCTGTTGCATATCGGACATATTACCTACCTCGCAAAAGCCTCCGAACTTGGTGATAAACTCATTATTGGGCTTAACGCAGATAGTTCGGTCAGGAGAATTAAGGGCGAAGACCGGCCGGTGAACGACCAGAATAGTCGGGCTGCTTTATTGGCCGCTTTGTTTTTTGTTGATGGTATCGTTGTATTTGAGGAGGATACACCACTTAACTTAATTTCCACTTTACTCCCCGACATCCTGGTAAAAGGTGCCGATTACGCTATCGAAAACATAGTAGGTGGAAAAGAAGTGATCGCCAACGGTGGCGAAGTAAGGACCATCGATTTTGTGGAAGGCTACTCCTCTACCTCCATCATTCAAAAGATCAGGCAACAGATCAAATAGACCATGAAAATACTGGTTATCCGTTTTAGCTCCATGGGCGATATCATCTACACTACCCCGGTTGTGCGATGCCTGAAAACCCAATTGCCGGATGCCGAAGTACATTTCCTGACCAAACCCGCTTTCCGATACATTTACGATGGGAATCCCTACGTGGATAAACTCCTGTTGTTGAAACCGTCACTTGGCGAGACCATTTCGGAGATCAAAGCAGAAAAATATGATCTCATTATCGACCTGCATAATAATCTGCGAACTGCTATCATTAAAATAAGAACAGGTATCAAAGCTTATACCTACAAAAAGCAACCTGTTCGCAAATGGCTGAGTCTGAAAATCCGGCTTAAACTGGTTGAACCGTTTCACCTGGTTGAACGATACCTGAAAGCTGTAAAACCACTCGGTGTAAATAATGATGGGAAACCCATTAATTATTACCTCAAGAAACAATATTCGCCGTCGGAACTGTTACCCGAAACACATCGGGATAATTATATTGCCTTTGTGATCGGTGCCACGCACTTTACCAAACGTATGCCCAATGCTAAGATCATTGAAATTTGCAGATCAATTAACCTGCCAATAGTGCTGTTGGGCGGAGAGGATGTAAAAGCTAATGGCACTGAAATTGCACAGTCGCTTGGCAACAAGGTATACAATGCTTGTGGCATTACTACCCTCGATGAATCGGTATTCCTGGTTTCAAAAGCAAAACGCATCCTGGGTTTTGATACCGGGCTAACTCATATTGCTGAAGCCTTTGATGTGCCAATCGGCTCTATCTGGGGTGGAACTGTACCCGAATTACTGGGCGTACAGCCTTACCAGGTTAAAGATGCTGAAGTGATCGGGATTGAGCTTTCATGCAGGCCATGCTCAAAATTTGGTTTGGAAGCTTGCCCTCGGGGGCACTTTAAATGTATGAACGACATACCAGTTGGAACTGTTGTAAATTTCGCAAACACCGTAGATAGCCCCTTATGAAAAAGCTTCTTTTGATACGCCATGCTAAAGCTGTTCATGATTTAAATTATGATGACTTTGAGCGCCCGCTAAAACTATCAGGCATCAGGGACGCCGAGATGATGGCTGTTCGGCTAAAAGCAAATGGATTTGTTCCGCAGGAAGTGGTTGCCAGTCCGGCTTTGCGCACACGGAGTACAGCAGATATTTTTGCGGCTTTTTTGACTATTCCCGGCCCGATCCTTGATACCCGGATTTACGAGGCTGGCCCCATCACACTAATGGATGTGATCAACGACTTTGATAACGAAAAAGATTTCATCGCACTCGTTGGTCATAACCCTGCGATGGAACAGATCGTCAACTACCTTAGCGGCGAACGTGTCGACTTCCCTACCTGCGCGATAGCGCTGCTTGAATTTGAGCTCGACGAATGGGCCGGGATCAGTTCCATGACAGGTAAGTTAAGCTGGTTTAGTATTGCCCGGGAAGATTGAATCGCGCGCTTTCGAATCGTTTAGCACAGGACGATAAGCTTAATTAAGACAATAGGTTTTCCCGGGCAGGGAACGGATATAGCCCTGCATTTCCATATTCAGCAAATTCATGGTCAACTGGCTAAGGGGCATGTTGGCTTTGAGGCTCAGATCGTCAATGGGCAATGGGGTTTTATGCTGGAAAATAATATTAAAAATGATGCGTTCGTCATCCGTCAGGTCCATAGGCAGCGACAACTGTTCGCGGGCGGGTTTGGGTGCTCCTTCCTCCCAGCCCAGGCTATAAGCTAGATCGGCTGCACTGGTAAGCAGTGCTGCTTTGTTATTCCGGATCAGGAAATTACAGCCTTCAGAATACTCGTCATCTATCCTTCCCGGAAAAGCAAATACATCCCGATTATAAGAATTGGCGATCTCGGCTGTGATCAGCGCACCGCCCTTGATTCCGGCTTCGATCACGATCGTTGCGTCAGATATCCCGGCGACGATACGGTTGCGCTGCGGAAAATTCTCGCGATCGGGTATTGTACCCGAGGGATATTCACTCAACAAGCCACCATTGGCCAGCATTTTCTGCGCGGTAGCCTGGTTATGGTAGGGGTAAATTCTGTCCAGACCATGCCCCAGTACACCTATTGTTTGTACATTTTGCTTCACACATTCTTTATGGGCTGCTACATCTATGCCCAGCGCAAGGCCGCTTACCACCAGCACATTATAGGGCTGCAATTCGTCAACCAATTGCCGGCAAATTTGACGGCCATATTCAGTGGCATTGCGGGTACCAACAATACTGATCACATGGCGCTGGTTAATATCCATTTGTCCTTTTGCATATAACAGCACCGGGCCATCATTGCAATTTTTTAGGCGTCTGGGATATTCGATATCAGAATAAAAAATTACCCTGATCTCGTTAGCCTCTATATATTTTATTTCTTCTTCGGCTCTTTGCAGCGCAGCGTTCAGATCGACGCCTTTCAGGGTCCACTCTCCTATGCCGGGAACTTTCAGCCACTTGCTTTTTGGGACTTTAAATACCCGTTCGGCATCCCCAAAATGCGACAACAGCATTTTGGCGGATACAGGGCCTATATTTTTGACAAAAGTTAATGCAATTTGATGAAGGAGTGACATGGTTTAGTTTGATAACGCTGTGAAATTAAAAATAAATTTATTTTGCTCAAATTTTTAGCAAAAATATTTTTTTACAAAAAACTATAAAAATAGTTTGCAAACTATAATTATAGTTTTACCTTTACCTACCTATAAAAATAGTTTAGTTAAAAAATGAAAGAATTAACAAAAGCTGAAGAACAAGTAATGCAAATCTTATGGCAATTAAAAGAGGCCATCGTAAAAGATCTGTTGGAAAAAATGGCAGAGCCTAAGCCTGCTTATAACACGGTTTCAACAGTTGTCCGCGTATTGGAAGGCAAAGGATTCATCGACCATAAAGCTTATGGTAATTCGCATGTTTATTTTCCGCTAGTTACCGAAGAAGAATACAAAAAATTCACATTCGATAAAATGATGAAAAACTATTTCAGCAATTCATATCACAGTCTGGTTTCTTTCCTGATAAACGAAAAAAACCTGAGCATGCAGGAACTGGAAGAAATAACCAAACTGGCCGAAAACCTCAAAAATAAAAAACCATGAACTGGCTGTATTATTTGCTCGAATCAAACCTATACCTTATCATTTTTTACGCGTTGTATTACCTGCTATTCCGACGCGAAACTTATTACCAATGGAACCGGGCCTATTTGCTGATAAGTCCGCTTTTAGCCTTCCTGATCCCATTATTTCAGTTAGGTGTTTTAAAGCCCGAAGCTGTCACTACAATTAATTATGGATTTATTAATGCAAAACCAGGGATAACAGCGCCGCAGTTAGGATCAGCGATAGCCTTCAACTCCTGGGCGCTTGACAAGTACCTGGTTGTGTTCTACCTGTGTGTTGTGCTGGTAATGACTGTTTTGTGCACTTTCAAATTAGTGCAATTACTTAAAATGTCGAGCGTAAATAAAACCAATAATTATCAGGGTATCAAACTTGTTGAATTACCGGAAGCCAATAATGCCTTTTCTTTTCTCAATTACCTGTTTATCGGCAGCAGCCTGGTTAAGTCGCCCATGGTCATTCGCCATGAAATGATTCACATTAAACAGCGGCATAGCTGGGATATCCTTTATTTCGAGTTGCTGAAGATCATCAATTGGTTTAACCCGGTCATCTACATAATGCAAAGTGACATCAAACAACTACATGAGTTTATTGCTGACAAGGAAACAGCAAATACAGAAGACCTTTCAAGCTATGCCGATTTTTTAATAAATAATGCCTATGGCTTCCATTCAAATACGCTAACCAACACCTTTTTCAATAAAAAGCTATTAAAAAAACGCATCATGATGTTGCAACAAAAAAGATCGGGGACTACAGCCAGGCTGAAGTTTCTGCTGGTAATGCCTGTACTCGCTGGCTTACTATGTGTATCAACTTTAGCATTCGCTAAAAGCTATGGATGGATTGACCTGGCGCCGGGTGAATTAGCTCTAACCAAGGGATCCCATTTAATCGCACCGATCCATTTTGGCCAAAAAACTTCTGCATCCGGAAAGCGATTTATCTATTGTAAAATCGATCCTTCAAAATTTAATGATGCTTCACTATCAAAAGCAGCAGCTATGTTTAAAAAGGATGGCTATCAGATGGATTTCAGGCAATTCAAAGAAGAAAACAAACCTATTCTTTGGATCTCGTTGAAAAAAGGCCAAAAAGTTTCAACAGCCAGTTTCCTGATCGACGATCTGATAAAAACAGGCTATGTAATTTTTGTAGAGGCGAATGAAGACAACGATCGTCTTTTTGTACATAGCGCGAAAATCACTTTTCCAAAGCCCGAAAATTTACAACGCAGCAAAATAAGGGACACCGGATTACCAAACAAAGGCAGATCGGAAGATAAAATAACAGCTTCTGATACGGCAGTAAAGGTCAATAACTCACA
This sequence comes from uncultured Mucilaginibacter sp., assembly GCA_903863845.1. Lineage (GTDB taxonomy): Bacteria > Bacteroidota > Bacteroidia > Sphingobacteriales > Sphingobacteriaceae > Mucilaginibacter. The sequence continues at coordinate 1,073 of CAIPDP010000083.1, read as the reverse complement.
AACTGCAGACGTAGTAAAGGTTGAACGCTATCCCCACAATCCTTCAAATATGCTGCCACCACCATCGGGTTATTTTCCGGGCTGCAGCACGTTATATAACTATCTGGCAAAACACTTGCGTTACCCAACCACATACTTTGAACAAAAAACAGTGGGTAACGTTATCGTAGAATTTTCTACCAATACTGAGCACAAAGTGTTAGGTGTGAAAGTAAAAAACAAAGCCATGCCTTTATTTGCGGATGAAGTTAAAAGGCAGCTAACAGCTTATACAGATACAGTGAACAGAGCTCCGGGTACTTACTTTTTTGTGATCCAATTTAACCTGATCAATGAAAAGCATACCCAAAGCTGGTTGCCTTCGGGTGAATACCTTAAGCTTACCGGTGAGCCCGATTGTGCCGGTAACATCGAAATTGTAGGATATGTAAAGGAATAAAAGTATTGTTGATCGAATACTTAAAATTTAATGCCGGGACGCTTTCATCCCGGCATTCTTTTTGCATAACAAACTACAGGTTAATTGCTTTCCCCATTCACCTGAATTTTGATATATTGCTAAGCGAAATTATTTTTCAATTAAACATGTTACAGAGAAGAAACGATAGCTACTTAACCAGGATCGGTAAATACCTGTTGATCTGGTCAGCTGGTATGATCCTATTGTCGTTTTCAATTAGAGGCTACGCACAGGATAGTTCGCACAGAAAGCACCCTCAGCCTCCACCCCATCCTGCGATTCATGAAAAATTGAAAGAGATGGTTGATAAGATCAAACAGATCAATCCATTTAAAAAGAAAGATGCCGCCGAACAGGCCAGCGTAAAAGAAGAGCCTAAAAATACCCAGCAGGATGCTCCGCCGCCTCTACCGCCGCCCATGCCTAATCCCGTAAAAACCAATTCGGGTACAGCACACAAAACCACGTCGGCCCGGAAGAAAACCAAAAGCAACAAACCTGCTACCGATTCAAAGACTAAAGTAGTACCGATCATTTGAAGCTTTGTTAATCCGGCAGAATCGAAAAAGCAGGCTTTAAACTTTGAGGGAGGCAGAAAAAATTGATTTTCTGC
>CAIPDP010000082.1 GCA_903863845.1 uncultured Mucilaginibacter sp. | reverse complement strand
GAGGTGGGAAATGACAGTATTGGTCCGATAAAAAAAATGGTCGTTCATGATGGACATCAGGGACCAAAAGAAATTGGATGCAGTAAAGAATTCCTGGCCTGGCTTACAGACCCCATCCAAAATGGCGCGGGCGCACTGAATGATTTCGGCTGCTACGGTGCCGACCTGATGACCTGGTTGATGCATGGCCAAAGACCAATAGCAGTTACTGCCATTACCCACCAATACAAACCAGAGGTTTATCCGAAAGTTGATGATGATGCTACCATTTTAGTTGAATACCCGGGAGCTACCGGCCAGATAGAAGCTTCCTGGAACTGGCCCTATTCTATCAAGGATCTGGAAGTTTTCGGCGAACACGGTTACCTGCACTCGCTAAATGGGACAGATATAGATATCAGAATGAGGGAAAACAGGCGTAGCTCCGTCAAAGCACAGCCGCTGCAAGAACCTATCAACGACCCGTTAAACTATTTATCGGCTGTTTTACATGGCCGGATATCGGGCACCGATGACCAGGCTTCGCTTAAATACAACATCATTGTGATGCAGATCCTGGACGCCGCAAAAAGATCAGCAAAAGAGGGCAAACGAATCCTGCTTTAAATTGTTCAATTGTGGATAATTAACATTTACAGAACAGCGAAATCTGCTAATTTCGCTGCCAGAAATAAATCACTTATGATCGCTAAATTCACTTCAGCTTTGCTGACTGCTTGCTTATCTATTACCCTTACAACTACTGCACTTGCCCAGGCAACAACACCAGGAAATGCCGCTGCCATACTGGCCCGCAAACAAGTGCCGATTCTTTGTTATCACCAAATACGCGACTGGAAGCCAACTGATAAAAAAGTAGATAAAGACTATATCATCCCGATAGCTGCCTTCAAAGCACATTTAAAAATGCTTTCTGACAGCGGTTATCATACCATTTTGCCAGATCAGCTTTATGATTACCTGACCAAAGGCACCCCGCTGCCCAGCAAACCCATCATGTTGACATTTGACGATACCGACCTCGACCAGTTTGTAGTAGCACGTCCTGAAATGAAAAAATATGGTTTTAAAGGTGTATTCTTTATCATGACCGTTTCAATTGGTAAGGTTAAACATTACATGAGTGCAGCGCAGATAAAACAATTATCGGATGAGGGCAATGTAATTGGCAGTCACACCTGGAACCATAGCAATTTTAAGAAATTTCAGGGTAAGGATTGGGAAACCCAGCTGGATAAACCCACTAAAAAACTGGAAGAGATCACTGGAAAACCGATCAAATATTTTGCCTATCCGTTCGGTTTATGGAATTCACAAGGTCTGCCCGAATTGCACAAACGCGGCTTTAAACTGGCATTCCAACTTGCCGAAAAACGTGATCCGAACGATCCTTTGTTAACCGTACGCCGTGTCCTCGACAGTGGCTTCTGGACCGTTAAGTCATTAAGCAATGCCATGCGCCAGAGCTTTTCGAAATAATTAAAAGCTATCTTTGCTCTAATGCAGCAAAGCAAGCAATCATACAGCAAATTGATCAAAAGCGAAGCTAAAAAGCTTGGCTTTTTGTTTTGTGGTATCGCCAAAGCTGAATTTCTGGAAGAAGAAGCTCCCCGACTGGAAAACTGGCTTAAAAATAGCATGCAGGGCGAAATGCATTACATGGAAAATTATTTCGATAAACGCCTTGACCCGCGCCTGTTGGTTGAAAATGCCAGATCCATGATCTCACTAGGTTTGAATTATTATACTGATCTGGTCCAATCTGACCCCTCGGCTCCTAAAATATCCAAATATGCATATGGTGCCGACTATCACAAGGTGATCAAATCAAAACTGAAGCAATTGCTCGATGTGATCAACGAAAAGATAGGCGAAGTGAATGGCAGGGCTTTTGTTGATTCAGCGCCGATACTGGATAAAGCCTGGGCTAAACGCTCTGGCCTGGGGTGGATCGGGAAGAATACCAACCTGATCAATACCCAAAAAGGCTCGTTTTTTTTTCTAGCCGAGCTGATCGTAGACCTTGAACTGGATTACGACGTCGCTGCCACAGCCGACCATTGCGGAACCTGTACCCGTTGTATTGATGCCTGCCCTACCGAAGCCATTGTGGCCCCGTACGTGGTTGATGGCAGTCGTTGTATCTCGTACCTCACTATTGAGCTAAAAGAGCAGCTACCTGCCGAATTTAAAGGCAAAATGGATAATTGGATGTTCGGTTGCGATGTCTGCCAGGAAGTTTGCCCCTGGAACCGGTTTTCGGTGCTAAACCGCGAACCTGCCTTCGAACCCCACCCCGACCTGCTGCAAATGTCCAAAAGTGAATGGCAGGATATCTCGGAAGATGTGTTTCAAAGAGTATTCAAAAATTCCGCTGTAAAACGCACAAAGTTTACCGGCTTGAAACGGAATATTGATTTTCTTGGGAATAGTTAGCCTGGTAGAGATTAGTTAACTTGTTAATTAGTGGTTAGTTAACCTGTTAATTAGTGATTAGTTAACTAATCACCAATTAACCAATCACCAGTTAACTAATCACTAATTAACCAATCACAACCCCTTCTTAAATTTCTCCTTTAACAAAGACAGCATATCCTCATCCACCGGGCGGGCGGGGGTATCGTCCTGCTTTTTGAAAGGTTTGTTTTGAGGGTTATGGTTACGGTTATCGGGTTTATGAAATTCTTTTTTCGACACGTGATGGGCCGGTTTGTGTTCAATTGGTTTAGGTGTAGGTGCTGCGGGTTTAGCAACAGGCTCCGGCATTTTTTCCACCGGCTTAACAACTTCAGCAGGTTTGGCTTGTTGTGGCCGATGTTGCTGGCGGTCAGCTGCTTTTTTAGCGCTCCAGCGGTTATATATCTCTTCCAGTTTACGTTTGGTGTACAAAGGAAAATCACCCTGCATCATCCATGAGTAATAACTGGGTTCAACATTAAATACGTCTTCAACCTTTTTGCCTTTATGCTTACCAAAGTTAAATAGTTCCTCTCCTTTGTCATTGTACACCATACGCCCGGCAAAATCGAGCAACTTGTTCAAATTGGTAAAGTTGTGCAGCGCTTCAATGTCATTTACAACAGGCTTGCTCACTTTCCCGCTTTTATCTTCCCATTCGATGCCGGCATATTTATCCAATTGCGCCAGCAAAACTTCCATTGTCGCCCTGGTATCAGCTTCTGCCGAATGCGCATTAACGATTTGCTTGTCGCAATAAAACTTGTAAGCAGCTTTCAAAGTACGTTGTTCCATCTGGTGGAAAATATTTTGCACATCTACAAAGAAGCGATTTTCGAGGTCGAATGATACGCCTGCGCGCAAAAATTCCTCCATCAACAACGGAATATCATATTTATTGGAGTTGTAACCAGCAAGATCACTATCACCGATAAAGGCAGCTATTTCGGGTGCGGCGGTTTTAAACAAAGGTTCGGCTTTTACATCTTCATCGTAAATGCCATGAACAAGTGATGCTTCCAGCGGGATCGGAACCCCTGGGTTGATGCGCCAGGTTTTAACTTCTTCCAGATCACCGGGGCTGAGTTTGATGACAGATAGTTCAACAATTCGGTCAGAACCCACATTAACCCCTGTCGCTTCGATATCAAAAAAGGCCAGCGGTCGTTTTAAATTTAATTTCATTTTTTATATAGAGAGGTCGTAAAGGTCTAAAAAAGTTTTGAGCCGAATAAATTTTTTAATGGATAAATATTTATTTAATTTTTTCTATTTTGAGAGTGCCAAACTTTTGAATCTTTTATGAGAATACTTTCACTTTTTATTATTGTACTGGCGCTTGCCTTTACAAAAGCTTCAGCCCAGGATTTCCCTTACGGACAGGTAGACAATGATGCACTCAATATGACCAAATACGCCAAAGATACCTCGGCGCATGCAGTTATGATCAACGAATACGGAACATCGCGGATAGGCTTTGACAATGATTACAACATTTTAATAACCTATGTGCGCCACGTGAAGATCAAGTTTTTTGATAATAGGGATTTCGAAACCGAGGGAACGATAGTGGAAGGCTTGTATAATAGCAACGAGACAAGGTACGAGGATATTACTGATATCAAAGCTATTACCTATTACAAGGATGAGAACGGGAACATTCAACATGTAGAACTGGATAAAAGCAAGATTTTCAGAACGAGGGAAAACAAGCATATCAGCACCGTAAAATTTGCTTTGCCCGCATTACGCAGCGGCTGTGTGGTTGAATTTACCTATAAAATCACGTCTCCCTATCTCTTTGAGTTCAAGGGATGGGACTTCCAGTCCTCCATCCCCAAAATAAAATCGGTATATGAAGTTCATATACCGGGCTATTGGGAGTATAATGCTTCTCTTGCGGGGCCACTTAAACTGAGCTTTAACACCGCGGTTGTTGAGCGTAGCTGCTTAAGTTATGGCTCAGCTTCGGCAGATTGTTCTGACATTGTATACGGCATGAACGATGTTCCCGCATTTGTTGAAGAGGATTACATGACTTCAGCTAAAAACTTTAAATCGGCGATCATTTACCAATTAGTACAGGAAACTAATCTTCAAAGCGGCGTAAAAACAAAATACACTAAAGATTGGAAGGATATAGACTATCTGCTAAAAACCGAATCTTTTTTTGGTACGCAGCTAAAACGTACCAGTTTGTTGAAGGATAGATTAGCACCTGTACTTTCCGGAAAAACCGACCAACTTGAAAAGGCAAAGGCCGTTTATAATTTTATTAAGGGCACCATTAAATGGGACGGTCACCATGATTACGCGAGTGTTGATGGAATAAAACAGGCCTTAGATAGCCATACAGGTAACTCCGGAGACATAAATTTAGCCCTTGTTACTGCGTTAAATGCGGCCGGCGTACCCACCGAAGCGGTAGTTCTGTCGACCAGGGCAAATGGTGTAGTAAACAAACTCTATCCCGATCTTAACAGCTTCAATTATGTCATCGCCAAAGCTAATATTGGCGATCATACCTACTTGTTGGATGCAACCGAGCCTCTATTACCTTTTGGAATGTTACCATTGCGCTGTCTTAACGACCAGGGGCGGGTATTCAGTCTCGACAAGCCTTCTTACTGGATTGATATGACGACGCCTCAAAGGGAAAAAACCACGTATGCTATCGACCTCACTTTACAGGATGATGGCAAATTGAAAGGCACCTTAACCCGTTTTTCAACTGGTTATACCGCCTTTCTGAAACGGGAAGAGATCAAAAAATTCAATTCCATAGACGAATACTTCGAACACGTTAGCGGAGATATTCATGGTATTAAATTTACTAAATCAGCCGTTTCAAATATTGATAGCTTAGACAACCCGGTTGCAGAAACTTACGAAGTGGAAGTAAACCCTTCAGATAAAATGGTTAATAACCGTATCGGACTAAGCCCTTTCCTGATCGAACAGATCAAAACTAATCCGTTTAAACTGGCCCGTCGCGACTACCCGGTTGATTGGGGAATGCCTTCTGAAGACCGCTACATTGTCACGGTCCATTTACCATCTCAATATACACTTGAAAATCCTCCGCAGCCTATCTCCTACGGCCTGCCTAATCAGGGTGGCAATTTCATGACCGATTTTACTACCGATGGCAGTACACTAACATTTTCATACATTACCCGGATCAACCATTCAGTTTATAGCACGCAAGAATATCCTTATTTAAAAGAGCTTTTCAATAAGATTATACTTGCTGAAAAGAATGAATTAGTTTTCAAAAAGAAATGATCAGGGCTAAACTGTTATCTGCACTATTGTTACTTATCAGCATCGCTGCATTCGCACAAACAAATTATGATGCCAGTCTGATACCAAAAGATTTATTGCGGTATGCAAGTGTGGTTGTACGCAATGAAGAGATAACTACTGAGGTTAAAGATCTCGACAATGTAAGCTATCACGTTAAACGGGCAATCACAGTGCTCAATCCAAACGGCGATAATATTGCACACATGGCCATATATTATAATAAAAGTATTGCCATTAAGTATATAAAGGGTATAGCTATAAACGAGTTCGGTAAGGTGATCGCAAAATTTTCTGAACACGATTTTAAAGACGTAAGTGCAGCTGGCAATTCAGATCTGTTCGAAGATTTTCGGGTAAAACACTATATCCCTTCAATTACGCAATATCCCTACACAATTGAATACGAATATGAAACCAGGGACAAACAATCATTATCATTAGAAAACTGGCATCCGGTTCCCGGAAATGGTCTGGCTGTTGAGAAAAGCACTTATCAAATGGTTTGTAAGCCTGATTTCGTTATCAGGTATAAACAATTTAACCTGCCTTCCGCTGTAATTATCGGTACGACTAAAGAGGGCATGAAAACATATACCTGGCAGATAAGTCACGTTTTGGCCCGAAAAGACGAGTCCCTTAGCGTCGATGGCCGGCATACCCTAACTTCAGTAATTTTCGCACCTGAAAAATTTAATTTCTATGGTTATAATGGCGCATTTCAAAACTGGTCAGACCTGGGTAAATGGATGTATGATAATCTTTTAAAAAATCGGGCGACATTGCCTGAGGAAACTATTCAATACATCAAAAATTTGACTGCAGACATGCAGGACCCCAAACTTAAAGCTAAAAAGGTTTATGAATACATGCAGCAAAAAACCCATTACATCAGCATTCAAATAGGCATTGGTGGTTGGCAGCCTTTTTTAGCATCGGATGTAGACAAGGTAGGCTACGGCGATTGTAAGGCCCTGGTAAATTATACACAGGCACTGCTGAAGGCAGCCGGAGTTGATTCATGGTATTGTGTTGTCTACGGCGATCATCAGCAAAAGCGAAGTTTATTAAGTGATTTCGCTAATCTGGAGGGTAACCATGTCATTTTATGTCTTCCATTAAAAAACGATACTACGTGGCTTGAGTGTACCAGTCAGAATATTCCTTTTGGTTATCTCGGAGATTTTACTGACGACCGAAACGTTTTAGCCTGTACACCCGATGGAGGAAAACTGTTGCATACACCAAAATACACCACCGAGCAAAACCGTATCACGCGCAATGCAGAATTTACCCTAAGCGAAACCGGCGACCTGGCGGGACAAATATCAACCACATTTAAAGGTGTAGATTACGAGGACCGTTATGAAATTGTCGAAAAAGCCCAAACCGAACGGCTAAAAGATTTTAAATGGTATTATCCCATCAATAATATTGATATTAAAACACTCGAATATAAGCAGGACAAAAGCCTTGATCCGACAACATTTGAAAATGTAAAACTGTCAGCCCGCGAATATGGCGCATTGACCGACGGTAAACTTTATTTCTCTCTTAATGCGGTTGACCACCTTTCGTCGGGTTATAAACCGGTCAGCAACAGGATCAACCCGGTAACGATCAACCACGGCCATACCTATGAAGATAAGGTAACCTATACGCTGCCAGTTGGCTGGAAACTAGATTCGGAACCGCTGAATGTTGAGATAAATAAGCCCTTTGGGAGTTTTTCGGCGAGCCTGACGTTCAAAGACAACCAACTGATCTATTTGCGTAAACTGCAGGTAAAAGATGGCACCTATGATAAAGAAGTGTATGGGGATATCGTGGACTTTTATAATACGGTGATTGACGCTGATAATTACAATGTTATCCTGGTCAAAAAATGATCAGCCAAAAATGATGATACCCAAAATGATCCCTACGATCATGATCACATAAAGCAGTATCTCGGTTGAAGCGAAGCGTTTGTATTTGGTCCAGAAAGCGTAACGATCCTTATTTTGGGGCATGCAACAAAGTTAGAAATTCTATTGACAAATAGCTATTTCCAACTTATCGACTGCCATCAGTATTTGCCAGTTCAGTTACTGATCCACAGCGTGAAAAGTATTTATAAACGTAGGGGTCGCGTAATTTAACTATGATCACCCCTTTGGTAGAACTGGCGTGAACGTAATAGCCGTTTTGCAGATAAATACCTACATGGCTAAATTTTTTGCCGTCATAATCAAAAAAAACGAGGTCGCCTTCCTGCAATTCCTCTTCATATTTGCGTTTGATGACCAAAACCTGCTGACTTGTGGTACGCGGTAAATTGATGCCGTACACTTGCTGCTCTAATAAAACCGTCAGACCCGAACAATCGATGCCATCATGATCCATTCCGCCAAACTTGTATGGTGTACCCATCCATTGGTCGATAAAGGAATAGAGCCGCCCATTTTGTATCTGGCCCGGTTCAACACCCAATAAATCGGCATATTTTTGTGAGATACTACCTTGTGGCGACACCACTTCGCCAGGCTGGCCCCGCATCGCCGCTTTTTTTGAATGACAAGACGATAGTGCTATTAAACCTCCCAATAGTAACAAAGTCGAATACTGCCTGATCATACCCTAAAATTACGGCGAAGGCTATTGTAAGGTTACGTCTGATTTTGCACATATCAACACCCTATTTTAATGCGGAAGGCGAAGTGTCAATTGCGGAATTAATTGAGTTCGGAATCCGAAGTGCCAATTGTGGAATTACTTGAGTTCGGAACGCGAAGTGACAAATGCGGTTCATTTTTCATTTGGTAATTGGAACTCCGACCATCGCATTTTCATCATTTCGCAATTGACACTCCGCATTTCGCATTTAGTTTAACTCTTGATCACCCGCTGTATCTCATCCAGCTTCATCAGGGCTTCAACAGGCGTAAGGGTATTGACATCGAGGTTATTCAGCGTATCGCGAATTTTCACCAATACCGGGTCGTCGATACTGAACATCTGCATTTGAACTGCCTGCTTTTGAACTTTGCGAATGCTTTCTTTGATATGTTCGCCGCCAGTACGTTCCGCTTCCAGTTTTTTCAGGATCTCGTTCGCCCGGCCAACTACCTTTTGGGGCATGCCGGCCAGTTTGGCAACGTGTATACCGAAACTATGTTCGCTGCCTCCAGGTACCAGTTTTCGCAGGAAAATGATTTGATGCCCGATTTCCTTCACGGTAACATTAAAGTTTTTGATCCGTGGGTGCGAATTGCTTAATTCATTCAACTCATGATAATGCGTAGCAAAAAGGGTTTTAGCCCGCGCAGTGGGATGATTATGCAGATACTCGGCGATTGACCAGGCAATAGAAATACCGTCATAGGTAGAGGTACCGCGACCGATCTCATCAAGCAATATCAGACTACGGTCAGACAGGTTATTGAGGATGCTGGCCGTTTCATTCATTTCGACCATAAAGGTTGATTCGCCGGCCGATAAATTATCTGATGCACCAACCCTGGTAAATATCTTATCGACCAACCCTATCGCAACCGATTTTGCAGGCACAAAGCAGCCCATCTGCGCCATTAGCACGATTAGCCCCGTTTGCCGAAGCAAGGCTGATTTACCGGCCATATTTGGCCCGGTAATGATAATGATCTGTTGGGATTCGCTATCGAGAAAGACATCATTGGTAATATATTCCTCGCCGGGTGGCAGGTGCTTCTCAATTACCGGATGACGTCCACCTTTGATATCAATGATCTTGTTATCGTTGATATCGGGCCTGACATAGTAATTCTTGATAGAGATAGTAGCAAAATTGAGCAAGACATCCAGTCGTGCTATCAGTTGTGCGTTCAGCTGTATCGGTTTGATATATTCGGCCAGCGAATAAAGCAGGTCGTTATAGAGTTGCGTCTCCAGCGTCAGGATCTTCTCTTCGGCACCTAATATCTGCTCTTCGTATTCTTTTAGCTCGGGTGTAATATAACGCTCGGCATTTACCAGGGTTTGTTTCCTGATCCAGTCGGCCGGTACCTTTTCCCGGTGGGCATGTGTCACTTCCAGATAATAACCAAATACATTGTTAAAAGCAACTTTTAATGAAGGTATACCGGTTTGTTCAGCTTCGCGTTTTTGAATTTCAAGCAAATAACCTTTGCCGCCGAATGCGATCTTTCGCAGGCGGTCCAGTTCATCGTTCACGCCGACATTGATCACCGAACCTTTCACCAGCATTACCGGCGGTTCGGGCTGAATTTCGCGTTCAATTTTAGCACTGATGGTGGCACAGGGATTCAATTGTTCACCTATGGCTCTTAGAGGTTCGCTGTCTTCTTCAAGGCATAGCAGTTTAATAGCTTCTATGGCCTTCAATGCTCGTTTTAATTGTACTACTTCGCGCGGATTAGCACGCTGAAGGCCTATTTTTGATATCAGGCGCTCCAGGTCTCCGATATGGGCTATATACTGTTTTAGCTCTTCGCGAAGGACTTCATTCCCGATCAGGTATTCCACTACGCCCAGGCGGTCGTTGATGGGTTTCAGTTCTTTCAGCGGCATTACTATCCATCGCCTTAACAACCTGGCGCCCATTGGTGAGGAGGTTTGATCCAGCACATCAACCAGGCTTGTTGCCTGTTCATTGGCCGAACCGATCAACTCCAGGTTACGGACACTGTATCGGTCAAGCCAGAGATACCTACCCTCTTCAATGCGACTGATCGACGATATATGCTGCAAATTGCGGTGTTCAGTCTCGTTCAGGTAATGCAATGCAACACCAGCTGCAACCACACCCTGAGTCAATCGCTCGATGCCAAAGCCCTTTAACGATTTTACACCGAAATGCTTTAACAGGCTTTCCTGGGCATAGTCGCCACTGTATGGCCAATCGTCCAGTTTATAAGTATAGTAACGGTCGCCAAAAGCTTCCTTATACGCAACGTGTTGTGTTTTAGGGTAAATAACCTCGCTGGGGTTATATCCCTGGAGCAATTTGTCGATATATTCAGCATTGCCCTGCGCTGTCAGAAATTCCCCTGTAGAAATATCGATAAAGGCGACGCCTATGATATTTTTATCGAAATAAAGCGAAGCAAGGTAATTGTTGCTTTTTTGATGCAGGATATTGTCGCTGATGGCAACTCCGGGCGTAACCAGTTCTGTAACACCGCGTTTGACAATGGTTTTGGTTGTTTTGGGGTCTTCCAGTTGATCACATATAGCAACCCGCTGCCCTGCACGAACCAACTTAGGCAAATAGGTTTCCAGCGAATGGTGCGGAAAACCAGCCAGTTCGATATGAGTAGCGGCACCGTTTGCCCGCTTCGTCAATACGATTCCCAATATACCTGAGGCTTTTATCGCATCCTCGCCAAAAGTCTCGTAAAAATCGCCAACGCGAAACAACAACAATGCACCCGGGTATTTGGCTTTTACCTGGTTGTACTGCTGCATTAAAGGTGTTTCTTTGGTCTCTTTAGCCAAGGCTGTATTTTTAATAATCAGCTAATTTAGATTATTGCCTTTTGTTTAAAGGGATTGTTGAAAAGTTAGGGCTGGTTGATAAGTTAGTCATTAAGTCATTTCCTGCACGGCATTGGTCATTGGTCATCTGCTACACGGTGTCGTTGTATCGAAAAGGCTATGGACTATGGACTCGAGAACATGATTATTATTTCACCTTCTTCATCTCGTGTTCGCCGTTTTGGTACAAAATAGCTTTGATCACCTGGCCTTTGTCATCCTTAATAAACTCCACTTTGGCGTCGGCAACTTTCAGAAAAAATTTGGTTTGGGTTTCCGGGTAAAGTTCAAATTTGGGCTGACCTGTTCCCTGTCCAAAAAGGTGGCTACCCTCGCGGGTAACCGTAATTGAAAAACCGGGAGCAAGTTCAAATTCGCCGATATAGCTTTGTAAAACACTATCTGCTACAGTAGTAGTCGTTAACAATTTCGTCCTGTACAATCCTTTAAATCCGTAAACATTGGCTATCGCGTTTTCAATTTCCGGAATTATCTGTCCGTTATCAGAGTTAACCATGATCACCAATCCATTACCACCTTCCAGGCTTCCCCAGTAGTCGGCCCTGAATCCTTCGTTAGCTCCACTATGCGAGAAATACTTTGTGCTATCCTGGTCAATCAAAAATACACCCAATGCTGCCTGTTTATCAAGGTATGGTGTCAACCGTATCTTGGTGGTTTGCTGGTTCAGCACTTTTTCCGATCGTCCGGCGTAGGCTAACTGTGTTTCGATAATGTATTTGGAAAGATCAGTTGGGTTGGTCCAAAGCCCGGCGGCAGCCTGTTCAGGATAAATATGGTATCTCCCTTTGACCGGCTTTCCATCAGGCCGGTAAGCCGTTGCCAGTAATTCCTGCTTTTTATCTTTCGGCGGTTGCTCATAGGTGCTGGAAGTCATACCCAATGGTTTTAAAACTTTATCGTACATATATTTATCATAAGGCTGATGGGTGATATCAGTTACGATCTCTTGCGAAATTGTGATACCCCCTCCCGAATATTCTGATTTTAATCCGGGTTCATACATCGACCGGATCGGATCGGAATTTGCAGGTTTCTGACCATCAAGCACCTGCTGCAGGGTAGGTAAAACACTTCCTTGTTCATAACCGTCAAAGCCGTGCACAGTAAGACCGCCAGTATGGCTGAGCAGGTTGGCGACACTGATCTTTTTACCTTTTGATAAGCTGTCATAGGGGAACTTCCAACTACCGAGATAGGTATTGATATCAGCATACAGATCAAGCTTTTTATCCTGAACCAATTTCAATACTCCAACTGCATTCAACGATTTACTGATCGACGCTGCCTGGAAAAGCGTTTGTGTGGTAACCGGTATCTTAAGGCTATCGTCGGCCCATCCGTAGCCTTTGGCCCAGGCAAGGTGATAGTTGCTAATCACGGCTATACTGAGCCCTTTGATACGATAATAATGCATACGATCCCAGATCGTCCATGGCTTTTGTTCTTTGGTTTTAAAAGCGCCTTCCAGGCCACTTTCAACTGCCTTTATTTTTGCACTATCAAGTGTTTGTGCCCAACTGCTAAATCCAGCGATTGACATCAGCAAAGTCAGTATCAGTAAAATATATTTCTTGTTCATATCGGCTTTTTAAATAAACAAATACAATGTAAACTTAATTACGGCAAATAGCAAAGTTCAAAGCCCATCAATTTGAACCGACCTGAAATGTCATCGGTTAAATACAAATATACTTTGTAATTCAAAGTACTTTTGGCATATTTGTACAAATTACAGTCGTCCTTTTAAAAATAGCAAAAGGCTTTGACGAAAGTATTTTAGTACAAAAAGATTGACAGCAACAAATGAAGTATTTTACAGAAAAAGATAGTTTCATCCGCGAAATTTGGGGCAAAGCAGACACTGTATTATTCATTTTTGCCGGAGCTGCTGCCGAATTTACATTGAACCGGGCCGTCGATTGGCTGTATTATACAGGTCGCCTGCTTGCCGACCCGCTGGGGCGATTATTCAGCACTGTGGCTTATTCGCGTATGATCTTATTTTCCGACGAAGAAAATGCATTTAAATACATTGATCAGCTTACCGCGATACATCAGGGTGTTGAAAATAGCCGGGGTACAAAAATCCCTGCGGCGGCCTACCTTGAGGTATTGTATATGTTGGTCGACTATTCGATCCGGGCTTATGAGCTACTTGAAAGAAAGTTGAAAGAGGAGGATAAGGTAGAAATATTTGATGTTTTTGCTCGTGTAGGCAACAGGATGGGACTTGAGGGCCTTGCTGGCTCTTACTATGAATACCTTGTTGAAAGAAAAAGCCAACTTAGAAATGGAATCTTTTATAGCCACTATACAAAAGACCTGTACCAACAATACCGAAAGCACCTGGGATACGCCCGATTCATATTGTTAAAACAGGTTCAATTGTTGGTCGCCCCCGAACATGTGAACAAAAAACTAAAACAGGAACAAATAAAATGGATTCGGCCGATACTGAAGCTTTACAAAATATTGCGATTTTTTAAGATGGAAAGTTGGGTTAAAACCGCTATACTGCCTAAACAATACGCCCGGCAACTTAAAAATATTGAAAATGCTATCTAATTGCTATTTAAAACTAAGGCTTAAGCCCAGAGTAGTTTGCAACTCATTAATAGGCAAACTGGTTGCATAACGCCCCACATTATCCACCAGATCGTCAACCGTTATTTTGGTACCCGGAGATTGTATATAAGCAACTTTAACACCGATAGACATCTTATCACTCAACATATAGCGAAGTCCGCCGCTAGCACCATATCCCAATAACATACCATGTGACCGACGCACATAAAAATATGCTGTTTGCTGGGGAACGCCAAGTAGTTCTACCTGAGTTTCAGGGGTTGACGTTACATCAACCAGACCACCAAATGCCCGGATATCAAGTATGAATTTTTTGTAGGTAAAAGAATATTGCGGACCAACCAGTAAATTAAAGTTATGAAAACGATCATAAGCATTTACTGTTGTAGAAGTTGCATTGAACGAAGCGGTGTACCCCTGCGCAAGGTTGTAGGTATCGTTGTAGTTCAATTTCCCCTGATCCTGAAACGAGAACGTGTAGCCAATAGCCAGGTTTTTGTAAATATAAACAGCCCCATCAACGCCAAAGGTAACACCTTTATGAGCATAGCCGGAAAGGTTGTTACTGTAATTAGTGCTGGCATAGTTGCCTTCGGGATTTGAAAGGCCGCCAAAAAGTGAAATATAGCTTTTAACCTGGCCGCTAACATTAAGCGATGAAAACAGGATAGCTGATAATGATATTAATATAAAAGATCTTTTCATGTTATGATATACAGAAGTACTTGTTTGGGTAAAAACTATTGGTTTGACGAAAACACGTAAGGCGTAGCGTTCAATGCCCCGGAAGAAATGTTATCAACAGTGGTTGAAATTACATTGCCAGAACCATCATAAAGTGTCGACCTTGAATAAAAATTGAAGGTTCCGGTGATGGTCTTTTTTACTGAATCAACTGCAGTAACAACGATTTGGCCGGCGCCGGGTGCGATAACGCCATGGGGCAGAAATACATAACTACCGTTTGATAACTGCTGTGTATTAAACTGTGCTTTCACCAGGTTACCATCAACATTATAAGTTGCTAGCGGAAAACCGGGAGTACCGGATGAAGTTGGAACAGTAATTGAAAATATAACCTGTTTCTGACCCTGGGTACCACTACAGGTAAGTGTTTTGGTTTTTGCCCCAGTGCTATATACAATGGTCGAGCTAACGGTATCCGGTGCCCAGGCAGAACCATCAATATTAGCCTGGAAAGCAGCTGTGGTGTAAGCCGTGGCAGATACAGTATCCTTATTGCAACTTTGGATAAAAATTGCTGCAGCTATTAATAATATTAAAGAGACGGGTAGTCGAAGTTTATTCATATATCAATTATTTTACGATGATAACGGGATTTTGGGGCATTAATTATGATTTGCTGCGATTTAACTGTTTTTATTGGCTATTGCTAATTCGCCACAAAAAAATTACTTTTTTATCTAAATAAAGCATCAAATCTTATAAAAAATAAAATTTTCCTCCAATTTGCATCGGCACGACCTAATAATTTTATTGAATTTTAGCAGATAGAACTTTTGGTCTGCTGTGATCGTGTTCAATAGAAAATCCCGTCAAAACCGAGTAAGTCATTTTGGAATAAACAAGCCCGCAAAACCTGATTTTCCTTGTCGTTTTTCAATTATAAACGTCGATAATTTGCCTTCGCCGTTTTGCTGCAATGCTTATCGCTTCAATCTGAAATAATAGAATTGACAAATATTAACCAAAGCAACAAAATCATAACTTCTAGTATAATTAAAAGCTTATAATTTAAACAAGGCGCTTTTCAAAATATAATATATAGTGTTGCATATTTCTGTAATAGTGCGGATATTTATAGGACGGGTATCTTCCTTTAAAAAACAATAAAATTAACGATTTGCGCAGGCATAAGCCTGGGCGAAAAATGGCATATCCTTACCTGTAAATAAATATTGAACCATAATTCTAACATGAAAAAAATAATTTTATCAGCTTCTCTTGTCTTTTTGGGCCTTGTAAGCCTGAGCCTGTATTTTTTCAGTTTCGGCAAAGACGATCTGAAGGTAAAGATCAGTACAGCTACCTATGTAATGCCTTCAGCTTATAAGGTGTATGCAAACCCGGAAGCACTTTTGGGCGAGTACTATTTTTTCAAAATGCTGATGACCAATGACGGTACTACTTCCATGCATGATGTAAAAGTATCATACGATGTACCCGGATATATTGACTGGACCGAACTGCAAACAATTCCTATTATATATCCCGGTCAGCACGTAGTGGTAAGGTGCTATCCTCACTTTAAAGACGATATCGTTAAAAAAATGACGGAATCGGAAGAGAATGGCGAGGTAAAAATTGAGTATAACGGAGGAAAGGTAAAAAAAGAAAGCTTTGGCTTTAAAATGATGGGGCGCAATGAATTCGTTTACACCGATATTCCGGCAGACGAAGTAACCAGTTACCCCGACCTGATGCATAATACCCAGTTACTTCCTTGCCTGGTTACACCCGAAGATCCGATCGTAAAATATTACACCTCGCAGGTACAGGACAAATTTATGCAGGGCGAAGATGCATCAGTAGAAAGCGACCCTGAGAAGAAAAGGCAAGCCGCCATTTTGTTTCTTGAAAAACTGTACGATGCAACCCGTACCAGCGGCATGGTTTACAGCGGGACTGAAGGGGTGCCGCAAAAACTGGGTGATATCAGCTCCACTGTTCAAAGTGCGAGGTTGCCGCGCGAAGTGATCACCGGCAATACCGGCTTATGTATAGAATTATCACTGATGTACGCGAGCGTGATCAAAGCTGCGGGGCTTCATCCGGTTATTTTCCTGATTCCGGGTCATGCTTTTCCGGGCGTTTTGGTTGATAATACCTATTTTGCTATTGAAGCAACTGGTGTAGGCGGCAAAGGACTTGGAGGCATTAGTTCTGCCGATCAGGCATTTGCTGCTGGCAACCAGGAATTACAAAAATTCATGCAAGCTTATAGGCAAGGTGACTCAAGAAATATTGTCATCGATGTAAACGACCTTGAGGCCAAAGGTGTAGTACCTATGGAACTTTCTGACGACGATTTTTTGAGGAAAAAAGTTGACGATATCGCAAATACGTTTTCGCACGGAGGTGCGGTGGCAACTAATAATTCTGCACCTGTTAATAATACCCGTAGTACACCCCGTCGTTCATCAGGTAATTCGCGTAGAAGTTCATCCGGTGGGGGTGGTGGTTCTAATGTTGCCAGTTATTCGGGAAGTATTAGTTTTAATTACCCTGCCAATTGGACGCGCACCAGCTATCCGGTAGCAGGATTGGGTATGTTAGAAGCTAAAATCTCTCCTGAGCCAGCCACTTCCATAGCAGTTTGGAATGTACAGGCGGCAAGCCCAGACCAGGCTTTGTATTATATACGCGGACAACTTGCAGCCAGAGGCAATTACATTACCTACCAAAAGACAAACCAGGGCAACGGCTACACCATATACCGGGGTACTACCACCTATAACGGAGGTTCGAGCCGATGGGAAGGCGTTTTCAGAAACGGTGGCAATGGCGTTGTGGGTGTCACTTTGGGCAGCTCAAATTTCAACAGTTACGAGTCGTTATTTAACAACATCATTTCTACTATCCGATAGCCTGTAATCATGAAAAAGATATATCTCTTATTAACTACACTACTTACTGTAACCTGTCTTAACATAAAGGCACAACAGATTGAGCCGCAAAAACAAACCGTAACCATCGATATTGATAATTATGGCGATGGACACATTTCGATAACTCGATTTTATAATGCCAGTCGTTGGGAAAATTATATCAATATATATGGTACTAATGCGTTAGATCTGTTGAAACGGGAAGAAGAACGTTCGTTACCCGGCTGGTACCTCCAAAACTGGAGTTATAAAGATGATGGCGCTGAACATACCTGGACACTTTCGTTCGATGCGCTCGGTATCGCTAAAATTGACGAAAATGGCAACTGGGTACTTGATCTCGATCAGAAAAAACCCGATATCACCAAAATCAGTGACCATAACTTCGCCTTAACAACTACTTTCAATTCCTATGGAAATCTCATGGAAACATTCTGGAAAATAAATTTCCCCAGCGGCGCTGCAAATGTAAATCCGGATAAAGATGCTTTTGGAAAAGCAATTTTCACCTACGAGATGACACCAGGCGGAAAGGCCGGACATTTTTTATTCATAGTATTCGGTATATTACTTGTTGCTTCAGGTGTAGTTTTCTATTTTAAACCTGATCTGTTGAAATTTGGGAAAAAGGAAAAAGTTAAACCGTTTACCGTAGTTACTTCGCAGCAATCAGCACCGGCGGTAGCGCCCGAACCTCCGGCTGCAAACCCAAATATTGAGAAACAGGCCTGATCTTAGTTGTAAAATATTTAATAAACAAAAAAGCAGCCTCAGGGCTGCTTTTTTGTTGTTGGGGCGCTTATTCTATACAAAACATGCGGTTTAAGATAATGGCCATTTTTAACATTGGGATGGTCAAACTCCCCTACCCTTTGCATGCCAATACGTAGCATCACATGCTCTGATCGATTATTATGAATCGAAGTAAAAGAATAGATATGCTGGACATCCAATTTATCGAATCCGAATTGAAGACAAGCCTCAGCTGCTTCTGTAGCAAAACCCTGGCCCCAATGCGCTCTGCTCATGCGCCAACCTATTTCGATGCAGGGAGTAAACCAGCTTTCGAAGGGGGCATTGGTCAAACCGGTAAAACCTATAAATTGACCAGTATCTTTGCGTTCCACCGCAAAAAAGCCATAGCCATTCTTGTCTATATTGGCGGTAATTCGTCCAATCTGTGCCAGCGATTCTTCCCGGGTGCGAACCGACTCAAAATATTCCATCACAACCGGATCGGCATTGAGCGCAATAAACGGTTCGTAATCACTTTCCTGCCATTGACGCAATAGCAATCGCGGTGTTTGGATTTCAATAAAAGCCATTGGAATGATTTACTGATCAAAAATAAGATTATTGCCTTAATTTAAATAGCTGGTACCAACAGCCAATTTTCTTCTGATAAATGTTCCATAACTCTACCAGCGACCGAAACCAAAACGATTTTAATTGGGAGCGAAATGCATGAGCAGCGCTTAATTGTCGGTTCATTTTTATCAAAGAATAAAATTAATCCCATATTTGCACCATGAGTAAGCTATGGCAGAAAACCACCAATGTTAACGAACTCGTTGAAAATTTCACAGTTGGGCGCGACCGTGAACTGGATGCTCAAATGGCAGCCTTTGATGTGCTTGGCTCCCTGGCGCATACTACCATGTTGCAAAGCATTGGCTTACTTGACACGGCCGACTATGAACTTGTCCAGGCTGAATTGAAGAACATTTACCGTGAGGTTTTAAATGGCACATTTGTAATTGAAGCAGGTGTTGAAGACGTTCATTCGCAGGTCGAATTACTGCTCACCCGTCGCATTGGCGATGCAGGTAAAAAAATCCACAGCGGCCGTTCTCGCAACGACCAGGTACTAGTTGATTTGAAACTATTCTTCCGCCACGAGTTGCAGGAAGTGGTGGGCGAAGTGGTGACGCTATTTAACCAATTGATCAAATTGAGCGAAAAGCACAAAGCAGTATTGTTGCCCGGCTATACCCATTTGCAAATCGCCATGCCTTCTTCATTTGGGTTATGGTTCGGAGCATATGCCGAAAGCCTGATCGATGATCTGGAGCTGCTACTTGCTGCCTATAAAATAACCAATAAAAATCCGCTCGGATCGGCCGCCGGCTATGGTTCGTCATTCCCTCTGAACAGGACTTTGACGACCACATTACTTGGCTTTGATAGTTTAAATTATAATGTAGTTTATGCGCAAATGGGCCGTGGGAAAACTGAAAGGGTAATTGCACAGGCTTTATCATCTGTTGCTGCAACACTGGCCAAAATGGCGATGGACCAAACCCTGTACCTGAGCCAAAACTTTAGTTTTGTAAGTTACCCCGATAACCTGACCACCGGTAGCAGCATTATGCCACATAAAAAAAATCCGGATGTTTGGGAAATTATGCGTGGCAAATGCAACAGGTTACAAGCATTGCCAAATGATGTAGCATTAATGACAACCAACCTTCCCTCGGGCTATCACCGTGAGCTGCAGCTGTTGAAAGAGTTACTTTTCCCTGCCTTTACCGACCTTAAACTTTGCCTGCAAATGGCAGCTTTTATGCTTGAACACATCGAAGTAAGAGTAAATATCCTCGATGACCCTAAATATGCATATCTGTTTAGTGTCGATGAAGTCAATAAACTGGTACTTGGTGGACTACCATTCCGTGACGCTTATAAACAGGTAGGGGTGGCAATAGAACAAGGCAATTTCGATCCGGAAAAAAAAGCCTTGCATACCCATGAAGGCAGTATCGGCAACCTCAATAATGAGCAGATCAATGCAGCCCTTAATACGCTGGTGAAAAGTTTTGATTTCGAAAAAGTGAGCCGCTCAGTGGCATCACTTGTGAGTTAACAGGAAATAAGATGAGTTACCAAAACCGAAACGATATTTTCCCGGGGCTTGAGGTCGAGATCATCCTCAAAAAAGACCAGCGTTCGGGTAAACGCACAAAAGGAATAGTTAAAGATCTGCTAACGAGCTCAGCCTTTCATTCCAGGGGCATAAAAGTACGGCTTGAAGATGGGCAGGTAGGACGGGTCATTGAAATTATTGATTGACAGTCAACGGATATCGAAGAACAAAAATTAATTATATTCGTTTCCTTCTTTGGCAAAGTCCGTAATTCAGAACAACCGATGAGTACACCTATTACTTCAAAACCGCATATTTTTTTACGCATAGATGCCCAGCACCGCTTTGTTGCGGGTATTATTATCAGTGCGATCACACTTTTTTTCATATACGATCGTTTTTCCTGGCCAACTATATTCCTGTTAACCTGGATGGCTTTTGCTGTAAGCGTTATCGCGTTGGTTTGGATCGCTTTCCTGACAAGTCACCCTCGGGAGGTACGTAAAATTGCTCGCATCCAGGACTCCAGCCGCCTGATGCTTTTCAGTTTCGTCATTGTATCTTCGGTAGTTAGCCTGGCCGCTGTTTATTTCCTGCTGAAATCTGCAAAAGAACATGGCAGTCATGCTGATAGTCATATCTTTTTGGCCATAACGGCCGTTTTTGTTTCATGGTGGTTGGTGCATACCATTTTTACTACGCGTTATGCTCATATCTACTACGATACCGACTCGGATGACGGCAGCCCGAAAACCGGAGGCGGCTTGCAATTTCCAGATGAGAATGAACCTGATTATCTCGACTTTGTTTATTTTTCCTTTGTGATCGGCATGACCTTCCAGGTATCCGACGTTGAAATTTCTTCCCGGTCTATCAGGCGCCTGGCGTGGTTACACGGACTTATTTCTTTCATTTTTAATACAGCCATTGTTGCGTTAAGTATCAACATTATATCAGGATTGGTTTCTGCCTGAGAAATAAAGCATTATCGATATAGTTCGACATGGTAGCCCCCGGTAACCCTACCGGAGCACTTTACGTAAAACTGAGCTTACGTGTGTGTTTCGAAAATGAACAAGTTATTATATCTGGCGGCTGCCCTTTTTGTATTTAGTGTTGGTTGCAAGAAAGATGTACCTAAGACCATCCAAAATTTGGACCTGCAAAATGGTTTACATATACAGTTGGTTAGTGGCAACTATCAAACTGATACTATTGGAAATAAACTAAAAGACTCTGTCATATTCAAAGTAACCAACAACGGAACACCGGTTCAAGGGTGTTCGATCCAGTTTTTGAGATCTGGTTGTGAGGATCTGGCAGTAACAGAAGCAAGTACCAACACCAATGGACAAGCTTCCTTCGCCTGGTACCTGAGCGGCGATATAGGCAATCAAACGCTAAATGCAGTGCTATTGGATGCCAATCTTAATCGGCGAGACTCTGTTAAAGTAGCGGCTATCGGGCTGGCTACTTCACATGGCTGGCATAAGGGTGGATGCCTGCAAAATTTTCCTGTAAACAAGGTTACTACACTGTCTTCAGGCAGAATTTTGGCTTCATTGAATTTGGCGGGCTATCCTTACTATTCAGATGATAATGCCAAAAGCTGGAAGCCCCTAAAGACATTTTCTAAAAACTATGTTATCAGCAAGATCCTAAGTTCAGGGAATGATGTTTTTATGGCTACTTATAATGACGGAATTTTCCATTCAGGTGATAATGGGCAAACCTGGACAAATATTAGCAGCGGTATTATTGATGTGCTCAATTTCTCTGATATCGCATATACGCCGAGCGGTAAACTTTTCTTCTCGAATAACTATGGTTTGTTTGAATCGGACGATAAAGGTCAAACCTGGAATGAAAACGACAACGGGCTGCCAGGCGGTCCCTGTACCTATCCGGTTGAGCAGACCAATGGCGATCTGTATATCATCGGCCCCGATGCCTCAGTTTACAAATTGCCTGTTCATCAGGGCACCTGGATCAATATCGGTCCAACTTCAAGTTACTTACTATCCAGTGCTGAATCATTGTATATCGATAACAACGGGTATTTATTTATGGGTGGCCCACATAATGCGCCAAGTAATACCGGCAGCATATATGAATCTGTAGACAATGGTAGTTCGTGGTTACCCGTGTTCAGCCAGCAGCAAGATGCCTCTACCTATTCAAACATTGATAACATCAGCAAGATAAACGGTAATTACTATTTTTCGTTTGGAGGTCTGGGTATATTCCGTACGGCTGATTTTAACCAATACAAAGATATGACCCTGCAATTTGGTAATATAGGTGTAGTGAGTTATACTTTAGCTGCAAATTCCAGCTTTGTGATCGGCACTACGGGATATGGGGTTTATTATTACGTGCCCTAGATCCGGGAAATCACTTATTCTATATAGCTTTTTCCTGTATTCTTTTCAATCATCCATCTTCAAAAATCTTTTTGTATCCGGCATAGGTACCCATCAACTACCCTCCTATCGGCCCCATTAAAAAACCTATGACAAATATGCCGGCAGCGTTAAGCAATTGCACTGTATGATCAGCTTTTGGGAAAAAGTTGAGATACAAGTATTACCTCTCCACCAGGTTACCCAGAGAGCCGCTTACGTTAGATTTGATACGATCGGTAGTTGAGAGCTAAGGCATGGTAGCTGAAAGATAGAAAGTACATAAGTTTTTTGTAACTCAGCAAGCTTCAAGGGCTTTATTCGATTTAGAATTTTCTTTAACTTTATTCCAATGTTTTTTACCGAAGACTTTATCAACTATACCTGGAAATTCCGGCTCTTTGATCGGGATAATTTAATGACGACCTCAGGCGAAAAAATCGAGGTATTTTCTGCTGGGATGCAAAATACAGACTCAGGCCCCGATTTCCATAATGCCCGTATCAGAATTGGTGCTACAACCTGGGCAGGGAACGTTGAAATACATATCAACTCATCCGACTGGCATAAACATAAGCACAATAACGATGCAGCCTACGCCAACGTCATCTTGCATGTGGTATTCCGGGATGATGACCCGATCGTACTGCCAGATGGCCGGAAATTACCAACCCTCGAATTGCATGACCGCATTGCACCCGAATTATACCACCGGTACCATCAACTTGCGTTCGGCAACCCACAATTTATACCTTGTGAGGGTAGCATAAAGTTTGTGGACGACATGACGATGCGCAACTGGCTCACAAGGGTATTAATTGAACGACTGGAAAAACGAGCACTCGTTGTTAATGCCGCTTTGGATAAAAACAAAGGCGACTGGGAAGAAACATTTTATCAGTTTCTGGCAGCTAACTTTGGCTTTAAAACCAATGCATTACCCTTTGAATTGTTGGCTAAATCGCTACCACAATTAACATTGGCCCGGCATAAAAATAATCCGCAACAAATTGAAGCCCTGCTATTTGGGCAAGCCGGATTGCTTAATGACGAATTTAACGACGATTACCCGAAACTATTACAGGCAGAATACCAATTCCTCCAGAAGAAGTATGGCTTGCAACCAATCGAAAAACACCTTTGGAAATTTATGAGGATGCGCCCGACAAATTTCCCCACCATTCGATTAGCGCAGTTTGCGGCGCTAATCTTTAAGTCAAATCACCTGTTTTCAAAGATCATTGAGATCCGTGACGTGGTGCAGTTGAAAGAATTATTTTCCCAGCTGCCAGTCAATCCCTATTGGGAAAACCACTATCGTTTTGATGTGGAATCGAAAGCATCATCCAAAAGTTTGGGACAAACTTCCATCGATATTCTCTTATTAAATTCTTTTGTGTTATTTTTATTCTGTTATGGAAAACATAACCAGCAGGAGTACTTTATCAACCGTAGCCTTAAATTGTTAGAAAAATTACCTGCCGAGGATAATCATATTGTAACTAATTTTGATTCGGTGGGTATAAAGGTTAACACAGCATTTGACTCACAAGCTTTGCTGGAATTAAAAAACTGCTATTGCAGTTATAAAAAATGCCTGCACTGCGGCATAGGAAATAAGATACTTAAAATGGCGTGATATGTTGCAACGGATAATTACCTTTTTTGAACGCTACTCCTTTGGAGTATGCACGTACCTGGGCGAACGCTTAAACATCTCCATCTCCAAGATCAGGTTATTCTTTATTTACTCATCTTTCCTCGCGGTTGGGTTTCCGCTTATATTTTACTTCTTTGCTGGTATTGTACTCGACATCCGCAAATATGTTAAAAGGAAGAATACCCGGGTGACCGATCTGTTCTAAAATCCGCCTTTTGATCACAAATATTATTTTACGGCTGGTAAAAACACAGATCAATTACCTATGTAATAAAATCTGTGAAACCAATCCAACTAAATCTGTAATCTATTTTTTATAGATTCTTATCACCTGACCTCCGCCAACAATCATTTTAGTATCGATAACACTGCTATTGTTAACCTGTACCACTGTTTTGGTTAAATGATTGGGATCTGTATCAGCATCCGGGGCATCGCTATAAACTTCTGCTGTATAATTACCCGGTGGCAAAAACGAAAGTGATGTACTGATGTTATGAACTGTATTGTTGCCGATGCTACCGATATACCATTCATCTCCCTTTCGGCGCGCAACAGTGATATACTCACTCACTTTAGCATTCAAAACCTTAGTTTCGTCCCAGGTTAGCGGAACCTGTTGTAAAAACTCAAAACCAGGTTGCCCGATATATGCCTGCGGATAATCGCAAACCATACCCTGCTCATTTTCAAGTACCACATACATGCCCAACATATGGCAACGCGTACCTAGAACCATTGGCGCTGTATAATGCACTTTAAAGGTTTTGGCATTCGCGGCCCTGAATCCGCCTAAATGATAATCGGTTGAACCAGCGAGTAAACGGGTAAACGCAATATTCAGATCGGCATCAGGTGTTACCCTATCGCCCCATTTATCGTTCTCATAGTTGAGCGTTCCTTCGCGTGTAAACTCATTCGGATAGGTTCGTGCCGTTCCGGTTGGTTTGTATGCACCGTGGAACTGAACGTGTAAATGATGTTGGGCCGCTTTTTCCAATATCTCGTTCTGCATTTGCACCATTTCCTGGTCGTCGCGATCCATAAAATCGCACATCAGGCCTTGAACTCCCCATTTTTCGAGCTGATCAAAGGTTTGATCCAGCTTTGGATACAGCGCATAAAAATGGATCCAAACCCTGATACCCACACCACGCTTTCTTGCCGAATCGCATATCTGTTTCATGTCAAGCCCGGGTACCGCTTTTGAAGGATCAGCATGAGGGCCCGGTTGAAATGTTGCACCGTCGTTTACATACCATTCGTGCAAACCATATTCTACAACCGAATGGTAACCAAGTCCATATTTCGCGCAGAAATCAACATAATACATATTGGTTTCGTAGTTATTGCCCGGGGCCCATGAAGTATCGGGTGTAACATTGCCGTTCCACCACGGAAAAGTTGTTTTACCGGGCTTTATCCAGCTGATATCTTTTATCCTGCAGGGTTCGCTCAGGTTGGTCAGTATGTTCGATTCCAAAAATGCACCTACCCTATCGCCGATCTCTAACACACGCCATGGGCTGCTATGAGGCAAACTTGCCTTAACTTTGATGTCTTTGTGCTTAGGCAGTGGCGATAAACTGCTTTGAAGTACACCATTGTGTTTAACAAGGTACATACCCGCGTAATCGAGCAAATTGGCTTCTGTAACTGCTAGATATAAGCCCCTGGGGTATTCAAACAAGGCCGGAAGGTCCATCAGGGTATCAGTTTTGATTTGGCTAACAGGCAAATGGTCATATAACCCTTCATGCGAGGTTGTATAATTCTCCCTGAAAAGCACCAGAGCTTTCGGATCGCCCTTGAAGTTGAAGGCATCTGACTCATCGGTGATCTCAACCTTTTCTAAACCAGGGCTTGCCGGCAGCACCCAGCGAAATCCCGCCCCATCGTTAAAAACTCTGATCTCGATATCAAATTCACGCTTCAGTCCGGCGTTTTCCCTTACGGGTACTATAACTTCATTACTGATACTGCGAACATGAGAAGAGCGTCCTACTATCAGGTCGTAACTTTCCTCCATTTGTTTAAATTGTGGTTTCCCGGTGCTAACGCTACCGCCAAATTCACCGCCATTTTTAATGCTGATCCTTAGCTGCGAATTTTCTATAAGTACATTTCCTTTATAGGCCACGCTATAATTTAAACCTTTGGCGCTACCATCGAGCCTGAACACGATGTTCTTGTCGGGTGAAGTTATCGTTATCGGCTTTGCTGCAACAACCGTGCAGGCGGATGCCAACATAAAAAACAAGGTTAACCGTACGTAGATCATGAGGGAAGGATATAATTGGTTATAAAGCCTAAATATAAATACCGGATCGGTAAAAGCAGCTTGAAAAATGATTTTGTAAAATAAAATAATTGTTCTGCGATAGCAGGTAAAGAAAGGAGTAACCCCAAACCGAAAAAGTATTTGAAATTTGAAAGCAACTTCGCCGGCCGAGGTTACTCCTTTCCTGTTCTATGCCAAAGGCTGATCGTTCAATTATTCGAGGCGCCCGGTTTTGATAGCTTGTTGTAAGTTATCGACCCTGAATTTGGGCTGATATAATTTATTGGCAAGCCATTTAACCCATCTGGCTTCGTTACCGAACAAGGCGCGCAATAGATCTACTTTTATCGAGCCTTCAGGATACCCGTATTTATACCAGGAGAACCCGGAACGATCGATACAGAAAAAATCAGCAAATTCTTCAAGAAACAGTTCAATTTCGATGTCGACAATTGCCAGATCAAGATCAATACTGGTTGCTGTTGAAAGTTCTGCCTGATCAACTTTTGCCAGGTTGTATTGCTTACAATAATTAACGATGAAGTCTTTCAGTTCGGGCAGCAATTCTTCCATAACTATATATTTTGTGAGGCTATAGATAAGACAGACAAATAAGGCAGGGGGTTGCATCGAATACAATAAATGTTACGATTACCCAAATTTGAATAAAAAAAGCGCTGGTATGTTCCAGCGCTTTTACCTATCAAATTAAAAAATTTTTAATTACTTTTTAAGCCCAGTTTATTGTCTGCAAAATCGATCAGGTAGGAATTATTCAAAAAATAGTCAAGACTAAGAACTGAGATATCAGAACCGGAATACTTGGGATTCTCGACATAGGCCAAATTATCAATGGCCAGGGTAGTGAATGAATAATTAAATCCTGAAGTAGTTGAAACTGATACAGGTGTATTTAATGGCAACAAAACAGCCGAAGTATTGGTAGCGGTATTGTCTTCTAAATAGCTGTAAGGTTCGGTGCCGCTGTCAAAAAGCATTTTAGTAGCTATATTTTTACCACCGTAATTTAATGTTCCCGACAAAATTGGAAGATAACCTTCACCTTGGGTAAAGCTAAGTTGTGTAAATGAGTAACCACCAGAATTCAGATCGGCAGAAGTTAACCCAAGTGTAACTGCCGAAACCCAGGTGCCTTGATTTGAAAAATTTGCCGCCGGAACTGCATCAATCTTAAATCCTTTGGTAAGACCATTGCCCGGATCAAAATAAGAAAAGGGGCTTGTTATGTAAGCATTATTGGCAAAAGTGATATCATACTCAGGTGCTACACCGAATACATCGAAGTCATGCGCGGGGAATTCATTTCCTTTTGAGTCTACCGCTTTGTAATACAGGAAGAAAGGCAGTCTCTTTACAGTAATATTACCATTTTGATCGCCTATTTTTACATCGGCATAGGCCAGATTGCCATAAACTTTATCAGTAGTGGCGTTATCATCGCCATACTCGATCATATTGGTTTGATTAGTGATGGTAATTCCATTTACTACAACAGAGTCTGTTGTAAAATTAAAACCCGATTTTGTGATCATTGCAGGAGGTATGACGCCATTAGCATCAATAACCAATCCACCCGAGCCCGTATCAAATACAAGGTCGTAATTAATAGCTTGCGTGCCGATCTGGGTAATTGGCTCCAAAAGAACGCGATATATTGCGGTATCTACTACTACCTGTTCGGCAGCGTAAAAGCCAATTTTAGTAGGTGTGGCAACAGGTGTAACAACGTTATTTCCTCCGTTACTTTTAGATTCCTTTTTACATGAAACGGCAAAAAAAGCTAAGCAGGCTAATATAAATATGGATAGGTTTTTCAAAAAGTAGTTTTTGTTCATCTCTATAGGGGAATTTAGGGTATTAACTTTAAATTTCTCGATTTATTATTAGATATACGTAGATGCTTAATTATTAGATTCAATATCAACTACGGTAACAACGCTGCGAAAATAACCATAGCAATTAAAATAATTACAATAATCGTACCGGGGCTTAAAGCCTAAAACTTAATATTGCGTTAAATAGACATGGGTATAAAAATTATAGCTTTTGACGCCGATGATACCCTTTGGGTGAACGAACCCTACTTCCAGGAAACGGAAAAAAAATTTTGTGCCTTAATGGAGGATTTTTTACCGCATCACGAACTTTCCCAGGAGCTATTAAAAATCGAGATCGCTAATCTATCGCTATATGGCTATGGTATCAAGGGTTATATATTATCGATGCTCGAGGCCGCGCTTAAAATATCTAATTACAGCTTATCAATTGATGCGATCAATAGTATCCTCAATTTTGGTAAAGAATTGCTCAATCAGCCAATTGTACTTTTGGAAGATGTGAAAGAAGTACTCCAGGCTTTAAAAAAACATTATCGCCTTGTTGTTGCTACTAAAGGAGATTTGCTGGATCAGGAACGCAAGTTAAAAAAATCAGGCCTAAGCCATTATTTCCATCACATCGAGATCATGTCGGAAAAAGGTGAGGACGACTACCGCAAACTACTCAAGCATCTGGATATTCAACCGGAAGAGTTTTTGATGATCGGTAACTCACTTAAATCGGATGTATTGCCAGTGATCAATATCGGCGGTCATGCTATTCATGTCCCCTACCATACCACCTGGGCTCACGAACACGTGGCAATTAAACCCGAACACGAAAATTTTAGACAGGTGGAGCATTTGGGCGAAGTACTGGCGCTTCTGCTAAAATAAAACTACCAAGCTGTCAGCAGTTCCGCCTTCATTATTCTAAATCATCAAACTTCCTTATCCAGCACCATTAACTCAATTTCTGCTTTTGGGATCCCGAATTTCTTTGTATCATGGAATGGAAGCCGCTCGCCGGTATCGCGATAACCACGCCGCTTATACCAGCTGATCAATTCATTACGGGTGGTGATCACTGTCATAAAAATAGTTGTACATGACAGTTTTGTGGCCCATATTTCGGCTTCATGTAATAACTGACGGCCTATTCCATTGGCCTGTAAAGAGGGCGAAACGGATAACATACCCAGGTAAAGTCGCCCATTAACGCGCTCCTGCAGATAGACACAGGCAAGTATCTTGCCCGCCTCATCGGTGTATTTTAAAATAATTGTATCCCGGGCATTCAGATACTCACTCATGGTTTCTTCGTCAACCCTGATACCGTCGAGCAAATGGGCTTCGCTGGTCCAGCCCAGTTGCGAAACCGGGCCACGGTAAGCACTATTGACCAAAGTAGTTAGTTCGGCGGCGTCGCCGATTGTAGCTTTATGGATAGACATAGGAGGTATAGGTATATTTTTACAAGGCACGGTAATCTTCCCGAACCGGGTCAAAGATATCCAGTAATTTACAATCCGTTATCGCCACCCCACTGTGGTAGGCTTCGGATGGGATGAGCGCAAAACGTCCCGGATCCAGCACTTGCGGGTCATCATTAACAGTTAGTTCAAACTGTCCTTCAATCACAAAAGTATATTGCTGGTGGAAATGTTTATGCCGCGGAACAGTACAGCCTGCAGCTACCGTTATAAAATTAATGGTATTGCGATCAGTGTGAATCAACTTTGAAAAAAAACCGGGCGCAACTTCTTTTACCGGTATCTCGTCGAAATATTTGAAAATATTAGTGTCCATAACATTTTTTTGATGGGCTAAATATACAATCATTCCGATTGCCTGTACAATCCCTTGATAAATTGAAGAAAATAGAAGCACAAAAAAGGCTGCCCAAAAAATGGAACAGCCTTAACCACTAAAAAAACAACGCTATGATTAAAAATTTATTCAATACCGGCCATTATTTCTTTGCCGGCCTGGTTAACGATCTTATTTTCGGTATTATGTCCAACTGAAAAATCATTATTAACAACAAAGGTGTTAAGGTTACGGTTCATGCCA
Source organism: uncultured Mucilaginibacter sp. (assembly GCA_903863845.1). Classification (GTDB taxonomy): domain Bacteria; phylum Bacteroidota; class Bacteroidia; order Sphingobacteriales; family Sphingobacteriaceae; genus Mucilaginibacter. Next base: position 42,711 of record CAIPDP010000082.1, on the reverse strand, counting down.
AACTCTTCAACGCGACCATGCAGAGAGATCGTTGACTCATCACGCAGCGTTACATTTACACTAAAAGCATCCAAATCGAGATTTGCGGTAGCTTTGTTATGTAAGTCGACATTGAACTCTATCTTCGAAAGCTGACCAAAGGACCGTATCTCGGCATTGTCAAAAGCCGAAACAGCTTGCAGGCTTTCTGATTTGATCCAAACCACCAATTTCTCGTTACTATATGACGAAATGCGTAATACGCCATTCCTGCTTTGTACCAGTGCGGTTTCAGCATAATATTTATTGTAAACCGTTACCTGGTCGGGTGCATTGTCTGATATGAACAATTGTACGTTGCCTCGTACCTCTATTTTATTGATGGCTTTGATGTCATTTAATACTGTGTAATTACTGCTGGTATTAACAGTGGCATAGGTGTTTTTTGCAGATAATGTCAATAATCCAATTGACAAGATCCAGATTGAAATTTTGCTTTTCATTTCTTTTGGTATTAAGTTTTTGTGGATAAACCATAGCTAATGAGGCGGGTAGGATAGAATTTTAAGGCTGCCCGCGTACCCGGTTTAACCTGGTGCAAAGGTGGGAGTTTTTAACTTTTCAATTATCACATTAGTGTAATTTTAACACTAAGAAAATTTCCCAAAATACCGCAATCTAAATACCTGATTATCAGTTTATAAATAAGAAAATCAATAGCCTAAAAAAGTTTAAACCCGCTAATCGCTCCAGATAAATCAAAAATATTTCGGCGTATTTTTAAGAGTTATTAAGAATTTTTTTTTAACAAGACGGCGCCAAAGTTCTTGTAAATATGCTTTAACTCAGGGTTAAACGACTCGGTTCTTGAAAAAAGCTTTTTGCAGCCTTGCACCACAAAAAAATGCGATGATACACCTAAAGAATTGCCGGGTATCATTTCTCAAATAAAAGCAAAGAGTTAATTTTAGAGGAGTGAAACTAAAGATGTTTTACAAGGTTAATTGATATAATATGGCCTTTATTGACTATTACAAAATACTGGGACTAGATAAACAAGCGTCCGAAAAGGAAATCAAAGCTGCTTATCGAAAAATGGCTCGAAAGTACCACCCCGACTTGAACCCCAACGATCCGGAAGCGAATAAAAAGTTCCAGCAAATCAACGAGGCTAACGAGGTATTGAGTGATACTGAGAAGCGCAAAAAGTATGATAAATACGGCGAAAATTGGCAACACGGCGAGGAGCATGAGAAATATGCACAGCAGCAAAGGGCACAAAACAGCAATAGCTACAGCGGCTTCGGCGGTGGACATGCACAGGGTTTTGAAGACTACGGCGATTTCAACGGCGGCGGCGATTTTTCCGATTTTTTCAATAGCATGTTTGGAGGCGGAGCACGAAGCAGCAGTAAACAAACCAAATTTCGCGGGCAGGATCTGAATGCGGAATTGAAGTTGAACCTGCGTGATATCACCGTAGCTCAAAAACAAACACTTACTGTTAACGGGAAAAGCATCCGTCTGACAATACCTACTGGTGTTGAAAACGGACAAACGATCAAAATAAGCGGTCACGGTAGTCCAGGTGTGAATGGCGGGCCTGCAGGCGACCTTTACATTACCTTTAATATTCCGGTTGATCAGGAGTTCAAACGGGATGGCGCCAACCTTTATCAAAATGTTCAGCTCGATCTTTATACGGCCATTCTGGGTGGCGAAGTAACTGTAAATACGCTTAGTGGAAAGGTTAAGATCAAAGTAAGCCCCGGAACTCAAAATGGCACCATCGTAAAACTAAAAGGAAAGGGTCTGCCATTTTATAAACAGGAAAACCAGTTTGGCGACCTGTTGGTGACCTACCAGGTATTGGTGCCAACTCAGCTGACTGATAAACAAAAAGAGCTTTTTACGGAATTATCAAAATTGAAATAAGATGACCGCGACAGGACTAATAGCAGCAAACGAATTTTGCACTTACCACCGCGTTGAATTTCGGTTTATCGACTCACTCAGCGAAGCAGGTTTGTTAGAGACCCGAATTGTAGAAAGGGAAATTTTTATACCGGAAACTGAATTGCAGAAGCTGGAAAAAATGATCAGGCTACATCAAGAGTTAGAAATCAACCTGGCGGGTATCGAAGCGATCACCCACTTGCTGCAACGAATGGAAGCCCTTCAGGACGAAATCCGCATCATGCGTAACAGGCTAAGTAGATTTGAAGAATAGATATTGCCCGATAATCAGTAAAAGAGAATTATTTTTTTCCATCAAGAAAGCCGCGTAGTGCGCGTTGCGTAAACTCAGATAAAACTAATTCCCCGCTGATGGCTGCACGTTCGGCCAATAAAGTATCCCAGTTTTCGGTACCCTCCCACAATATTTGTTTCAGTCCCGACAGCGCATCAGGGTGATAGGAAGCTAGTTTTTCGGTAAGGTTTGCTAGCGCGATATCAAGCCTTGGGATATCCGGGTATACTTCATTGAACAAACCGTGTTCTTTTGCCCATTGGGCAGTTTGAAAATCAGATGCCCGTATGGTCAATTGCGAAAAAGCTGGCAAACCAATTTTACGTGTTACGGCCGGCGAGATCACAAAGGGGCCAATCCCTATGGCCAGTTCACTTAATTTGATCGATGCAGTTTCCGTTGCAAGACAATAATCGGCAGCTGCAGCCAAACCAACTCCTCCCCCAACAGCTTTTCCCTGAATGCGGGCAATGACTATCTTGGGAGATGTTCGAATAGCATTGATCAGGTTTGCAAAGCCGGAAAAGAATTCGGCCCCGGCGGCCTTATCTTTAATCTGCAATAATTCGTCAAAACTGGCGCCGGCGCAAAAGGTACGATCGCCACCACTTTTTAGTACGATGATTCGAACATTGGCATCATTTCCTGCCCTAGCTATTTCACTGCGAAGTTTGGCAAGTAATAAAGAAGGCAGAGAATTCTGAGCGGGGTGATGAAACGAAATGGTAGCGACACCATTTTCGCTCAAATGCGTAACATTTCCTGCTGCGTTATCGGACATTGTTTATTTGAATAATTGCATGACAATATCGGTATTATAAAAAACTTTACCTAAAACTGCAGAATTTACCTGTCTGATACCTACTTTTATTAAACAAACCCGAATTATGGCCGACCTTGAATCTGCCCGTAATATTGCACTTTCGCAGGCTGGATCGGAAGAGTTTCAGCATTTTGATCATCCGGCTTTCCGCCTCCGGACAGGGAAGATATTTGCCACGCTTTGGCTTAAAGAAAATAGGATGATGGTAAAACTACGTCCGCTAGACCAATCAATATTTCACGCTTACGACCCTGAAATATTTTTTCCAGTGCCCAATAAATGGGGTTTACAGGGTGCAACTTTTGTTGAGCTGGCAAAAGTGCGGCAAGACATGCTTGAAGATATTATTCAACTCGCCTGGCAAAATGCCGGGACAAAAAAATCTAAATCCGGAACATCATGAGGATCAAACTGACAATTGTTGCATGTTTATTAACAGCAATCGCGTTCGGACAAACGCCGGTCAAAACTGCTTTTAACGTTAAATCATTTGGTGCAAGCGGCGATGGAAAAACAACAGATACTAAAGCGATCAATTCCGCTATCGACTCGGCAGCCGGCCAGGGCGGCGGTACTGTTTACCTGCCTGCAGGCAATTATCTCTGTGGTTCGATACATCTGAAAAGCAATATCAGTTTGTATATCGATCAGGGCGCAACTATTATCGCAACAGACGAGCCATCAGCCTATGACCCGGAAGAACAAACCGTTAATACCGTTTACCAGGATTATGGACACAGCCATTTCCACAACTCGCTGATCTGGGGCGAAAATATACACGATGTGTCTATTTTGGGAACTGGTACTATTTGGGGCAAGGGACTATTAAACGATTATAAAAAAGGCTCGCAACTGGCTAATAAATCGCTGGTGTTTTATAAATGCAGGAATGTGCTGATCAAAGATGTAACTTTTGCTCATGCAGGCTGGTTTGCAATTCTTGCTACAGGCGTAGATAATCTAACGATCGACAACCTTAAAATGGATACCAATCGCGATGGTATGGACATCGACTGCTGCCGCAACGTACATATTTCCAATTGCAGCATCAACTCGCCTTTTGATGATGGCATTTGCCTGAAAAGTACTTTTGCACTGGGCTTTGCCCGTGCAACAGAAAATGTTACCATCACCAACTGTATAGTAAGCGGCTTTGATGAGGGCTCGTTCCTGGCAGGTACCTACCTTACCGCCGACAGTAATGCTTACCGCACCGGGCGAATCAAGTTCGGCACGGAATCGAATGGGGGCTTTATCAATATTGCTATCAGTAATTGTGTGTTCGACCATTGCCAGGGGCTGGCTTTGGAAAGCGAAGATGGTGCATTATTACAGGATGTTACCATTAGTAATATTACGATGAGGGATATTGTTTCGGCACCCATATTCATGCGCCTTGGAGCCCGTATGCGCGGACCACAGGGAACAGCAGTCGGCCAGTTACGAAGAGTTTCGCTTAGCAATATAAGGGTTTATGGTTCAAACCCACATTATGCCAGCATTATTACCGGTATCCCGGGTCATAACCTGCAGGACATTGAATTGAACAACATCCGAATTTATTATACCGGAGGCGGTACAGTTGCGCAGGCTGCCAAAAAAGTGCCTGAACTGGAAAAGAATTACCCCGAGCCTACCATGTTTGGCGATATACCCGCCTATGGCTTTTATGTCCGCCATGTATCGGGTATCAAACTGAAAGATATTGAGGTTAGTTACCTGAATGCCGATGCGCGTCCGGCTTTTATATTTGATGATGTAAATAGTATCGAACTACAAAATGTAAAGGGGCAGGTGGCTAAGGGAGTGAAAGAAATTGAGCGAATTGGGGCTGATTGATTGGCCAACGAATCGCCTCTTAAATAAATCATTAAAATCAATACACCCTCGCCATTGCCCTAACCGGAAAAGTGCCCACGCCCTTAAATTTTGGCGGAACTGCGCTGAATTTAAAGCCAGCTCCTGGCAATGTTTCCAGGTTACACAAATGTTCTACGATCAGTATACCCGCGCCTAAAAGAATGGTATGCACCGGGCGGCTACCACCTCCGGTATCATCAATATTATGGGAATCGATGCCAACCAGTTTGACGCCAACATCACGGAGGTATTCAGCAGCTTCCTTTGTCAAATAAGGGTGCCCCTCGAAATACAGGTCAGTATTCCAATGTTGCGCCCAGCTGGTATGGACCAGTACAGCCTTGTCGTTTAAATCGAAACCGGCAAATTGTTCCGGACCAATAGCGAGGTGCTCCGTAAAGGGTATAGCAATAACGATACCCTCCAGTTCGGCAAAACGTTCCAGTTCGACTTCCGAAACATCCTGCCCATCTTCAAAACGATGAAAAGGGCAATCGACATAGGTGCCGGTATTGCTTACCATTTCGATCTTAGCGATCTGGAAGGTGGTACCCTCATCATAAAAGTATTTTGAGCGTTCCCGGCTCATGTAATCGCAAATGACCGGGGCTGGCAAACCCTTGTAGGTAATGAGCTGGTTTTCGATGGTATGGCTAAGGTCTATGAGCATAGGAAACAGATTTAAATATTGTTCAAATTTAAGTTATTCCAAACTATGACTTACGTCACTATTGTTCATTTGCAAGGCTTTATTGTAACCTTTTCAACTGGCTAACGTAATTAGTAAATGAATGGAATTTAGTTTTTGCAATCGACAATTAAAAAACTACTAGTTAATTTTTTATAAACAATAATTAACACGAATTTTACATTGATTTCCGTTCAACCTGAATTCATGATAAAGCCAATAACATTGATCTGCATGTTGCTATTTCCAGGCAGCATCTTATCGTATAGACCAAATAATCCGGCTAAGGCAACATCAACTATACAAATTGACGAAGCATCGGCTGGCATTTTACCTAATAACCCTTTTATTGAAAGGGATCAAAACGGCGAATATTTAAATTTTGATATCCTAATCAAAAATACGGGCACACATACGCTTTACCTTGCTACTATTGAAGCTACAGTGATGGATGCTTCGGTAAAACCGGTATTCAGGCAGGCCATCAATGTAAATAGTCAGGGTGCGGGTTTGAAAGCCATAGGCAGCACGACGTTGAAACCCGGAGAAACGATCGATATCTTTAATCCTTTTTATACTTACCCGCCAGATGTAAAGATCACATTCCTGCAATATCAGTTCGATTTTGATTATGCTGATTTGCCAAAACAAAGGGAAAATAATAAAAAACGACTATCAACCGACTTTGATCTTTCGCTTAAAAAGATCATCACCCCAAAAGCATACCTGCCCAAAAACAGTTATCGGTTGCCACTTAAAGGCAAGCTGGTGGTGATGGACGGCAGGAGTTTTTATCCCGGCCAAAGTATCGGACCAGCTGGTATGGCTGAACAATCAGTTAAAGGGGTGGCGCTTAAATCAAATCGCTATGCTTTCGACCTGGGCAGCGCCGACGACAACGGCAACTTATACAAAAACGATCCTTTTGTAAAAGAAAACTGGTTTGCATATGGTCAGGCTGTTTATGCACCAGCAACCGGTATTGTGGTCGATCTGCAAAACACTTTGCCCGACAATGACTTCAAAGGCAAATCGCTCAAATTTGCACGGGAAGCATCAGACGCCGACCCCAACCATTTAGGCAATTATGTGATCATCGATCAGGGCAATGGCGAGTTCTGTATGCTGCAACATCTCGAACAAGGGAGCCTTTTAGTTCGAATTGGTCAACTGGTACACCAGGGCGAGAAGCTTGGCAAGATCGGTTTTTCAGGCGATATCACCTTCCCGCACCTACATTACCGGTTGATGAACAACGCCAAACCACTCACAGCCGACGGTATTCCGGGCTATTTCGACAACTACAAACGCTATAGCGGCAGAAGCTTTACCGACCTTAAAAGAGGTCGTATCGAAAGTGGTGATATCGTTGAAACCGCTCGATAGTATTTTATGCAACCAGAAAGAAATTGGCTAAAATAGATTCGCCAATATCCGAACAGAGAAACTGCGACTAACCTGCTGCAACCATCCCGATTGCTATCCGACAACTACTACAACTACTACAACTAATACAACCTCTACAACCATCCCGATAGCTATAGGGACAACCAATTAGAACTTGTACGTCAAACCCGCACCAAATATTTGTTTCACCTGCAATAGCGAGTGCGATGAGGTTATACCGTTACTTGTCTCAGCAATTTGGGCGTTCGGGTCGTTGATCAGCTCAAGACCAACATTTACAGTAACCAGCTTATTAACCTTCATGTAAATATTGGCTGAGTAGTCTGCATAAACATTTCCCGGATTTTTGATATAGTTCTCGTATAGTTTCAGGATATTTTCGAGGGAAATATTTTTGGCGATATTTATTTTATAATAAGCATCCAGCGATGAACCAAATTCAAACAGGCTATGACTACCCGGTGTTACACCAAAGGCACCAATACTTGAGAGAGAATCATTTTGAACGATCGTGAATTTAGCTGCAAAAGGCGAAACGTTGATCCTGAAATTGTCTGATTTTTTATAGGCAAAACCCGGACCCAGAGTAAGGTATGCAGGAGCAAACGCAGAAGATATTAAAGTGCGGTTGTTATTGGCATCGTATGAATAACCGTTGGTAAACTGTGTCTGGAAGTTGGCATAAAAGGTATAGAGCCAGTATTGTGCAGCTTTATAACCTAATAAGCTATTGAGGATGATCCTATCGTCGTTCTTGCGCCAGCCAAGGCCTGTTTGTTTGCTGTCGCCATAACCCACGATCACTTTATTGTCCCAGCTCCAGTTATCTTTTTTGTAATCAAAATCGTAATCTAACAACAAATTTGCAGCAAGGGAATTTACACCACCGGCAGCCCAGTTTGAGAAGGAGCTTTGGTTGATCAGAATTGTATTTTGGCCATGGATCTTCCAGGCGGTATCTTTTTTAATGGCGTCTTTGGGCGCTGTCGCAGGGGTTTGCGAAAAAGCAGTAAAACCAGCTGTAAGTAGAGTCAATAAGAGTAAAGTTCTTTTCATATTTGCTAATTTAAAAGGTAGTCAAGTGAATAATAAATCGCGAAAATAGCTTTTTACCTTATTCTTAACAAATTAGCAAGTATTTTTAACTTATTATCAAGTCTTATTTTCCTAAAAGTGAAATGTGATATTCCTGTATCAATGCAGGATTTTCGGGGGTCAGGGTAATACTAACTTTGATCTTTGCCTGCTCACCATCCAAAATAAAATACCCTCTAAGCTGGTTTTCTGGTACTACTTCACCTACCGAATTGATCTTGCCTGCTTTTGCGAAAATAGCTTCTGCCTCAGCTCTAAGCTTATCGGGAAAGTAATCCATGAAAAAATTCATCGCAAAAATACCGCTTGCATTTGCATTGTTCCATTCTGGTAAAACTTTCAATAATTGATTTTTACGCTTTGTCAAAATATCGGAAGGTGGCAATTGTCGTGGCTGGATACCCGAAAGCCGTAAAAGAGTATCAGCTACCTGCAAATTTACTGCACCGGCACTGGCATATGTTAAATTGGCAAAACTTACTACACCAATACCGTATTCAGGGTAAACCGTCCATTCGCTCCCAAAACCGGGTAAGCCTCCGGTATGCCCAACGGCGGTAGTTCCATCAGCATACCTGCGCCAGCGTAAACCGTAACAATAGGCCGAAGCAAATGGAGCCGACCGTCCGTTTACGGTATGGTAGGTAGTATTCAAACCGTTAAAATCCCAGGGGTATTGCATCTCGCGGACCGAGCTTCTTTTAACCGGCCCTTGCTCAGCATCGTCACGCGGGGGCCATGCTGAAAGATGAAAAGCCATATACTTGCTAAAATCTTCGATCGTAGTGATCATACCGCCCATTGCGCCATAGGAGCCATCATGCAGCATGGGTTGTTCAACCCATTTACCATCAAGCCAGCGGTAGCCATGTGCCAGCAGCTCTTTTGGCACTTTACTGTATTCATACCAGGTATGGTTCATGCCAAGCGGTCTCAAAATATTTTGAGTAATATATTGCTGGTAACTGATACCTGTTACCTTTTTGATGATGTAGCCGAGTGTAGCAAATCCCAGGTTGCTATATTCATATCCCAAACCCGGGTCATTTGAAAAGGATATCCCTTTTTTATAAAGATCGATCAGCTGCTGATCGGTATTGGCCAGTTGCCTGTCGCCCCAGGGGTTGTCCTCTGGATAGCCGGCAGTATGGGTTAATAAATTGCGAATGGTAATTGGCGGGGCATCTTTTGTGAGCTTTTTCATGTTCCTCGCCTCCGGTATATAAAGATAGATCGGATCGTCCAGGCGCAATTTACCTTCATCCCGCAGTTTTAGAATAGCCATCGCCGTAAAGCTTTTACTCATCGAAGCAATACGGAATGCAGAGCCTTGTCCCGCTGCAATTTTGTTTTGCAATTCTGTGAATCCCAGTCCACCGGCATGCACCAATTTACCATCCACAACTATACCGTACACCAGGCCGGAGTAATGATTTTGTTCAGCATATTCCTTATATATCTTATCAATCACCCCGAAAGTCGCCTCAATCTTTTTAAGCCTGTCAGGATCGTTAAAAACAGGTGCTTTATAGGTCTGCGCGGCTACCAACAACGAGAGCATTTGCGCAATAAGTAGGGATAAAATAATTTTCTGCAGTTTCATTATCAGGGTATTACAATTTTAATATTTGAATTTACCAAAACTTAAACAACTACTGGAGCGCGATAAAATAATTGGTCAGATCAGTAAAGTTATCAAAGCGAAGATCGTGATCATCGGTTTCGCCGAAACCATAAGTTACAAAAACAAAAGGCACGCCTGCAAGCCTGCTTTGTTCAGCATCACCAGCCGTATCGCCAACATAAACCGGCGCTTTCAGATCGTGACGGTCGATCAGCATTTTAATATTATGATGTTTAGGCATATAATTGGTGCCATAGGCGATCTCATCAATAATATGGTCATTGATGCCGGCCCAATCAATAAAAAGCCGGATAACGCCAACCGCACAATTACTTACAATGTACAGCTTATATTGGCCGGCAAGCTTTTCGAGCCCCTCCCTAACGCCTGTATATAAAGTACCTCCGTTTTTAGGTAATAATTCCCGGCGCAGCTCATTTACCCTGGCATAAATACTTTGCCGCTTTTGTTCATCAAAATCGGGCATGATCGCTGCATGAACTTTTTTGCCTTCCCAGCCAACCATTTTTGCAAGCTCGTTCCTGTTAACATGTATATCAATTCCCAACTCTTTGAATACAATATTCCACGAATCTGTATAGGTATCGACTGCGTCCCAAAGGGTTCCGTCCATGTCGAAAATGATGCTATCAGGCCTTAAATGTGTCATTTTTACGCTTTATGTAAATATGGAAAATTTACGAGTAGATTTTTTTAAAATTTTTCATTAAATATTCACTATAAATTCACAAATTTGCGGTGATAAGGTTTAGGTTTGGTCCGAATTAGCGAGTAAGACGGACCACTATATCCCCCGCCTCCCGGCGGGGGATTATTTTTTTCAAAACGGTCCCAATTTGCAAATCCATAAATAACCGTAGCGTTAATCATTTTTTGCTTTTAAATTTCTCATTTTTGCGGGTAAATAAACTTCTTGTTCGTACCCATGTCTATCAATGAAAATTCTGATCACTTGAAGCCAACTTCGGAACTAAAAGCTGCAGTTCAAGCCAAATGTCCTAAATGCCGAAAAGGCGATATGTTCCAAAAAACATCCTCGGGTTTCCTGAATCAAAAAATGTACACCAAATGCCCGTATTGCAACTTCCAGTTCGAGATTGAACCGGGTTATTTTTATGTGGCCATGTTTGTGAGTTACGGAATGGTTGTCGCCGAAATGGTTACGCTGGCAATAGGAACCTATTTGCTTACTTCCTCTGAGTCGCCATGGCTATACCTGGGTGTTTTATTGGGCGTAGCACTTTTATTGTCGCCTTTTAATTACAGGTATTCGAGAGTGATCCTGTTATATTGGCTAACACCTAATTTACATTACGATCCTAAAAAGGCTGATAAACCATTTAGTGAAAAATAAGCTCGCTTTTGATCATTAAAAAAGCGACAGTTCTGAGAACTGTCGCTTTTTTATTTGATGATTGCCAGTGGGCACCTATTGTTTAGGCGCTACTCCCAATATACTGGCAAACTTGGTTTCGTAATCTTTGAAGTGTTTTTGCAGCTTTTCTGATACGGCTGTTTGATGGTTATCTTTAGCCAGTTCGCTCATCTGATTCAAAATATACAAACCAAGTTGTACAGTACGCGGGTCTACACTTTCTGAATTGGATTGCGTCAAACCATAATTATAGTCGAGCTGATCCGAGATATAAGCATCGATGCTGTTGGCATATTTATTGGCTAAACCGATATCTTTTAAGTCATACGCGTTCACCACCAGGAAGTATTTACTTCGTGCAATATCCATATAAGGATAGATATCGGGCATTTCCTCGTCGTATTTGTGCAATACCTTCAGTGCTTTATCTTTCTCGCCGCTTAAAGATAGGTTCTGCACCAGGTTCATAACGGTTGAAGTGATAACCGGGTAAAACATGGTTGTTGATTCGGGATCAAGATATTTGGCGGTCTTAAAATTACCCCATTTAAATTTAGTCATCAGCGTATTGTACATCACGTCGTTATTGGTCTTGCCCAATTGGTCGCGGGTTGCCGTATCGGGTTTAAATGGTATCAGGTGATAGGTAAACCCTTCTTTATAAAGGAAAGGCTGCAGGCCCATCATATTTTCGGCACCCACTGTAATGGTAAAACATATCGGGCGCTTCCAATTGTTATGGGCAAGTATATCAATGAAGGCCAGTTGATCCTTTGTAATAAAGTTCGGAGATATCTTCCATTTCAAGGTATCTGCTAAACGGCTTCTTTGCGATTCAGGCACCACACCATTTTTTATGACACTATCAGCATTGACAGTCAGCTTAAAACTCTTGGTAGGCAGGTAATTGATAGAAGTACCATCGGCCAGTTGTGCCTGTGCCTGGGGATTATCTGATGTTATGAAATCGAAAATTTCTTTTACATCGGTATATCCTGGTAATTTTTTATCATAAAACTGTATAGCATCACGCACGCCTTCTTCATATTTCTCATAAGGCATAGTTATAGGCAGCGGTGCCGATTCGTTCATTTTCTTCTGCATCTGGTGAATATACCAGTCGCCGCTAAACAAACTCAAGTTAACGATCCGTACATCGGGCCTGATGCCTTCAACTTCCTGATCGTACCAAAGGGAGTAAGTATCATTATCGCCATAAGTAAACAAGATCGCATCTTTGGGACACGAGATTAAGTAATTATAGGCCATATCGTGCGGTGTCATTTTGGTTGATCGGTCATGAGCCAGATGCTCTTTGGAATAAACCAATACCGGAACCAACAGGCAAACCACCGTGGCCAGGGTTGCAGCAGTTTTGCCGCTAAGCCAATTTTTTAACAGATCGCCCAGGGCAATAGCACCCAATCCGATCCATATCGCAAAAGCGTAGAAGGAACCGACGTAAGAGTAATCCCTTTCACGGGGCTGCACACTCGGCTGATTGACGTAAACAACAATAGCAAGGCCGGTAAAGAACCACAATAAGGCCACGATCAAAGCATCCCGCTGGCTTTTCTGAAAATGATAGATCAGGCCGATCAAACCTAATATCAGGGGCAGTGCATATAAAGGCGTATACGCATTATAGGCATATACCGGCGTATTTGCATCACGGTGTATCAGAGTTTTTGGTAGGTTGCGATTACCATCAAAAATACCGCTGGTCCAGTCGCCGTCAACATAGCCATGCAAGCCTCCCATCTGTTGCTGTCCGTCCAATTGGTTTGTTCTTCCGACAAAGTTCCACAGAAAATACCTGAAATACATCTGCTGCATCTGCCAGCTGAACATCCATTTCAGGTTATCACTAAAAGTTGGCACGTCATTATCTGCCATGTGCAACCATTGACGGTAAAATTGGGCATCCTGTTCATAAGCATTATCTGTATTGTCCGTGTTATACATACGGGGCAAAATTGTGGTATGGTCGTACTCATAATTGGTACGGCGACCGGCATTTTCATATTTTGTTTTTCCCTTACGGTAAATAGTACTACCAGCGGTAGTAAGGGCATTGCCATCGGCGTCGCGTTTTACTTTCGCATCAAAATAAGGACCGAACAACAATGGTGTCTCGCCGTACTGGATCCGGTTAAGGTAACCGTAAAGTATGAAGGCGTTGTCAGGATGCGAGTTATCAAGATCGGTGCCGGCAGTTGCACGGATAGGGATGTAAGCAAACGAGCTGTAACCGAAATAAATAAAAGCAATACATAAAAAAGCAAGGTTGAGCGCTGGCTTAACGTTTTTCTGACTCCAGTATACGCCAAACACGATCAGGCTGATCAATATCAGGAAAAACACTACTGCGCCAGTGCCAAAACCAAGACCTAATGAATTGGTAAAGAACAAATCGAAATATGCTGCAAATTGCACAGTATAGCCGCGTATTCCATATTGAACCAATACCAGGATCAATACCGAGATAAGGAATGCAGTAAATGCGCTGCGGGTAGTAACTACCTTTGCCCTGCGGAAATAATACACCAGAACTACTGCAGGAATAGTCAACAAGTTCAAAAGGTGAATTCCAATAGAAAGACCTATCACATAAGCGATGAAAACGATCCATTTGTCGGCACCGGGCTCGTCGGCATGGGCATCCCATTTCAGAATAGCCCAAAATACTACTGCTGTACAGAGTGACGAAAGGGCAAATACGATGGTTTCGACAGCTGAGAACCAAAAGGTATCTGTGAAAGTAAAGGTTAAGGCACCAACCAGGCCTCCACCCATTATAAGGATGAGTTTAGTAGTATCAGGTACCTCATCTTTCTTTAGTAATAATTTTTTGGCGAGGGCCGTGATGGTCCAGAAAAGAAACATAATGGTTGCACCACTGGCAATGGCCGAACCCATATTAGTGAAAAAGGGAACTTTAGTTTTGTCGCCCATTGAAAAAAGCGAGAAGAATTTCCCCAGCATAGCAAACAGAGGATATCCGGGCTGGTGAGCAACCTGCAGACGATAGGCACAGGAAATAAACTCACCGCAATCCCAAAAACTCACAGAGGGTTCGAGTGTGCTGATGTACGTGATTGAGGCGATGACGAAGCAAAGCCAGCCTAAAAGATTATTGGTTTTTTTATATTCCATGGGATACCAGGTATTGTTTTGGCGGGGGCAAATATCCGCTTTTATCGTTTATTTTTTGGTTGCTTAACAATTTTTAACAACGCGCACCGAAATTAGGAAAAAAGTATGAGATAGTCTGAAGGTCCGTATCCCGATAGTTATCGGGAGTCCGAAAGTCCGATAGATATTGGTCTGCAAAATTCGCCAATGAGGAATCATCGCAACAATCGCCCTGCAACCAGCGTCGAGTGCTGTTGATCGTAATAGGTAGCATGGTAATGAGGTAAAGTTTTTTCAATACCTAAATATCCGCCATTATTTATTTAATCGGCTATCAATTACAAAGGTTTAACAACTTTTAACAAATATTAACTACCCGCAGTGCAATCTGTTAAAATTTTACTGATACCCCGATCTCAAAAAAGAAAATTCCGCTTGTTGTTGGCACCATTCCCTTGCTAATGCTGGCTGGCAGTTTGTTTTCAGCAAAGGCATAGGTTGGTGTAAAACTGAAAAGAACGGGCCCTGTTTTGTATTCAATTGGTGCGGCAAATTCAAAGTCGAGTAATTCAAATTTAGCCAGTTTGGCATCCTGTGCTGCCAAAGTCTTTGTTGCTGCCGCCTTTTTAGCTTTGCCAGCTGCGGTCAGCTTATATTTCTTTAATGTGAGGAAAGCGTCGTAAAAGTTTTGCGTACCTGCATTTAGGGTTACGGTTGGCGAAAATATACCTAAATCGTCATTACCGAATATTCCCTCTTTGGCAAAATCATGGGATATGCCAAAGTTAATGAGTATATCGCTGTTAAAACCCTGTTTCAATATATTATAATCGATACTAAGCGATGGGGTAATAATATCGGCGATATCATAATCAATATTTGCGTTGATCGTACTGCTGATGGATGAACCGATCTGTGTACTGGTTGCGTTATAAAACAGTTTTGTAAATGAAACACTTCCACTGGCATTCTCACTAATATCATAATCGTATCCTGCACCAAAGCTGCCCCCATCAAGTTTATTAGTTGCTCTGTTTGGAACAAATTGTACGTTACCGTTAAAATAGATCCCCGATTTGAAAGTATATTTAATAGAAGGTTCAACTATGGGTGTTTTTACAGTATCTGCGCGCCCCAGGTAAACTGAATTATTCAAATAGTTTAACCCAATTTTCAGGGACGCCTTTTTTTCGCTTTTAAAGTCACCCAGGGTGTCTACCGAGGCAGTTTGCGAATAGGCATACTTGCAACACATTAATAACAGGCAAAAAACTGCCGGGAAGTAAAATCTTTTAGTCATAGATCAATTGTGGGCTAAGTTGAACTCAATAGACCGTAGTACGTAGCAACGGTTTAATTGTTCAACAAATAATTTTTTTTTGGGGGAAGTATTAAACCATTGGATATCAACCCGGTCATAAACTCACAAAACAAAGAAACTTATAACTAATAAAAATTAAAAACGATCATGAAAATTACAAAAACGATTGGCCTTATAGCAGCAGCTATCATTTGCTACTCAACTGCTTTTGCCCAAACCACTACTCCCCCGACCCCTGCATCTACCACGCCGGCAACAGGTTCTGAAGTTAAATCACAAATGAAAGACCTCCGCAAGGATGTAAAAGCCTATGACAACAAAAAAGCTGAAGCTAAACAAGCGATCAATAAAGGTGACCTGAACGCTGCAAAAACAGACCTGGCTGCCGCTAAAGCCGACAAACAGGATATCAAAGCCGATGCTAAGAACTTAAAGAGTGAAGGTGTTAAACACCCTGTAAAACTAGCCGATAAAGAAATTAAAAAAGCCGATGAAAAAGATATCAAAGCAGATTTGAAAGATGTGAAGGCTGATGCAAAAACTGAACAAAAAGATGTAAAAAATGGAGACCTGGCTGGTGCGCAGGCTGCTCAAAAAGACTTGAAAGCTGACAAAAAAGATTTAAAGAAAGACGTAAGAGCTGCTCGGGCAGCTGGGATTAAACATCCAGTTGCACATGTTAGATAATAATTAGCCAATTAAATTGAGAGAGCGCCCTACAGGGCGCTTTTTTTATTGCCTTGCACCTTGCTCATAGCGTTGTTTAATGCCACCTACCGCTAACATAAGCGCAATGGCTAATAAGAAGCCTATATATTTGTCTTCCGTATAAATCCCTACTGCTATACCAATGAATATGGCCGTAAAATAATAGGTTTTAAAATTGGGTCTCTTTTTCATATCGAACGGCCAAAGTTATACTTTAAAAAAAATCTGGCCCATTTATCGTTAACATATTTTAACATCTGCAATTGAAACAGACTAAACTATATCACCGTTATTAAGTCAAATAAATATCAAAGCATCCGAAAATTTCTATCGCATCAGCATTTATTTAACAAACCCCTATTTAAAAATCACAACACTATTTTTATGTTAAACCGCATTTTAGTTTTAGATGATAATCAGGATATACTTGACGTTATCGAGGAAACGCTGTCCTACGAAAAATTCCAGGTATTGGTCACTTCTGACAGTCAGAACATTATAGAAATCGCCAAAATATTCAGGCCCGATCTTTTTATTTTAGATTACAAATACAATAGTCAAAGCAGCGAAGATATTTGCCGGCAAATCAAATGGCATCCGCTTTTCGGGCATGTTCCGGTTATACTGGCCTCAGCATACTTCCATCGCGACATAGATTACACGATGATGGGGTGTGACGATATCATAGCTAAACCCTTCGGCCTGGAAGAGTTGCTGGGCAAGGTCCATCATTTTGTACCGGTAAGAGCCCAGGCCTAACTTATTTAGAAATTCTTGCCATTGCCATTAGCAACGTTTAGTCTGCTCTGGCACATTGTTGGTTTTCCGGCTCCTATCTTGTTTAGGTAAATTCCCTAAAATGCTATAGATCAGCAATAAAATTCTGATTTGATTAAACCTTGGCTAATGATCGCAGTCAAAAAATCATAATAAACGAAGTAAATCGATATTATCACAACAATCCTTTAAGGCAAATAAAAATCAAATTATCATGATTAAGCGCATATTGATCCTGGATGAAGAAGGCCAGGAGCCCCCAAGTTGCAACCGCGAGTTTTTCTATAAACAATTCAGGGTGCTTGTCACTTCAGACGGAAAAAACATCATCAACATCGCCCAAAAATTCGATCCCGATCTTTTTATTCTCGACTTCAACATGGCCGGCCATACCAGCGAGGAGATTTGCAGACAAATTCAATGGCGCCGATCATTCGGACATATCCCAACCATACTATCAACGGCTTACCTGTACGACGCTATCGACTATTCGGTATTAGGTTGCGATGATATAATATTTAAACCCTACAACCTGGACGAACTTGTTGAAAAGGCGGAAAGTTTGGTTTGGTATTAATGGATGGTTAACAGGTATCAGTTATTAGGTACCAGGTATCGGTTGATTTTCACATCGGTTAGCTATTCAACAATTATTATGTCATTGATAAAATAATTTTTTTACCCTAATACCAGATACCTAATACCGAATACCAGTTAACTATTAACCCTCCTTCTCAACGTCAACACCGTAACCTCAGGCCAGATGCCCAGCCTTCCGGAAAATGCGAGGAAACCGAAACCACGGTTAACATAAAGTTGCCGTCCGTTATAGGATGCCGGACCAGCCCAGTAGGGATATATGTATTTTACCGGGCTCCAACGTAAGCCTGCCGTTTCGACGCCAAATTGCGCGCCATGGGTATGCCCTGATAGTGTAAGTTGGATTTTAGCTTTATGATGGCGTACTTTCTCTACCCAATGTGTCGGATCGTGCGAGAGTAATATCTTAAAGGCATTTTCATTTACACCTTTTAAGGCTTTATCCAGATCGCCAAGTTGAATAAATCCTTTGCCCCAGTTTTGGACACCCACCAGGCTAATTTTTTGACCATTTTTCTCCAACTCTAAATTTTCATCGAGCAATAAGCGATAGCCCAGTTTTTTGTGCTGAGCTTTCAGTTGTTCAAGGTTAGCTTCTTTTTCTTGCAAACTATCCCATTGAATGTAGTCTCCATAGTCGTGGTTACCTAAAATAGAAAATTGCCCGAATGGCGCTTTAATTTGTTTGAACAGGTCGATATAAGGCTCTATTTCCCATGCCGCGTTGTTCACCAGGTCGCCGGTAAAAACAAAAAGGTCGCTATGTTGTGCTTTCGCAATGTTGATACCCCGCTGAACCGCCGACGTATGGTCAAAACTTCCGGAATGGATATCGGAAAGTTGTGTGATGGTGAATCCATCAAAGGCTTCCGGCAAATCGTCAAAAAAAAGCGTTTCACGGTAAACTTTGTAATCGTATTTACCTTTAAACATACCATATAACAAACCGCTAAACGGCACTGCCGCAACCACCACTGCGATCTCACTGATGAATTTGCGCCTTGCCGGAAAAAAGGGTAGGTCCTTCCTGGCACCACTATGCAACAATCGATTACCAAGGCCATAAAGAAGACGACCAAAATCGCCTAAAAGCAAAATGATAGAAAATACAAGCTTGGTAACTAAAAAAACAAGAAAAAGGCTGAGCACCCATTCATGGAAAGGTGTCATACCACGAGCGGTTCTAAAACTGCTCATCCCTATTAAAAATACAAGGGTTGTGCCGATAGATAGGGTTAAAAACCCCCACAAGACGGCATTCTTTAGGCGCTGCGAAGACCAGTCCTGCACCAACGTACGCAGGCCATTAAACACATACCAATCAAGCAACAACGTGATTGCCGCGATAAACAGAAATACTTTTAAAATAGCGCTACCGTGCATAAAAATGAATAAGGAGGGCAATTTAAAAAAGCCCTGGTAATTTTAATGTAAAATAGGCCCGGGTACAATAACGAAAAATTTACTACCTTTTCAGTCCCTTTTGTCTTTAGTGGTAAAATGATCTGACGAAATGATGAAAAAAGTACTTATTTATAGCTTATTAGTCGCTTTGTGCATCTTCGCTGGCTGTAAAAGGGATTATCAAAATACCAAAATTTATTTACTGAGCCAGCAAATTACTGACGACCGGGAGGATGGTTATCCTATTGATACGGCGAATTACACTTATGATGCAAAAAATCGTATTACCGGAATTACCGATGGATCACAAGCCAATCTCATCAGGTTTGCGATCAACTATGATGACCAGAACCGTGTAACTACCGCACGCAAATTTGACAGCAGCAACAACCTGATCATAGAATTTGATTTTTTTTATAAAGGCGACACGATAGGCTATTATTTCCACGGACCTGGCGCCAACGATATAGCAGATACGGCTTATTTTTCGTTCAATGCTAAACACCAATTAACCGAGATAGCAACTAAACATTCGGGTAGCCAAACTTTTGGCTACGACAACAATGGCAACTTATCTACTACCCAGGCAATTGCCAACGATGGGTCGTACACTATTGATAGACAAACTTCGTTTGACTATGACAATCAGAGAAACCCTTTTTCTGAGTCATCGGCAAACAACTATTTCTTCATGTATGTAGTACGCATTGGTAACCCCAGTACCCTGATCAACAATGTTGTGGAGCGAGATGCTGATACATTCACCTACATTTACAATGCCGACGGCTTCCCGCTGAAAGCTACCATAAAGACCTACCTCACTACAATTTATGTCACTTATAATTATATCACCCGTTAAATGATGAAACGATCTATTATTGCGCAACTCTCTTTGTTGTTGCTTTCAACTCTTTGTTTTGGCCAGCATAAAAAAGCCGACACCGTATTTTTTGACGACTTTAACGGCCCGAAGCTCGATCGAAGTAAGTGGAACGTTGAAATAACCGGCACAACTGTCAATGACGAACAACAAGCTTATGTCGACTCATCTGCGGTATTGTACTTTGTTCATGGCAAAGCAGCGCAGGGCGCACGAAATGGCGCACTGGTTATTAAAACCATTTATCAGCCGGGTTACAAAAGCAAGGAAAATAATAAATATGATTTTATTTCCGGCAGGATCAACTCGTCAAAAAAGGTTGAATTTACTTATGGCACAGCTACTGCCCGAATGAAAATTACTTCGGGTGCAGGACTTTGGCCTGCGTTTTGGGCACTTGGAGAAGGTAACTGGCCCGACTGCGGCGAAATTGATATCATGGAGACCGTAGGTGATTCCAGCTGGATCAGCAATGCCTTGCATGGACCAAATTATTTTGGCAATACACCATTAGTTTATCGCCATCATTTTCCGGATCATAAAATAGTTGATCAATGGCATACCTATTCAGTTGACTGGACACCAGAACATTTGATATTTAAAACCGATGGCATTATTACTTATACCGTTACCCGCCCAATGGTTGAAAAGTATGGCCGATGGGCTTTCGATGATCCAAAATTCCTGATCTTTAACTTTGCCCTGGGCGGCGGTTATCCTAATGCCGTTAACAAGTTCACTACTCCCTACTACGGTCTATCCCAGGCAACTGTGGATAAGATCAAAGCCGGCAAAGCGATAGTTTTGGTGGATTGGGTGTTAGTAACGAAGAATAAATAGGGTGTTGGTTATCAGGTATCGGGTATTAGGTATTGGGTATTAGGGAATTGTTATTTAATAACTAATACCCGATACCTGACATCAAATACCCTGACACTAATAACCAATACCAGATAACAGGTACCTGTTACCTATTACCCAATACCTAATAACCAATACCTGTTAACAAATACCCGCCCCATTAATTATGATCGCGACTATGATCGTCGTGGTCATTGTGGTCATCGTGATCCATATGATGATGATGCGCACGGTATTCAACTGAACAGCTCGAAATAGCCGAAGCCAAAATGATCAGGGCTATTAACCTAAAAAAATACTTTTTCATGATAGAAATTTTGTTTGTTACCTATTGAAAGGTCTAATACCATGCCAGAGGCTTATGGTTCTTTTTGAGCCATACAATACATTAAAGACTGATCATTTTGTAGTAAATACAGGTCAAATTGTTTTTTGCAGATGAATTTAACGCCAATTATCCGGTAAAACAGTCGACACCCTATAGCCTATAAATACAATCATTTACTTAAAAAAATATTGGAAAAAGCCGACACACGATTTAGACAGGACGAGCCATCTGTTTTAATCAATTTTTATTTCTTAAATTTAAATTCCGCTATAATATTATTTCTTTAGATGAACAGGTTTTGGCCGCATAAGTTGTTATCGATCCTATTGACTGTCTTTATTTTCGATAGTAATATTACTGCTTTTGCCCAGGCACCTCAAATCAGCTACCCAACCCCCGAGATTTACAAGGTTGGGAATAACATTACGCCAATAAGCCCAACCAATACAGGCGGTACTGTACCACCTGAATCCTATGGAGTTTCAACTTTCGCCGGTAGTACCGGTACCGGCGGCACTTTCGGTTTTATCAATAGTATTAAGCCTGATGGTGCCGGAAATATGTATGTTACCGACAATAGCCAGCGACTAATGAAAATTACCCCCGATGGTGTGCTTACCATCATCGCTGGTCAGGCAAATGTGCCGGGCAACAGCAATGGGCAGGGTTCGGCGGCATTGTTCAACAACCCAGGTCAGGTAGCTACCGATGCCAACGGCAATATCTATACCGCTGACCAGCAAAATAACCTTATCCGCAAAATAACAAGCGGCGGCCTCGTAACCACCTATGCCGGCTCTGGAGCCCGGGGTTCCGCCGACGGTCCTGCGACTATCGCCAGTTTTAATCAGCCTGCCGGCCTGGTCTTCGATGGCTCGGGAAATTTGTATGTTTCGGATTTTAACACCAATATCATTCGAAAAATCACACCCAACGGAATGGTTTCTACTATAGCCGGAACCGCCGGTTCTGCCGGATTTTCCGATGGTCAGGGCACTTCTGCTTTGCTTTCAGGCCCCGTTTATATGGCTATTGATGCCAATGGAAACATATACTTTTCAGAAACCGGCAATAATGCTATCCGCGAAATTAGCAAGACGGGTAACGTTTCCACGCTGGCAGGTAGCGGACGATCGGGTTTTCAAAATGGCACAGGAGCTTTTGCAAGCTTTAAAAATCCGGGCGGAATAGCAATTGATGCGGCAGGAAACTTATTTGTTGCCGATCAGGGTAATTTCAGTATCCGAAAAGTAACACAGGCCGGAGTTGTTACAACATTCGCCGGAGATGGCCAACAGGGGGCAACTAATGGTTACCCTTTGACGTCGGTTAAGTTCGCTGACCCGCGCGATATTACTATGGATGCCAGCGGTAACCTTTTTGTTGCCGACGGTGGCCAGATCCGCAAGATCAATGTTTCTGGCTATACAATTGATAAACCATTGCCACCCGGTCTTAATTTTGATAATACAACCGGCACCATCAGTGGCACGCCTACTGCGGTGTCGCCAGCAACTAATTATACGATAAGCGCCTATAATATTAGCGGCGGCAGCAGTACGGTGGTCAATATTCAGGTGGATGACATTGTACCTGTTGTAACAACCAGTTCTGTAACCGGAACAATAACTGCTTGCCAGGGCTCACCTTCATCCAGCCCGAATATCGGTCAGTTTACAGTAGCAGGCACCGCGTTAACCGGCGACATCATACTGACTCCTCCGGCAGATTTTGATATTTCACTTACCGCGATAGGCGGATACTCTCGCAACCTCGATCTTCCGCAAAATGGAGGCACCGTAATCAGTACGACAATATATGTTCGTTTGGCCGCTTCGGCTACAGGAAGCCCATCAGAGAATATCACCATAACTACAACCGGTGCATCGCCCAGTACGGTTACGGTTAGCGGAACGGTAAATTCTTTGCCGGTAGTCAACAATGTTGTTAATCAGGTTGTTACTGCTGGAAATCCAACTTCAGCCATAAATTTTTCGGGCACAGCAAATACTTTCACCTGGACAAACAGTAATACTGCAATTGGTCTGCCTGCAAATGGCACCGGGAATATCAACTCTTTTATTCCTGTAAATAGCAGCGGTACCGCTATTTCAGCCCTAGTAACTGTGACACCGGGCAACTCATCCAGCGGTTGCAGTGGTCAACCCGTAATATTTAATATAACTGTTAACCCGGCTACCAATTCTCCCGGTATAAGCACAGGCTCTGTAAATGGCACAATAATGGCTTGTGCAGGAACTGCTTCATCATCTCCTAATATTCAGCAATTTACAGTTTCGGGCAATACTTTGACAGGAAATATAACTGCAAATGCCCCACCAGGGTTTGAAATATCCCTTACTGAAAACGTGGGTTTTGGTAATAACTTAAATATTCCTCAATCCGGTGGCATTGTCAATAACACCATCATCTATGTTCGCTCATCGGCAACTGCTTCCGGAAACATTTCAGGTAACGTAGTTTTATCTACACCGGGATTTGCCGATCAAAATGTTGCGGTGTCCGGAACCGTATTTGCGATCCCATCAGTAAATTCCATACCCAATATACAGGTAACCTCGGGTGCTACTATTCCTGTCATTAATTTCAGCGGTACCGGGACAATTTATATCTGGACCAACGATACACCCGGAATTGGCTTAGCCGCCAGTGGAAACGGGGATATACCGGCATTTACCTGTATCAATAATGGCAGCAGCCCAATTAAAGCAACCATAACCGTCATTGCAAACGCGAACGCAAACCTGAGTTGCGGCAGTAACCCGGTAACATTTTCGATAACTGTAAAACCTGTACCGCCGCCATCGATATCTGTGTCGGGTACTTTAAAAGGGCTAATCACAACTTACGGAACAAATTCTGCGGAGGAAAGTATCAGTTTAACAGGCGCAAACCTTTTAGCTTCTGTGGTTATTAAGGCACCTTTTGGCTTTGAAGTAAGTACCGACAATAACATTTTTAGCAGTAGCGTTAGTGCAGGTAGCACAGGTTCAAGCGGGCCTGTTTCGGTTTATTTGCGACTTGCAGCAATTACGCCTGCAGGCAATAACTATTCAGGAAACCTGGTATTTTCAAGTACCGGTACAGCCGACGTAAATGTAGCAGTACCTACCAGTATCGTCAATAAGGCTTTGCTAACTATTATTGCCAACAACCTGTCCAAAGCGCAGGGCACTCCAAATCCTTCTTTTACATTTACCTATAGCGGATTTAAAAACGGCGATCAGCCAGAACAACTTACTGCACTTCCGACAGGTAGTACTCTGGCTACCAACAATTCAACAACAGGGCAATACCCCATCGATGTTGATGGAGCCTCGTCACCTAACTATAACTTTAATTATGTATCGGGTACGCTAACAATTTTACCATCGTTGCAATACGTAACCATACCCAATGCTTTTACGCCAAACGGAGATGGCGTTAATGATCTTTGGAATATTCCGCAGTTGGCCGATTACCCTAATTGCCTGGTATCGGTGTATTCGAGATATGGCAATCTTGTATTTCAGGCAAGGGGTTATAGTAAACCCTGGGACGGAACATCCAAAGGTTCGTTGGTTCCAGCCGGCACCTATTATTATCGGATCGACGCCGGATTGGCTGGTATAAAGCCACTATCAGGCTATGTTGCAGTATTACGCTAAGGTTGATATGAACTTATTATAAGCAACTTCTTGTGGCCGGCTCTCGTAATAATAGCCATTATGCGTGGCTTTATAACAATTCCATCTTCTGTTTCCTGCGCCTCATGTATATACTGCGGTGCCCGCCCTATCATCTCGATGGTCGAGATCGGCGAATATATTGTTAAATGCCCCAATAGTGACAGCCATTACCAAACTGAACCTGGCTTGATCGATATGGACGATTGGAATTTGCATAATACTGTATTGGCAAACCGACAGGTTGACATTGCTCCCTGCCCGACCACCGACCATTTCTTTTCCCTCAATGGTACTATAATGACCCTCGAAAACATCGACTAATTCAATAGGACATATCGCATATTTTTACTAAACTTGCTCGCTGCCATTTTTTTTACAATAGGCAGACGAAATAATTACATGTTTAAACATACATTTATTATTTTTGCTGACAAGTTTATAATCACCACTAAAAACAAAAAATGAAAAAAGTATTATTATTAGTTGCAGTAGCGCTATTTAGCACAGCCACTTTTGCACAGTCAAGCTGGAATGTTGACAAGGCACATTCACATTTAACCTTTACTATTACCCACCTTGCGGTATCGGATGTAGACGGAACATTCAAAGAATTTGACGCAACGATCACTGCTTCAAAGCCTGATTTCAGTGACGCAAAATTCACTTTCATCGCAAAAACGGCTTCAGTGACTACCGGTGTTGACGCCCGGGACAATCATATCAAAAGCCCTGATTTTTTTGATATTGCTAAAAACCCAACCGTAAATTTCACCAGCACTTCTATCACCCCAACCAGCGCCGGGCATTTTACCCTCACCGGTAACTTAACTCTGGCTGGCGTTACAAAACCAATTACTGTCGAGCTGTGGTATCGCGGCACTATCACCAATCCTATGAGCAAAGCACCGGATGCTGGTTTCCAGATCACCGGTACTATCAAACGCTCTGATTTCAATTTTGGCAGCAAATTTGGTTCACCAATGTTGAGCGACGAAGTTACTTTTAAGGCTTCAGGCGAATTTGCTAAAGCGAACTAAGCAATTATAAAATAACTAAAAAGCGATGCCTTCGGGTATCGCTTTTTTTTTGCATTAAAGTGCCTGCTTCCCATTTAAACGCTAGTTCGAACAAATCACTTGTACTTTGTTAGCTATTTATTACTTTTATAAATAATTTAAAAAGTGACGGCAGCACATTCAGCTGTTTTGTCAAACCATTTGAACCGGGATGGAAATTAAACCGAAGAGCGCAATAAAGGGCTCGCAATTGAAGAACATGATCATCAAAAGACTTTATTTTGATAAGGCCATGTCATGTGCTGAATTGAGTGATCTTTTTGATAAAAGCATCCCTTCAATTGCCAAGGCGATCAACGAATTAATTGACGAAGGATTTGTTGTCGAACAGGGTTATGCCCCGTCAAGCGGCGGCCGCCGTCCGTTGCTTTATTCTATTAAAGCTGATGCGATCTATATCCTGGCTATTGCTATGGACCAATTATCGACCCGAATTCAGTTACTTGACCTTTTTAATAACCCTATCGCCGAATCGATATCAATAGATCTGCAATTACAAAACAATCCGGGTGCCTTAACAGTACTCGTAAACAACATCAACCGTTACATAGCCAAGGCACCTGTTTCAAAAGAACGGATAGCCGGAATAGGGATCGGTATGCCAGGTTTTGTAAATGTGGTAGAAGGAATAAATTACACCTATCTGCATCCTGGCAATAAGAGCCTTACCCAATATCTTAGCGATGAAACCGGTCTTGCAACTTACATCGATAACGACTCAAGCCTGATCGCATTGGCCGAACAAAAATTCGGGATCGCTAAATCGCAAAAAGATGTAATGGTTGTGAATCTGGGTTGGGGAATTGGCCTGGGCATGATCGTAAAAGGGGAGATATATCGTGGCCATAATGGCCTTGCAGGTGAATTTAGCCACATACCGCTTTCTGAAGACGA
Organism: uncultured Mucilaginibacter sp.; assembly: GCA_903863845.1. GTDB lineage: Bacteria > Bacteroidota > Bacteroidia > Sphingobacteriales > Sphingobacteriaceae > Mucilaginibacter. The sequence continues at coordinate 15,915 of CAIPDP010000082.1, read as the reverse complement.
TGCATTATGTGCCTGTGGGAAACGCGGTTGCCTTGAAACAGCTGCTTCTATGATGGTTGTTGCCCAAAAAGCGATCGAAGGTATCAAAACCGGGCGTGTAACCAGTTTGAAAACATCGGATGCTTATCCATCAAAAGAACTGGGTGAAGCTATTATGGATGCTGCGGGCAACGGCGACCAGTTTGCGATTGAATTGCTCAGCGATGCCGGATATAAAATAGGCAAAGCAATAGCTATCCTGATCCATATAATGAACCCAAAGACTGTAGTACTGAGTGGAAGAGGTGCCCGGTCGGGAAAAATATTACTGGCACCTATTCAACAAGCATTGCATAAATATTGTATCCCCCGTTTGGCTGAAAGCACCGAATTGCTGATCTCGGAACTCGGATTTGATGCAGAGTTGATCGGAGCAGCTGTATTGATGATGGAAAATTTTGATAAAGAAGTAAAAAATCCCCTGCTGGCTGCAGGTTAATAGAACCTTTTGACTTCTACCTCATCATACATTGTTAATAAATAATCAATTTAGTTGAATATCTCGACTAATGATTATTATTGCAAGAAACTAAGCCTCATAATGCGCATTCTCATACTGGGTCCAACAGGAAGATTAGGACGGATACTTGTTAATGAAGCTTTAAAACGCGGTCACCAGGTAAATGTATTGGTTAGTCATGAATACCGTTTAAAAACAGACCCTAAACTTTTAAAGGTTTTTGAAGGAACCCCGCTCAACCAATTTATTGTTGCCGATGCGATCAAAGAATGTGATGCTGTAATAAGTGCACTAAATATTTCAAGAACCTCTGATTTTCCCTGGGCCGCCTTGCGTACCAGCCGCGAATTCATGTCATATTCGCTAAAAAATATATTAAGAGCCATGGTTGGCAGTGGTGTAAAAAGAATAGTGATCACAACCGCATGGGGAGTATCAGAAACCAGAAAAGACATTCCTTTCTGGTTCCGCTGGCTAATCGATCATAGCAATATCCGTTATCCCTATATCGACCACGAACGACAGGAAGAACTGCTAAAAGCTTCAGACACCGATTGGACCATTGTTCGCCCGGTTGGCCTGACCAATTCAGAAAAAGAAAAAGCTATCCGGGTGACACTGGCCAACAAACCCAAACCCGGATTAACGATCAGCCGTTTAAATACAGCCCGATTCATGCTCGACGTGCTCGAAAAGGATCTGTATGTGAAACAATTCCCGGTGATCTCGGAATGTTAATTCTTAGAGTACAGCCTGTAATCCTGCCAGGTTATCAATTTCTGCAATAAAACCCTCGTCCAGTTTACCGAATCCATAGGAAGCAAAAATAAAGGGCACACCAGCCTTCGTTGCTGAATCGCGATCGCCCACGGTATCACCTACATATACAGGCCGTTGCAAACCATGATCCCTGACAATGTCTTTGATATTTTCAGCTTTGGGTTGTCCTTTGGTTCCATAACACTGGTGAGCCAGAAAATGATCGGCAACCGGACAATGGCTTAAAAAGGTTTCGATATAGCCGCTCTGGCAATTGCTGACAATATAAAGTTTGTACCGTTCAGACAGGTACCTGATCGTTTCCTCCAATTGCGGATAAAGATCGCCCCCAATCTCATTTAAAGTATCTATCTCGCTTTTAGCACAGGCGGCCTTAAATTCATTTCGTTGATGCAGATCCATATGCGGAAGCAATACCTCGAAGATGATATCGTATGCCATTCCGGTTATCGAGCGTACCCGTTCGCGGGTAATCGGTTCAACATCAAACGCAACCTGCTGACGGGCCTTTTCCCAGGCCAGGGCTACGTTGCCGGTCGAGTCCCATAAAGTTCCATCCAGGTCGAATATTATACTGTCGAATTTGTTTCTTAGCGAGCCAGGTATTGTTTGCATGTCGGCAAAAATAATAGATTTATTTTGCCGGTGGGATTTATGTTTGCCCATTTTGCAGATAAGCCTATCTTTACAAAAAAGTAAATTTTCCTATGAAAGCGATAAAATTTATAATGGCTTTGCTGCTCATTGCTACCTTTTTTACTGCAAAAGCCACTGACTTTAAGACAGCCTTTAACGCGGTAGTGCAAAACTATTTAGAAATAAAGAATGCTTTGGCTGCTGACAATAGTAAAGCCGCAAATGTCGCCGCGAAAAAATTTACAGATGCACTTAAAAACATACCTGCTGCCGCGCTTTTGTCGAATCAAAAATCTGCCTGGGAAAAGTACAGCGAGCAATTACGTTTTGATGGCGAGCATATTGGCGAATCAACCAGCATCAGCCACCAGCGCGAACATTTTGGAAAACTTTCAAACAATTTTTATGCATTGCTAAAAGCCTTTAAACAAAATGAGCAACCTTTGTACCAGCAATATTGCCCGATGGCAAAACAATACTGGCTCAGCGAATCAACGACGATAAAAAATCCTTATCTGGGTAAACAAATGATCGAATGCGGAGAGACCAAAGAAACGCTGAAAGCTGCCGTTGCAAAAAAATAATTATAGCCTGATCGCATACAGGCATCAAATGATCAATTCCCTTTTCCCCGAATCCAGACTGCGGTAGATAGCATCAACCACTTTCATATCTTTCAGGCCCTCTTCACCAGGTACGCGCGATTGCCGGTTTTGCCTGACACAGTCAGCAAAGTCATCCATTTGAAGAGCCTGGTGAATAACCTGCGGTAATTTCAACGGGCCAGCCGAAGTGTATCCTTCTATTTCGCCATAGCCATAAGCTGGCTCAAGACCGAATTTTCCATGCTCAGCCTCCACGTGCAGGTAACCCCAGTTATTATTGTAGCTCGATTTTCCGGTGCTTACAAAGCCTCCCGGAAATTCCAGCTCCCAGAATATCGTTTCATCAACTTCTTTGAAAAAGTCGGGCCTGGTTTTTTCCTGGCGGGCTTTTACTGAAACGGGTTCCTGTCCAAGTGTATACCTCGAACCCTGAATCGAATAAATACCCATATCCATCAACGCGCCACCGCCTGACATTGCTTTTTTTAGACGCCAGGAGTCGGTATTCCCCTGAAAATTAAAACCATTGCCGGTATCGATCGCTGTCACTTTTCCATAAACATGCTGCTGCCCCAGCCGCATGACTTCTAAATTATGGGGCTCAAAATGTAAACGATAACCGATAGAAAGCAACCTGCCGGCCTTTTTACAGGCGGCGATCATTTCTTCGCATTCCTTTGCGTTAAGTGCCATAGGTTTTTCGCAGATGACATGTTTACCTGCTTGTGCAGCCCTGATAGTATATTCTTTATGCATCGAAACTGGCAGCACAACGTATATGATATCTATATCAGGGTTATCTTTTATCTGATCGAAATTCTCATAGTTATAAATGTTTTTATCAGGCAGATTATATTGCTTTTTCCATGCAGCTGCTTTTGATGGGTGACCTGTAACGATTCCAGCCAGGTAACAATTATTAGTGTGCTGTAATGCCGGTGCTAATTGCCCGAAACTATAGTATCCCAATCCGACCAGAGCAATGCCGAGTTTTTTATCAGCATTGGGCCTGAATGCCGATAATGCATTACCAAATGCTATTGCGCCCGCACCAATAGTTCCTGCACGCAGGAAATCGCGCCGCGACCATGATTGAAAATTTTCCATCAGCTTATGATTTGATATAAAATTAAAATTTTAGTATCAACAACAACAATGCCTGCGACGGTAAATAAAGCGATATTTTATAAACAGGGGAATATTCAGGGCTGAGCCTCTAATTCTTTCTTGTATTTTTTTACAGCCCGGGTGATTGACTGCACAATCTCGTCTTGCCCTTCGGGTGAAGTCAGGTAGGCTTCATCTTTGGGGTTGTTGATATAGCCTGTCTCGACCAATACTGCGGGCATGGCACTTTGTTGTAGAACCAAAACACCCTGCTCTCTTACACCAAGGCTATAACGACCATCCGTATTTTTAAACTCCTTATTAACCATATCAGCGAAATGGATACATTGTTTGCGGAATTTCTGCTGAAATGCGCTTAAGATTATTGTATTTACGGCATCGTTTGCGCCATAGCCGCTGTATTTTTTTTGATAGTCTTTTTCAAGGTATACCGAAGAGTTTTCGCGGATAGCTTCCAATTGCTCTTCTTTGCGGTGATAGCCATATACCAATAACAGTACGCCATAATCAGTACTTACTTTTTGCGGCGACGAATTACAGTGGATGGATATGAACAGGTCGCCTTTATTCTCAGCAGCGATCTCGTCCCGGCGGTGCAGCTCAACAAAATTATCAGTTGAACGCGTCATCACAATATGTAATGAGGGTATCTGTTCTTTTAATGCATCCCTTAATTTCTTTGCGATCGCTAAAGCAACGTTCTTCTCTTTGGCATACGCACCATGCGCGCCTGGATCTTTTCCTCCGTGACCGGCATCGATGATAACGGTATGGAAACGAAAAGTTGGCGCTGTCAGGGTATCCGCTTTTTCAACGACGTGATGATGCTTCTTATTGGTTTGCTGAGCAACTGCCGGCAGGTTTAGGTTCGATATAATTAAAAGCAGGATGAATGTTATGCGTATTTGTAAAAAATAATTATTGACCATAACTCGGCTATTCGATGTTGTTCGCGCAAAGTTAATTTAATTAATAAGCTAAAGGATTTTGAATTTTACACAAATATTTATACCCTCTGGCGGTTCCTTATATTACGCTGATCAATTTCCCACCATCCGCTTCCTGGAGCCAGCCAAAAGTTTTGCAATTTTCTTCCGGGATACCATACTCACGCAAAATGCCTTCAAATTCGTGCTCATGCCCATGGGCAACGGCAACTAATAAGCCCCCACTGGTTTGCGGGTCGGCCAAAATAGTCTTATGCGTTTCGGTTAATGATTGTATCTTATCGCCATAACTTGCCCAATTCCGGACAGTACCGCCCGGAATACAGCCCTGCTCAAGATACCAGTCTACTGCACCGATCACAGGCACTTTGTCAAATTCTATGATGGCGTTTAGTTGGCTGCCTTCGCACATTTCCGCCAGGTGGCCCAATAAACCAAAACCAGTTACATCGGTCATGGCTTTTACATAGTCAAGTATGCCTAAATGCTCGCCAATACTATTCAATTTTACCATACTGTCAAAAGCGATCGAGGCATGCTTGGGTTGTAAAATACCTTTCTTTTGTGCGGTGGTGAGGATGCCTACGCCCAGAGATTTGGTCAGATATAACCGGCATCCAGCTGTTGCGGTAGAGTTTTGTTTTAGATTTGCAATGTCTATCAAACCGGTAACTGCCAGGCCGAAAACCGGCTCAGGGCAATCAATGCTGTGGCCGCCTGCAAGACTTATACCCGCCTCTGCGCAGATGGCTCTTGAGCCCTGCAGAACTTTCTGAGCCGCTGCGGCGGGGAGTTTATCAATAGGCCAGCCTAAAATAGCAATTGCCAGAACCGGCTTCCCTCCCATCGCATATACATCGCTGATCGCATTTGCAGAGGCGACTCTGCCAAAATCAAAAGCATCATCAACAATAGGCATAAAAAAATCAGTTGTTGATATCAGGGCAGTTCCATTCCCAAGGTCGTAGACTGCTGCATCGTCGCGTTTATCATTGCCCACCAGTAATTTTACGTCGGGTTGGTATTGGATTGGGCTATGAAGTATTTTATCCAAAATAGCCGGGCTGATTTTGCAACCGCAGCCGGCACCATGTGAATATTGGGTTAGCTTTATTTCTTCCTGTATCATTTTATTCAGTAAATAATGGCCTGGCGAGGTATTTTGACAAGCTGTTTAATAGCAGTTCAGCATTTTCACTTGGGTTGTTTCCGTCGCAATCCAGCTCCTGAACATTTTCTGCTATACGTTTGGATAAGCCGGTCCGATAAGTTTTATCATAATATACCAACACCTGCCTGATGAAATCGGCCATCCTGCCCTCGTTGATGGCTAATAGGGTGTTTTTAGTTTGTTCAGGCCCCAGGCGTTTCCAAATTCGGTTTGTGCATTCAATCAGGAAATCTTTATCCAAACTGCCATATTCTTCAACCAAAAATTCAATCCTACTTTCCAGTGGAACCTTGATATTGAATATGGTAGCCGCCCTCATTTGCTCCCAAAGCCCTTTCGGAATAAATCTCTTTCCTATCGTAATGCTTTCATCTTCAATCCAGGTATGATGTTCCGGGTCTGTTGCATACAAACAGGCAGCCAACTCATTCTCAAACTGTTCCTGACTGGGTTGAATCAGTTTATTCATTGTGCCGTAGGAGGAGCCCTGGTGCTGTGCCAGATCTTCCAGGTCGATCACCTGCTCTCCGCGGTCCTTTAGACGGTGCAAAACCTGTGTCTTTCCCGAACCGGTCATGCCTCCAAGGATCAGAATATTGCGTGCTACATTAAATTGGTCCATTACCCATCGGCGGTATTGTTTATAGCCCCCTTCCAATAGATAAACCTCAAAACCATACAGGTTAAGCGCCCATGCCATAGCTCCGCTGCGCATACCGCCACGCCAGCAATGCAGCGCAATTTTCTTTTGCGGCGATAATTCCAATGCCTGTTTAATAAAGCCCGACCATTTGGAACCTGTCAGATCGAATCCAAGCAAAATAGCCTGTTCGCGGCCTTGTTGCTTATAGGTGGTGCCTACCTGCACCCGTTCTTCATTGGTAAATAAAGGGTTATTGAAGGCCCCAACGATGTGTCCTTTTTCAAATTCAGCAGGAGTGCGCACATCCACTATGGGGATGGAAGTATCCAATTGGATAAAGCTTTCGATCGGGAGATTTCTAATCATGTCCGGGCTATTCTAAGCCCTGACAAAAGTAATGTTTTAAAGGCTTATTTATTCCCCCAGCTTCGACAATAGAAAATCCAAAGCATCTTTATCAACTAACTTTTCGTTTTTCGATTCCGCATCAAACACCTTAACCAGGTTTTCGCTGGCTGTATATTTGGGCCAGGCTGGTAAACCCATACCATTGGGGTTCCCGGTTTTAACAAAGTTTACCCAGTAATCAGATGCCAGATTAGCCAACTGATGATCGATTGGCCCGAAAGGTCGGTTATTTAAAAATTTCAGGTTATTCATCACATAGCAAACCTCGCCGGTATGAAAAGCGCCATATTTTACAAAATCAGGCGAAGCCGGGACTTTACGGTTGAAATTATAAACGTATATCGGGGCATCAGCATAGGCGCTTTGGATATTGGCCCAATTATACCCTGAAAGTGCGAATACCATATCACGACTAAGCTTTCCGGCCGAAACAGTAGCCTGCTCGTCGGTTTTTGCAGGAAAATAGCTTAAAAATTTATCTGCATCGGCACCATATTGTTGTTGGGCCTGTTTTATGAAATCTTCCTTTTTTACCGGCCCCGAACCGAATTCCTCACCATTCCACCCGGTTATTACCGGTACATGGTTCTCTTTGTTATGCGCAAAAATTGCTGGTATCGGCTCAGGTAAAACATAACCATCCACAACAGGAGCATATCTACCGCTAAGTTTCTTTAACGCATCTTCAGACGATAAAGCCCTCAGATCGGCGATTGATTTAGCGCCTACTTTATCCGCAGCTTTTAGGCCTGCTGCTTCCGCTATTTCGAGCGAAACTGCAGGCAATGTTGGGTTATTCACGGTAAATGAACCGCTTTCGGAAATTGCACCGCTGAAGAGCCCTTTGGTTAAAGGCGATGCTACCAAAGCATTAACACTCATTGACCCTGCCGATTGCCCGGCAATAGTTACCCTGTTCGGGTCGCCGCCAAAAGCAGCTATATTTTTTTTTACCCATTGCAAAGCTGCGATCTGGTCGAGCAGGCCATAATTACCCGAAGCCTTGCCATTGGATTCCTTTGTTAATTCAGGGTGAGCAAAAAAACCGAATACCCCCACCCGATAGTTGATCGACACAAAGATCACACCTTTTTTGGCCAGGGCCTCACCATCATATATAGGGCATGCACTTCCACCGCTGGTAAAACCACCTCCGTAAATCCAAACAAAAACAGGGCGCCTTTCGGCTTTACTTTTTGCACCAGTCCATACGTTGAGGTACAAACAGTCTTCACTGATCGGCTTTTCCGGTATCAGGAATTCAGAAGTGTAAACCATGAATGGAGTTGGTTTGGCTTGCATTGGACTTGGACCGAAGGCGTCACATTTTTTTACACCCGTCCAATGTTTTACAGGCTGAGGTGCTTTCCAGCGAAGATCGCCCACCGGCGGAGCAGCGAAGGGGATACCCTTAAATACTGTTATGTCGCCGGTTTTATTTTTGATGCCTAAAACGAGGCCTGCTTCGGTACGGGCAATCGTTAAAGATGTAAGAGGTCCGTTGGCATTTATAAAGGAAAATCCAAAGGCAGCTGCTGATAACAGGGCACAAATAATGAAATTGAAGTGCTTTTTCATAAAAATCGGAAAAGAAAGCCGTGTCGGTTTGACGCAATCTAACACTTGCATCTCATTAATCCAAAAAAGATATATCTTTATCGTTGAGCCAGCACAAACTCGTCGTATAGTAACAAAACATGAAAAAACTGAACTTTATTTTCCTGGGATTTTTAATAATAATGGCAATTTCCTGTTCGAAAAAAGCAAATGTTGCCTTCATTGATAAAGACAGAAAAGCTATTGTAGCAGCCGACGGACAGGCCTTTAAAAAAGTATTGGTTCAAGGCGCAGGAAAAGATGTTACGTATGAAGGATTCAGTAACGATGCTAACAATGCCATTATTTATTTCGGACGCGTCAACCCCGGTTTCCTGGTATCAGAAGGCTTCGGGCTGAACAAGAATTACGTTTTGAAACTGGTACCTGGCAAAAAATATACAGTTTATATCTATACCGACCCAAAAGATGCTGCTGCATACCCGATTCATTTTAAAACCGATTACAATAATAATATCGTAACTGAAACAGACGAAGATAAATAGTAATTAAAGCCAGGCTTTCGGCCTAAATATTACTTTGAACGTAGTACCGATATTTGGTTCACTATCAACAGTGATCTGGCCACCTTGCGATTCTATCTGTGTTTTGGTCAGAAACAACCCTACTCCATGTGAATCCTTGCCACTATGGAAAGTTTTGTAAAGACCGAATAATTTTTTTCCATGAAGTTCAAGGTCGATACCCAAACCATTGTCCTGGCATTCCAGCACCACACAGTCGTTCTTATCAGTATAGGAACGTAGCGTAATTTCAGGCGACCTGTCCGGGCTTCGGTATTTCAATGCGTTTGTTACCAGGTTCATGATGATACTCTCGAGGTATAAACGCGGAAACAAAACCTTTTCGGTCCAAATCTCGCGTTGAACTGTTGCATGACTAGCTTCGAGGTCAAATTCAAGCACTCCGAGTACACTGTCAATTACCTCGCTAAAACAGAGTATATCAGAATGGAGTTCCGTTTCCTGTATTTTTATTGCTTCAGACAAGTCGTCTAAAGTAGTGCTTAGTCCCTGGGATACCTTTTCAATTTTCCGGAAAAGATCGATATTGTCTTCATCCAGGCTTGTTTCATCAATGAAGGATGTGAGCGTTGCAATATTGTTGGCGTGGTTACGAATATTATGAGAAATAAGATGCGTGAAATTCTTCAATTGCAAATTATTCTGTGTCATTAATTCAATGGAATGATTGAGTGCCAGTTCATTGGTTTTGTACTTTTCGATGTCCATAAACACACCACGCATTTTCTGCAGTTCGCCACCCGGGCTATAAACCGGCTCACCATATGAACGTACCCAAATTACCCGGCCCTTTTCAGTTAGCATCTGCAATTCAAGGTCCCATATGGTACCGTATTTATACATTTGCTCAACTGCCTCTTTCAAAATTTCGTCATAAGGGGGCAAAAAATAGTTGAAAGGGTTTACAAATTCAAGATTGTGGTCGTAGGGCAATTCATAAATATCATAAACTGTTTTCGACCATATACTTTTGTTTGCGATACAATCAAACTCCCATCCGCCCATTCTTGCCAGGCGCCCGGCTTCCGAAAGCAAATATTCACTTTCGGCAAGTTTGTTTTCAAGCAATTTCCTTTCGTGAATATCGATGTTGCAGCCAGCCATCCGGATAGGTTTTCCTGAATCAAAAATAGCCTTGCCAGTGCATTCAAAATATTTATAGATTCCGCTCTTGGTTTTTAGTCTTGCTTCAACCCTATAGGGTTCCTTCAATTTCAGATGGGCATCCAATGCATTTGATAGCAGAACTTTATCTTCGGGATGCAAAAGTTCAAAAAACGTTTCGATTTGGGCGGGGATCTCGCCGAGTTTATATCCCAAAAGTTCATAGAAGTTCTCTGACCAAAAAACCTCACCGGTTTCAAAATCCCAATCCCACATACCGGCATTTGTGCCCTCTATGATTAATTTCAACAATTCTGTCGATTCGGATAACTCCACAAAAATTAGTTAGTTGTTGATAGTAAATGGTTTTATACGCACAGGAACATAAAAAGTTGATTTTTAGACAGCAAATATATTTTCACCCCAATGCATTTGTTATTTTCGCCATGCCAATTTTAAGGTGACTCCCTTTGAAATTTTTAAAGAGTGTTCCAATTTTTAAACAAATCATTATGTTTGAACATGAAAAATTCACAATTAGATAAAACGGCTTCTGTTACGCTCAAATATTTATTACATCTTTTAGGCATTGCATTATTCTTCGGCATCTTATCATACTCGATGCTGCGGTTTTGGCTACCATTTCTTATTTTAAATTTCAGTAAGATATATTATTCATCAGGATCGATATCCGACTTTAATTTAGAGTTAGCCGTATTGCTGATCATCTACTCGCTTTTTTGCTATTTCGCCAATAGTTTTATTCTCGACCTATATGCTAAAGGCAAGACTTTACAATTATTGTTTTCTTATTTAATTGACTTGCTGATCGTACCATTTAGCGTATTTATACTCATTATATTTTACAACAAGACGGCAAAAGTAGCAGATAGCGATACATCTACGCTCTACAATATCTTTGTGATCACCGGCTTATTAGTAGCCAAAGTATTGTTAACAGCCAATTTTTTAACTAAAAAAAGTACAGCTAAAAAAAGTTAAGCCTACTTTATTCCTCCCCTAAAGCGGTCAAAGCCTCGAATTATTTTCATTAAGGACGATCAATTTCTTTTCGGATCAACAACCCTATAAATTTGTTCTTATATAAAGTTTTCGTTTTTAGTTTTTAGTTTTTAAATTTAATCGTAATATTGCGATTAATATGGGAGCGACAAAAACCGAAATTTTTACCAGTCAGCAAAACAGACTTGCTATCATGCTTAAAGCATTGGCACATCCTGCGCGGATAGCCATACTTCAATTGCTGATAAAAACCAACGCATGTATCTGCGGTGAGTTGGTTAATGATCTGGGCCTTGCCCAGGCAACTATTTCGCAGCATTTGAAAGAACTAAAAAATGCCGGACTTATACAGGGTACCATCTCTGGAGTAAGTACATGTTATTGTATCGATACAAAGGCCTGGCAATTATTGCAAAGGGAGCTGGGGGATTTTTTTGGTTCATATTCCGGCCCTCTGAATTGCTGTTAACTGAATCGAAACCCATGCTGTTCTGGCAGCTATTTTGAATTATCAAACCATGATCATTTCAAACGCAACTCATTACAAGGCAAAGGCTATTGCCTTACTTGCAACAGAAAAACTACCGACAGACGACCTGCCGGAGCAATTAGATAACTTTTTAGTTGCTTTAGAGAAAGACGAGCTTATCGGTGTAGCCGGAATGGAGGTCTTTGGGCAAAGCGCTTTATTGCGCTCGGTTGCTGTCAGACCGACTTATCGAAATAAAAACATAGCTGGCAAGCTGGTACAAGGCATTGAAAATCTGGCTCAGGAAAAAAATATAAAAGCAATCTATTTGCTAACTGAAACGGCGTCCGGTTATTTTTTTAAAAAGAATTACCTGCAAATTATACGTAGTGAAGTGCCGGCAGATGTCCAGGGGTCGTCAGAATTCAGTTTCGTTTGCCCCCAATCAGCTATTGTTATGAAAAAAATCCTATGAAAAACATATTAGTATTATGTACAGGCAACAGTTGCCGCAGCCAGATCGCAGAAGGGTATCTGAGGTTTTATGCACAGGGTAAAGCAATGATCTATAGTGCAGGGATCGAGACTCACGGAGTAAACCCGAAAGCGATTCAAGTGATGGCTGAAGATGGTATAGATATTTCCAATCACACCTCAAACAATGTAGAAGAATACCTGAACATACCTTTTGATGATGTCATCACCGTTTGTGATAATGCAAACGAGAATTGCCCTTATTTACCTGGCAATTTTAAAAGGTTTCACCATAATTTCCCCGACCCGGCCAAAGCTAAAGGGACCCCTGAGGAAGTGATCAGTGAATTTAGAAGGGTTCGCGACCTGATCCGGGATTACAGCAAAAATTTTATACAAAGCCAGATCAACCAGTAAATGAAAAAATACCTTGCTGAATTTTTAGGCACTTATGCCCTTGTTTTTGCCGGCACCGGGGCCATCGTGATAGATCAGGAAAGCCATGGCAGTATTACCCATATGGGTATTGCGATATGTTTCGGATTGGTAGTTATGGGAATGATCTATGCTTTTGGCGAGATCTCAGGAGCCCACCTAAATCCGGCTGTAAGTGTCGCGTTTATGGCGGCTGGCAAATTTCCGATAAGAGAGGTTGCGCCATATATCGTCAGTCAGCTGTCGGGAGCTGTAGCAGCCAGTTTCACCTTAAAAATGCTTTTCCCGCTTAATAATTTACTGGGCACTACCCTGCCAGCTGGTACTGAAACTCAATCATTGGTACTTGAATTTATACTAACATTCTTCCTGGTATTGGTGATATTGAATGTGGCTCGCGGCAGTAAAGAACAGGGTATGTTTGCAGGCCTTGCTATTGGGGGATTTGTAGCTCTGGAAGCAATGTTTGCAGGCCCTATATGCGGAGCCTCCATGAATCCTGCACGGTCGTTTGCACCTGCCATTGTTTCGGGGCATACCGAGCATTTATGGATATACTTAACTGCGACAACCGCAGGTGCCTTATCTGCGGTACCTTTTTGGCGGCTATTAAAAGTATAAATCGTTCTATATTTACGCTTTAGTAAGTCCAATGCAGTTCAATCGCTCCCAAATCGGCACAGTTTTAATGTTGGTAGTAGTAGCTTTGCTATTTTTTAGTCATAGCGCAAAGACCTGGTTGATTGCAGGTATGATGATGCTGGGATTTTTTAATCCAGATATCCCTGATCTGCGGTCAAATCAAAAACTGGCGCCCGCACCGCAAATGGAGCTGAGCAGCATCAATGGACAGCACATTAGCCTGAAAAAACTAAAAGGCAAAGTAGTTTTCGTCAATTTTTGGGCAACCTGGTGCCCTCCCTGTCTTGCCGAGTTACCATCCATCAATTCACTTTATCAAAAATTAAAAAATGATACCAATATTGTTTTTTTAGCGGTCGATGTAGACAATGACTTATCAAGATCAAGTAGATTCCTCCTTGAAAAAGGCTATAGTATTCCTGATGTTGGAGGCGACGATGCCCATGTTCCACGATTCTTCTATTCCGAGGGTATACCCTCTACCTATGTTATCAACAAAAAAGGAGAAATTGTATTTCGTCATTTCAACCGGGCCAACTATAACGGTGAAAAATTCAAACAATTTATCCTGGAGCTGAGTAAATAATAATAGCCTGAAAGAAAAACTTTAGCAGGGCTTAGCCTTCCTATCACTATCAAATAAATATTTCTTTAAATTCTTTATTATAGCTAAAATCAACGTAACCCAAATCTTTAATTCGGGATCTGAGTTCGGTTTTTAGTTCAGCATAATTTCTATGATAGAATTCCGACAGCTTTCCTATATTCTTGTCGCCTTGCTTAATATAAAGGTATTCGTATGCCGTATTAGACGCCGGAAGAATGGAAATAGTAAATCCGCTAAGGTCGCGGTAATAAAATGTTACTGGGCCCGATAGTCCATAATACCGCCTGATAACCAGGTTATCAAAATTTAGTTCAGCAACAATGATCTTGGTTCGGGCTTCGCCTCGAATGAGCCAAAGCAATACGAAAATTGCCATTAAAATAGCGATCAGGAAAATTGGCAAAACGGATGCTACAGCCGGATCGAATGAAATGTATACCAGTCCAACCAAACCTGAAGTGATAGCAGCAGTAATCAACACCGGCACAAAAGCCAACCACCTGAATTTCGATTTTACCATTTAGCATTTTTAATGTTCATCAGCAAGATAGCGATAATTATAAAAAAAACGTTCCTCCACCAGGGAAGAACGTCCTCAATCAACTATCATAAAAATTTAACGACTTTCGCTGGGAACAGGCAATTCGGAGAGGATATACTGCATTTGAATCGAACTCTCCAATTCATCGAATGTTGCGGCACCCGGAATAGTTTGCAACCAGGATCGGCCATTTTCTTCTCCGAATTCAACCCTGGCACCATAACGCCATTGGATCAGATGGTAATTCCAGGTAATGGTTGTAATAGCAGCCCCGGTTAATAATAATTTGATAACCTCCTCTTTGCTGGTTTTTGTACCTTTGCCAAAACCTTCAGCTGCAGAATGAAGGAAAACATCAGAAATATATTCGCCATCATCGGACTTCACTTTCCAAATGCCAGAAATATAATAATCCCATTTTTCCATAACACTTTTAGATAATAAGCTAAGTTATCAATAAGCAAAGCGAGATTAACCGTGAAAAACACGGTATTTATGGAAGTATTTTTACGCGATCTGGTTTGCTGAGGAGGCGATACATTTTTACTGGATCAGCTGTCCCTCAAAATCAAAATCTGCTTTAATTTTTTTTAATTCTTCAAATTGAAATTCAATCGATACTGTTTAAAATGGGCTCAGAATAGTCAGAACTAATTTGTTGATTATAAATCATTTAAATCCGTGTTACCGTTTAATACGTATATAGAAGAAAAAAGCTTTGTCGACCTATAATTTGCAACATTAAACGACTTAATTCCGTTCAAAATGATTCTAAAAACTAACAACCAAATCATGTCTATACTAACTTTATTATCTAGCGCAAAACAGTTCCTGAATAACATAATTAAATACCAAAATTTTACCGCAAATAGTAAGCCAACGCCAGTGCCTGCTTTTTTGACTTTAAATAGACACCGTTAATTTATCTTTTTTTTATACCTTGTGAACAGTTATAGAATAACCACCGCCTTAGAACCTTTAATAATGAACGAGGAGTTTTTTCAGCTCATACTGAATAAACAGCGAATGACCAACGCTGTTCCGTCGAATAAAGAAATAGCGAATTGGGCGCTGCAAGTGATCAGGCTGTTATTTCCAGAACAGTCGGCCAAAATGTACACCTATGTTCATCAACTGGAAGCGGAATTTCAAAAACTTGAAGCGGAACTTCGCGATTTACTTGATGCAACTCAGGGACATCAAAATCACAACAATAAAGAAATTGCCAGAAACTTTTTTAATGGCTTGCCTGAAATATTCAATTTGCTTAATATGGATATTGAAGCCACTTTTGCTGGTGACCCCGCTTCGAAAAGTGAGTTTGAAGTTGTTAGAGCCTACCCCGGATTTTACGCTATTTCGTTTTATAGAATAGCTCATGCACTGTATCAATTAGACGTTCCGCTAATACCGCGTATTTTAACAGAGTATGCGCATTCGAGCACAGGTATTGACATACACCCTGCTGCTGTTATTAAAGATCATTTCCATATAGATCATGGCACGGGTGTAGTTATTGGTGAAACTTGTATCATCGGCAGCACCGTAACAATTTTCCAGGGCGTAACGCTTGGTGCTTTGTTCGTTCATAAAAGCCTGCAGGGCGCACAACGCCCTCCGACAGTTGAAGACGATGTGGTGATCTATGCAGGGGCAACAATT